>JACROC010000006.1 GCA_016214655.1 Candidatus Harrisonbacteria bacterium
GGCGCGAGTTCCTCACTAAAGTGGAGGAGCCGCAGTCAGAAGTTGAGCTTTGCTACAGCAGAGTGAAGCAGATGTCGATGAATGCGTCGATCCTGGCAGAACTAGGAGATAGGGCGGAGACCACCCTCGCCAGCATCTGGGAGCTGTTCAAAAAGCAACCCAAGGGCGAGGATGGAGAACTCCGGACCAGCGGCCACACGAACATCTTCTATGTTCGCGACGCCAAAGGAGTTCTCTGGGCGGTGAGCGTTCGCTGGCACAGCGATGGCTGGCTCGTCGATGCCTACTCGGTTGAGAATCCGTTCGTGTGGCACGACGGCTACCGGGTCTTCTCCCGCAGTTCTTAGGATCTTTGGGCTCTTGGGTCATTGGCCCCTGCGTGAATTTACCACGCAGGGGATTTTTATTTTTATAAAAAAGTAATAAATTGTGTCCCGGGTATCTTACTGTGTTATACTAAATAATAAATTAAAAAGTCGTAGTTTATTTAAATTAATTATTAATAATTATTATGAAGAAAATTTTGATAAGTAGTATTTGTGCAGCAAGTCTTTTGGTGAATAGCGGTCTTGTCGTTTTTGCACAAACTACTACATCGAAGCGGCCGGCGCTTCGTGAAGATCGCGAGGCGGCGCGGGAAGAATTGAAAGTGGGGGTAGAGAAAATACAGGAGGAGAAAAAAGCTGGCCAGACCGAACTTCGCACTAAAGCGGCAGAGACTCGCTCGGAACTTAAGGAGGAGCGTTCCGCCCTTCGTCCCGGAACTGCAACTCCGGAAGCTTTAAGAGCGGCGAGAGAAGAATTAAATAAAAAGGCGGAGACTGCTCGCGAAGAATTGCAGAAAAAAGCAGAGGCCGCCCGCGGGGAGTTAAAAATGAAACGGGAAGAATTTCAGCAAAAAACCGAAACAGCGCGTGAAGAATCAAAAACTAAGAGAGAGGCACAAAAAACAGAATTAAAAGCGCGATTGGAAAAAGTTAAAGATGAGAGAAAAAAACAGGCGGTTGAGCGATTAGATGAAAAATTTGCTGAAATAAATACAAAATTAACGAATCATTTAGCTACTCAATTAAACCGATTAGAAGAATTATTGGGTAAGGTCAGTTCTCGCGCAGATAAGGCAGAAAGCAGGGGTGTAGATGTTTCGATGGTGCGTGCTGCGGTTGAAAAAGCTAAAACTGCCGTTGCCGATGCGCGAACTGCGGTCACTGCTCAATTAGCCAAAACTTATCCGATTAATGTTACTGAAGAATTTCAGTTGAAATCCGCAGTTGCTGCGGCGCGAGAGGTCTTGAATAAAGATTTGAAAGATATAAAAGAGAAAGTGCAAACAGCGCATAAAGCGGTGGTAGAAGCAACCAGATTATTAAAAGGCGTTCCTAAAGTTGATGAGGAACCAGCTCCTGAACCAGCTCCAGCCCCTTCACCGGAACCTCCGGCAACAACTACTCAATAGTCGATTTATAAATTAATTCTTAATAATATGGAAAATAATTCTAAAAAATGGTTATGGGTTTTGGCAGCTGCGGTATTAGTTTTACTTGGATGGTGGATGTGGCAGAGGCCAGCATCAGTTACTGCTCCGGAAACTGCCGGACCGTCATTAAGTCCGGAAGATACTACCGTTGCGATTGAACAAGAACTTGAAGCCACTGATCTTGGAGATATAGACGCGGAATTACAGGCAACTGAAGCTGATTTACAGAGTTTATAGAAAGCAAAAACCACCCATAGGGGTGGTTTTTAATTAATAAAAAAAGCTACCCTTTACAGGATAGCTAATGCGCCAGCACCGCAGCGCATTCTTTTGGGGTATAGGTTAGACAATAAGAGTGACTGTAAAATCCGAATAAAACTTTCAATGGCCCGCGGCAGGGGTTTGTGTCTGATCTGATTTTGCCATCAACCAGCTGTCACTTGGGAAGCTAGATTCGCGTTCTGCCTATTTGTTGTAGAGAAACTAAAAAACAATCTAACGAGCCCTGCCTGTATTTCTGACGGCAGGGTGAGTAAGGTGTCATAGACAATTTAGCAGAATGGGCAATTTATCACTCTCATTGACAGAGTGATAAATTGGATGATATGATGGAAAATGTTAGAATAAAATTAGGAGATGAAGAATTTCAATAGGTTTACAATCAAAGCTCAAGAAGCGCTGCAAAATGCCCAGGATCTCGCCGCTCAGCGGAACCACGGGGAATTTAAGGCGCTTCATTTATTATCCGCTCTTCTTGGCGACAACCAGTCTTTAGTTCAGCCACTTCTTACCCGAAGCGGAGTCAGTCTGGAAAAATTAGATCAGGCCATCGAGGAAGAGCTGAAAAAATTGCCGAAAATTTTTAGCGCCGCAACCGTCGGTCAGCTTTATTTGTCTCAGGAATTGATGCAGGTTTTGGATAAAGCGGCCAAAATAGCCCAGCACCAAAAAGACGAATTTATTTCTTGCGAGCATTTGCTTTTGGGAATTTTAGAGACTGCGTCGGCCGCTCAGATTATGCTGGAAAGATTCGGGTTTAAGCGTGATTACGCCTTGCGCACACTTGCCCAGCTTCGCGGTTCGACTCGAGTCACCGATGAAACTCCAGAAAGTAAATTTCAAGTGCTGGATAAATATGCGATTAATCTTACTGATCAAGCGCGGGACGGAAAATTGGACCCGGTAATCGGACGAGACGAGGAGCTGCGCAGGGTGATTCAAGTTTTATCTAGGCGTACTAAAAATAATCCGATTTTAATCGGTGAGCCGGGAGTCGGAAAGACCGCAATTGTGGAGGGCCTGGCCCAGCGGATTGTTTCCGGTGATGTCCCGGAGCCGCTGAAAGATAAAGAAATTATTATGCTAGACTTAGGTTCATTAATCGCCGGAACTAAGTTTCGGGGTGAATTTGAGGACCGCTTAAAAGCTTTTATAAAAGAAATTCAGAATGCTTCTGGCCGGCTGATACTTTTTATTGATGAGATTCATATGATTGTCGGTGCTGGCTCGGCCGAGGGCGCCATTGACGCTTCTAATCTGTTGAAGCCGCCATTGGCCAGAGGAGAACTGCATGCGATCGGCGCCACCACTATCAAGGAATATCAGAAGCATTTTGAGAAGGATATGGCTTTAGTTCGCCGTTTCCAGCCGATTTTTACGGAAGAGCCGTCTTTGGAAGACAGCGTCACTATTCTCCGCGGGCTTAAGGAAAAATATGAGATTCATCACGGGCTCCGGATCAGCGACGAGGCTTTAGTTGCCGCAGTTAATTTATCCGCCAGATATATTTCAGACCGGTTTTTGCCGGATAAAGCCGTAGATTTAGTGGATGAAGCGGCTGCCGCCAGAAGGCTGGAAACTGAAAGCTTGCCCGGAGAGATTGATAAAGTCCGGCGGCAGATTACCAGATTGGAAGTGGAGCGGTCGGCTTTGGTTAAAGAAGAAAACGCCGACAGTAAAAAACGGCTTAAGGAAGTCGCCGAAGAAATCATTAAATTAAAAGAACAGAATGATGAATTATCTGCCAAGTGGCACGCGGAAAAGCTGGCTTTTGAAAATCTGCATAATTTGCGAAAAAAAATTGAAGATTTGAAGCGCGAGGCAGAGGTGGCGGAGCGGGAAGGTAATTTAGAGAAGGTGGCGCAGATTATTTACGAAAAGCTGCCATCCGCGGAAAAAGATTTTAAAACTTTTGAAAGGCGAAATTATGAGCCAAATAAGACCAATAAGTCCAGTAAGACCAGTAGGACAAGCAGGAAATTCTTGAAGGAAAGCGTGGACGAAGAAGATATTGCTTTGGTGGTTTCCCGTTGGACCGGCATTCCGGTTATGAAAATGCTGGAATCAGAAGGCGAGAAGTTGGCAAGAATTGACGAAGTGCTTTCTAAGCGGGTGATCGGCCAGAAAGAAGGTATCAATGCTGTTTCTAATGCTTTACGGAGAGCCAGGGCCGGCCTTTCCGATGAAAACCGGCCACTCGGTTCATTTATGTTTCTTGGACCGACCGGAGTCGGTAAAACCGAACTCGCCAAGGCTTTAGCGGAGTTTATGTTCAATGACGAAAAGGCTTTAGTCCGGATAGATATGTCGGAATATATGGAAAAACACGCAGTTTCCCGTTTAATCGGTTCGCCGCCCGGATATGTCGGTTATGAGGAGGGCGGCCAGCTTACGGAAATGATCAGGCACCGCCCTTATAGCTTAATTTTATTTGATGAGGTGGAAAAAGCGCATCCCGAGGTGTTTAATATTCTGCTTCAGGTATTGGATAACGGCCGGCTTACTGACGGCAAGGGGAGAATAGTAAACTTCAAAAATACTATTATTATAATGACCTCCAATGTCGGTAGCCATTATATTAAGGAGTTGGCTAATTTGGGGTTTTCTTCGGTAGCGGAAGGCGAAGCCGGGGAGAGGGGAATGCAATTCAAAGAAAAGGTTCACGAATCGCTTAAAGAGCAATTTAAGCCGGAATTTTTAAATCGTATAGATGAGATTATTATTTTCAATCCGCTTACCAGAATTGATATTGGCAATATCGTTGATAAGCAGCTTGCCGAGGTTAAGGCTAGGATTGAAGAAAAGGGAATGAAACTGGTCATTGACGCTTCGGTCAGGAATTATTTGACGGAGAATGGTTATAGCCCGGAATACGGCGCCAGGCCGCTTAAGCGTTTGATTCAGAAGGTGATACTGGATAAAATGGCAGATAAGATTATTAAAGGAGAATTAAAACATGGCGCCAAAGCTAAAATTAGCCTTTCAAAGCCTGTATCAGAAATACAAGAGCCAGTTGTCGCTATATCTTAAGACGCTGGTTGTTGGTTTTTTGTTGTGGTCTGTATCTTGGCGGGATTTTCAGACAATACCTATTTTATTTTTTGCCGTGATTGCAGCCATTTTTTATATTCGGCCTTTTTTTGACGGATATTATACCTGGGGCGCTTTTTTAATATTTTTAATCGTTTCTATCTTAGGGTTAAAGATAGTTTTTGGGTCAATTCTTTTCTGGCCGGTTCTATTTTTATTTTTAGCAGTCTTTTATCTTTTACTTGGCATTAAGGACTACTTTTTTGTGAAAAGAGCCAGGCTGTATTTTGTTTCTATTTTAATTCTTTTTTATTCAGTTTTTATTATTTTCTTTCTAGCCGGTAAGTCTGAGTTTTTCTTTTTAAAATTCGGTTTAGTCATACTGGCCTCATTTATTCTTTTTAAAGAATGGTTGGCGATTATTCCCAGTTTTCATTTTCCGCAAAGAGAATTTATTGCCGCATCAGTTGCCGCATTTTTGGTGGCGCAGTTGTTATGGGTAGTGGCCCTGCTTCCGATTGGATTTATTAGCTCTGCCAATTTGATGCTCCTTTTCATATTTTCTCTTGCCGACTTTTTACTTAAGCACTTCACTGGAGCAATTTCCAGAAAATTTATCTTTCAGCACTCAGTTTTCTTTTTGGCGCTTTCAGCTTTAATTTTCTGGACCTCAGAGTGGACATTGAATATTTAATTTTTGGGTTGACTTTTTATTTATCACGGATATAGAATTGATTCTATGTCTGCGCAATTTCTTAAAGATAAAGCGCGGGAGATCTCCTATGCCCTCATCCGCGTTGCTTGGTATATTAAAAGAAGTGATCTGCGGTCTAGATTGGAATCTTTGGCGGTGGAATTATTAGAAAATTCAGCGCGAGTGGGAGCGGATAAAAGTGTGGCTAATCTGGATAGGGCGTTGGCAACTATTTCTGTTTTAGATGGCTTAGTCCGTCTGGCTTATTCGGTTTATGAAATAGAGCCGGTTAACGCTAATATCTTAGTGAGAGAACTGGATAATTTAAATTCGGCAATACGGCAATTCGGCAATCCGGCAGATCATGAAGAGAAATTGCCGAATTTAGATGATTTATTTACTACTACCAAGAAATCCAATGAAAATAAAATTTCTCTAGAAAAATTAGATAACCCTAAGGTGGCAGATGTCCATCAGCAGAGCGATTCTCCGCGTCTAGTTAATCTAAATGATTTAAGTGGTGTAGGTGAGGTTGAAAACCGGACTAATAATTTTAATACGGCAATTCGGCAATCGGCAATTATAAATAGGATAAAATCAGGAAATGGCGCTGGTTGCCGGTTAAAAGATTTAATGGTTGAGTTCCCCGATGTGAGTGAGAGAACCCTAAGATATGATCTTCAGCGGCTTTGCGAGCGGGGAATGGTGGAAAGAGTAGGGAATGGCGGCCCAGCGAGCTATTATAAGTTAGTTTTGCAGCCGGTAGAATCGGGGATGCGGAGTAGTAGTTAGTATCGTAACGTGAATAAGGCAGATTCGTTATATTGGTTGTAGTCTCAATGCACATAATTTACAGTTTATTCACAGTTAGGTGTTGAGATTGCGGGTTTAAAATTATATACTGTAGTTAGATTCAGAGTGAGGCTGAATCATAACCGTCCGGTATTTTTTACCGGAAGCTTACTAGCCTCACCGCCATTGGCGGTGTTCGCTTTTAAGGGTTTATTTAGCCTCGCTTGAAAGCGAGTTTTTTCTTTGATATTAGGTTATTCTTTTACTGGGGTCGGCCTTGCCTTCGCGGCGAGGACAGTAAAAAGGAATAATTTTGAAATGTAAAAATTAAATAAACCTATTGGATTCCTATGGGACTTATATGACCTATAGGTCCTATGGGGAATAAAAATTAAATCTTTAGTAGCGGTCATCAGTCGATAGATTACCCTACTTAAAGAAAGGTCAAATAAAATTGATTATGAAAAATAAATTAATGAAAAAAGTTTCTACAGCTGTAGTATCAATTGCTACAGTTGTTTCGCTCTCTGGAGCGGGAGCTTTGCTTCCAATGACTGTCCATGGTGCAACCACGGCTGATTTGCAAGCACAGCTTCAAGCTTTACTAGCTCAGGTAGCTGCATTGCAGGCCCAGTTAGTTTCTCAAGGAACTCCAGCGGCATCTAGCGCTGCCTCGGCTTCCCTTTTGTCTTCTGGCGACCTCACCGTCGGTAGCAAGGGAGCGGCAGTAAAAGATCTGCAGAAATTCTTGAATGCTAATGGCGCGCAAGTAGCTGCTAGCGGAGCAGGTTCTTCTGGTAATGAAACCGAAACTTTCGGTTCCTTAACCAGAGCGGCTCTTGCCAAATGGCAGGCAGCAAATGGGGTTTCCCCGGCAGCTGGATATTTTGGTGCGAGAACTCGCGCTAAATTGGCCGCTACGGGAACTGCAGGAACTGGCACTGGAACTGGTACTGGAACGACTCCAGCCCCGGCACCGATGGGTAGCGGTTTAACCGTTACTCTAGCGGCTGGTCAGCCAGCTCCAACGCTGGCTCCAATGAGCGCTTCCAGACTTCCTTTCACTAAAGTTAATTTGACTGCATCTGCCGATGGCGATGTTACGGTTAATTCCTTAACTGTTGAAAGGCAAGGACTTGCGGAAGATGCGGCTCTTGATAGCGTCCTCTTATTGGACGAAAACGGAGCCCAACTTGGTCTTAAGAAGACTTTGAATTCTGATCACCGGGCAAATGTCGGTGAAGCGTTAACTGTTAAAGCTGGCCAAACCAGAACTTTGACTGTTGCTGCTAACCGAGTTGCTACCACCGGCAGAGGTGGCCAAGGTATCTCTTTGGCAGTTGTCGCGGCAAATACTTCGGCAGCTGTTAACGGTACTTTTCCGATGGTTGGCGCTACGCATACAATTAACGATACTTTAACAATCGGTAACGTTACTTTAGAGCGTGGCCCGTTAGATCCGGGATCTAGTCAAACTAAAGAAATTGGCACTAAAGCTTATACCTTCTCTTCCATTAAAGTAACTGCTACTTCTGCGGAAAGAATGTATTTGAAATCCATGCGCTGGAACCAGACTGGTTCTGCTGGATCAGGTGATTTAGCCAGCGTAAAAACTTGGGTTGATGGTACTGCATATGATACTACTGTCAGTGCTGACGGTAAGTATTACACTGCCGTTTTTCCGGGTTCAGGTCTCTTAATAGATAAAGGCGCTAACAAGGAAATATTAGTCAAGGGTGATATCACTGGCGGTTCTGCAAGAACTGTAGACTTTGATATTGCTAAGAAAACTGATCTTTACTTGGTTGGTGAGACTTATGGATACGGGATTATTCCGCCGCAAACTGGCGGATCTGATCCTACTGATGACACTGCAGCTTTCAGCTCCGTGGAAGATCCATGGTATGACGCTGCTCAAGTCTCGGTTTCTGCGGGAACTATGACTGTCAGTAAATGGAATAGTGTCCAGGCTCAGAATCTAGCTATTAACTTAGATGGTCAGCCATTAGCTGGCTTCTCGGTTGATGTAAAAGGCGAGGCGATTTCAGTTGCTAGTATCCCAGTCAACTTCTTATTAGTTGATAATACTGGTACAGATCCGGCTATGACAGATTTAGACAACCTTAAATTGGTTGATGAAACTGGCAAGACTTTAGCTGGTCCGCTTGATGCTTCTGGTAGTGGTGTAAGTGGCTCGGTAACCTTTACTGACACCATCACCTTCCCAGTTGGCGTTACTAATTTAACCTTAAAAGCTAAATTAGCTACTGGATTTGCGAATAATGATACGATTACTGCTTCCACCACTCCAAGTGGTTGGGGTTCAGTAACTGGTCAGACAACTGGTAATTCCATTACCCCGAGTCCGACCTCTGCGGTTACTAGCAATACTATGACTGCCAAAGGCGCTGCAATGACGCTTAGTGTTTCTTCTGTGCCAATTGCACAGACAGTTATTGCTGGTTCAACTCAGTTTGAGTTCGCAAAATACATCCTCGATACTTCATCGTCCGGTGAAGATCTAAGATTAACTTCTTTGCCGCTTGAATATAACGTTTCTGCCGGTGGTGGCGCGACTGATCTTACCAACTGCAAATTGTCAGATGGTGGAACAGTCTTAACTTCCGGTTCTAATGTTGTCAATCCTTCTGCTGCGGCTTCGTCAACCTCCTTTACTTTTGATGGTACTGGATTGACCCTTGCCAAAGGCGCTTCCAAGCAATTGTCTTTGAAGTGTGATTTGAAGGCCAATGTAACTTCCGGTGCGAAGTATCAGTGGGGATATGACGATAGTTCATCTCCATCACCAACCGGATTAACTTCTGGTCAGACAGCAACAGTCTCTGAAACTGACAGCGCTGGTCAGGCTATGACTGCGGCTACTGGCGGTACTTTGTCTGTAGAGCTTGATTCAGGATCTCCAGCTTACAAGCTGGCTGCTCCTGGTCAAACTGTTGAATTGGCGAGGTTTAAACTCCGAGCTAGCAACGAGGATGTTGCTCTTAAGCAAATGGCTTTGCAATTAAGTGGTGTTGCTTCTAACACTCCAATTGACTTAGTTGGTCAAATGGTAACGTTGCATACTACTGATGGCACCAAAGTCGGTGAAGCTACTTTCTCTACTGGAGATTTCGCTACTTCTAGCGCTATTACCGGATTCACCGTTCCAAAAGACGGAGAAAAAGTAATGGTAGTAAAAGGTACTGTTGCCGGAATGTCGGCATCCGGACCTCTTACCCGATCTGGCGATCTCTTGGTAGTTGATTATGATGGTGGCAATTCTACCAGCTTAAATGGAAACTATGGTACTGGAGCATCTTCGGGCCAGACCGTTAATCCTTCTAGTGCCGATACCGCTTCCGAGGGCGTAAGATTGATGAAATCTTACCCAACCCTTGAAAGAGTTAATATCAGCACTTCAGTGCAAAACGGTGAACAGGCAGTTTTGAGATTCAAGGTTACCGCGAATTCCGCTGGTGATGTGGGTCTCTATAAATTCACTGTTCGAGTTTCTACCACTACCCTGACGGCTTCAACAATGAATGCTTATGGTTACACCGATTCCGCGTTTTCAAGCCCGGTATCCGGTGTAAACAGTGGCGGTAAGTTATTAAATTCAGATCTTAGCTTGGCAACTTGGGCTTCGGATTCTACTGACTTGAATTTCGTGGTTGATCAGAGCGGAACTGCAAAATCATTGCAGATCCCGGCTGGTTCTACTTACTACTTTGAGGTCAGAGCTAATCTTTCTGGCGCTGGTGATACTGGAGATTCTATCTCTACCGCTCTCCAGGGAGATGCTGCTTATCCATCCCTTTCTGGTGCAGGCGATCTTGGATTTATGACTTCAGCGGCTGGGGCTGATGCGGATGCAAATGATGACCTCATTTGGACTCCAAATTCAACCACTACTTCAGCTGTAGCTAACAACGACTTTACTAACGGTTATAATGTTTCTGGATTACCATCCAGCGCTATGACTGCTCAAGTATTGTCCAGATAGTTTAATCACTTGAGTCTGTTCTGATGTAAAATTAGAATAGAGATTAGCAAAATACCCTCGCATTGCGAGGGTATTTTGTTTCAGTCAAGAAGATTGTTCTTGTCAGTCCTATTGGCCCTATTGGACTTATGGGGCCTGTATGTTAAAATTTCTGATTATGAAAAGAATCTTATTAATTCTGTTGTTAGCTTTTTTAATTGGTATTGTAACTTGGTACATTTGGAAAGATTTTCAGATTGCCGAAAATAATAGTCAGCCGGCCGTTTCATCTCCAGTTATTACAAATGGCCTTAGTACTTCTACTGAAGTTATCCGATCGGATAATCAGGAATTTAAAACGCGCGCTTTGAAATTAGTTGAAGGGCCGATTTTGGTTAAGGCAGCTTTGGGGGACCGTGCCAGAAATCAGGCGGAAAATAAAATTAAAGAATTAACCGGTTTAATTAAGAATAATTACAATGATATGGCCGCTTGGCTTGATTTAGGCGCCTACCGCAAATTAATCGGCGATTATGAGGGAGCGGCTGAAGCCTGGGAATTTGTCAGTGAAATCCGGCCGCAGAACTTTGTTTCTTTCCATAATTTAGGGGATCTTTACGGTTTTTATCTGGAAGATTACCCCAAAGCCGAAAGCAATTTTTTGAAATCCATTGAAAATAATTCTGCTAACATTGATGCTTATATCCAATTGGCGGCCATTTATGAATTTCACTATCCGGAAAAACGAGATCAAATAGAGAATCTTTTTTTGACTGGAATAAAATTAAATCCAGCTGATTATAATCTGAAAATTGCTTTAGGAAATTACTATAAAAATCTTGGCCGGAAAGCTGAGGCGCTTCAATATTGGGGGGAGGCGCTGAAATTAAATCCAGATAATAAATCGCTCCAAAACGATATCTCAAATCTAAAAAATTCTTAATTTGAAAAATTTGCTTTTTGTTATTTTGATCACCGCCTTTTTATTGAGGTTTTGGGGGATATGGAATCTGGATATTTTTGGAGACGCATCCGCTTATGCTTTCAGGTCTATTGGCTATATAGATTATTTAGGAACCAGTTTTCAGACCCAGCCGATTGATTGGTATCAAAACAGTCCGCTTCCGTCCTGGACTAAATTATCGTTCCACGATCACCCGCCGCTGGTTTTTATAATTCAAAACCTGTTTTTCCGGATTTTTGGTGATTCTTTGATTTCGGCCCGCTTACCGGGGATTACATTCGGTACAGCTTCGGTTTTTTTTATTTTTTTGCTGGTGAAAAAATTTTTAGCTGGAGAAACGCTGGCATTATTAGCCAGCTTTCTTTTTGCTGTTAATCTGGCGATGGTTTGGATTTCCCGCAGCGCCCTAATGGAACCAATCTTTATTTTTTTAGTGCTCGTAAACATTTATTTATTTTTCCGGTTTTTGGAAGATCAGAAATTTTGGCTGTATTTCGGTATCACGCTTGGCTTGATAGCGTTGACCAAGTACATCGGAGTTTTTTTAATACCGGTTTATTTTAGTTATTTATTTTTCGGACTTATTCATCCGATTAATCGCATCAGTCCTATCAGCACAAAGGTCATTTTAAGAAGTTGGCGGTTCTATGCCGCATTTTTGATCGCGCTTTTAGTATTTAGTCCGGTTATTATTTATAATTTTTATCTTTATCAAGTGCGCGGCCATTTTGATCTGCAGATTGCTTATTTTTTGGGTCAAGATACCCCGGAGTGGACCGGCCTTTTAGGTAAGATTCAGTCGCCGTTCACTGATATCGGTAAGAACTTGCCTGGACTTTACGGCTGGCCAATGCTAATTATGGCCTTATTCGGTTTGTCTTATTGGACTTATAAGACTTATTGGACCTATAAGCCCCATTATTTTTTCTTTTTCTATCTATTTTTTTCTACCTTGCTTTTTATGAAAATCGGCGTAGCCGATCGTTTTATAGCGCTTTACGGGCCAATCTTTGTGATCTTGGCGGCAATAGCGGCCGGGCAATTTTGGAAAGGCTACTTCGGCAAGTTGGCTGTGATTGTATTTCTTATTTGGGAAGTAGTTTTTTCTATTAATAAAAATTTAATTAATTTGCCGGATTATGGAATCGCAAAATTGGACAATTATTTTGAACAAGAATTTCAAAATAAGGAGTCAGCTGTAATTCCCGAATCTGATAATGTCAATTTAAACGGAATTATTCGTAAGTTTGCGGCGCGGGAGACACAAAATCCGCCCTTTCTGTTTTTAATTGTTTATAACGATAATATTGCGCTATCAACGCTCCAGTGGATTTTTTATCGGCGGTTTTTTTATCATGGTATGCCGGTTATGTATGTAGAGAATTTTGAAAAAATTTTAAGCGATTACGGACTCGATTATTTTGGAGGATTTGATATTTATTTTGTACAAAGTACGGAAAATACGCTTTTGAACCCGTTTAAAACTCAGAAAACCGCCGGCTTGGCTTTAGAAAACAATCTCCTTACTAGCGGTCTTCGGCCGGCCAAAATAATTTCTGGCCATGACGATTTAGAAATGTTCCGGGTTTATAAATTTAACTTCTAATTGGCTCATTAGACTTATAGGATTAATTGGACTTATTTAAACTACTCCAGATAAACCGATTCGGTTTTAGATATCATTTTTTCTAAACTGAATTTTTCACGCACCGCTTCTTTGGCAGTTTTTTTAAGTTCAGTTGCAACGCTTTGATTATCCAATAATCCTCGAATGGCCGATGCCAGTTGTTGGGGATTTTTTTGAGCGACCATTAGGCCATTTTCGTGGTTTTTAATGATTTCTGGTATGCCGCCGGCTTCTGTGACTACCACCGGCAATTCGGCCGCCATCGCTTCCAGCAGTATGTACGGCAGACCTTCCTTAATCGAAGACATTACAAAAATATCTAATGCTTTCAAATATTTATAATCTTCGCCGCCAGGTTCGACAAAGAACAGCCGTTCATTAACTTTTAACTTTTCACTTTTAACTTTTAACTCTTCAGACTTTGGTCCCGAGCCAATTATAAAGAAATAAGCATTAGGCACCAAAGTCGCGGCTTTAACAAGAGTTTCATAGTTCTTTTCTTTTACTAACCTCCCGATTGAACCAATCCAAGGCGAATCAGTTTTTAGCTTTGAGCTTTGAGTTTTTAACTTTGTTATTATTTCCTTTCTCGCAGTCTCTTTATTCAAAAATTTCATATTAGGATCAATGCCATTATGGACGGTTATGAGTTTTGCTCTAGGCGCTATGCCATAGCGTAGTGCTAGCTGATAATCATATTCCGAAACACAAATTATTTTATTTTGAAATAACGCGGCGAATTTATGTAATAAAATGTAGAACCAGCGTACCAGCAGAGAGAGATAATTGGTTGGATTAAATACCCAGCCGTGAGCGGTAAAAACAACTTTAGGTCGTAGGTCGTAGGTCGTAGGTCGTAGAGTGAGTGCGTATAGCCATGCCGCCAGCGAGCCGAGAACCCCGGTTTTGGAGCTATTCAAGTGTATGATGTCCGGCTTCTCTTTTTGATAAACTTTTGCCAATTCCCAAATTGCCAGCCAGTCATTTAAAAAAAACGTCCAAGGCCAGACCTTATTGGAAAGCCACTTTATATCTTTGCCGCCATATAAAATTTTCGGCTCAAACTTGTTTTTGTCCAGGTTAGAACCGAGGTCGGCAATATATTTTTGCGCTCCGCCGACATCCGATTTGGTGATTACGTAAAGTATTTTTTTCCTCATCTTAGTAGTTATATACTTATATATAACAATTATGTATAGAGAAAAGTCTAACATAGCCGTTTTTTCACTGGCTTTTACCCCATTTGAGGGCGGAGCAGAGATAGCCGCCCGCGAGATTATTGCGCGCTTAAAAGGGCTGAATTTCACGATTTTGACCCATAAATTTGACCGTAATTGGCTTTCTAGGGAATCCGGGGATAACTATGAGATTGTCCGATTAGGAAAGGGGCGGATTGGCGGAAAAAAATACGGTCGTATTTGGGATAAAATTGCTTATGCTATTTCCGCGTGGCGGAAAGCAGAAGAGTTGCATGCGCAGAAACGTTTTGAAGCGATTTGGGCTATTATGGCTTCTTATGGCGGAGTGGCGGCGCTTTTTTTTAAATTAAACCATCCTCGCGTGCCCCTGCTTTTGACGATTCAGGAGGGTGATTCGGAAAAGCATTTAGTTTTCGGGAAACTCGGCTTGGTGGGTTTATTTGGTAAGCTTTTAATCAGAAGAGCCGATTACATTCAGGTAATCAGCAATTATTTGAAGGAATTTGCCAGGCGAAGAGGCGCTCGCTGCCCGATTGAAGTGATTCCCAATGGCGTTGATCTGGATCTCTTTGGCACGAATTATAAAAATTCTGAAATTAAAGCAGTTCGGGAAAATTTAAGCATTAAAGACGATTATGTTATTGTCACCACTTCCCGCTTGGTCTACAAAAACGGCGTTGATATTTTAGTGAGGGCAGTGGCTTTATTTAAGGAGAAGCGTCCCAATGTCAAGTGCTTGATAATTGGCGACGGTCCCGAGCGCAGAGCGCTTGAGTTAAAAGCTAAAAGCTTAAAGCTGGAAGCTAATGTTATATTTCTTGGGCAAATTCCGCAGCGTGATTTGCCGCTTTATTTAAAAATTGCCGATATTTTTGTCAGGCCATCGCGCTCTGAAGGATTGGGGAGTTCTTTTTTGGAAGCCATGGCTGCTAGTTTGCCGGTAATCGGAACGCCGGTGGGCGGGATAGTGGATTTTTTAATTGATCCTTCGGTTAATCAGGAAGAGGCCACCGGTTTTTTTGTTAAAGTTGACGACCCGCAAGATTTATCCGAAAAAATGAATTACCTCTTATCCAATATTGAATTAAGAAAGAAAGTTGCCCGTCGCGCCGGGCAATCGGTGCGGGAAAATTATTCCTGGGACCGTATTTCCAGGCTATTCAAAAATATCTTTGATAGGCTTATAAATCTATGAAGAAAATTTTAATAGCTACAGGTATTTATCCGCCGGATATTGGCGGTTCGGCGACTTATAGTTCGCTTCTCTCCGGGGAATTGCCGAAGTATGGCCATACGGTTAAAGTTTTGGCCTATGGCATGAGCAGCCAAGGGGTGCCCGGTTTCATATATATAATTTCCAACAACTGGCCTAAAGGAATTCGGCACTTTTTATATTTTTTAAAACTGCTGGAGATCGGTAGGCGGTCGGATTTAATATTGGCGGCTGACTCGTCTTTTGGGGCGGCTTTTATTTCGGTTCTGGCCGGAAAAATTTTGCGTCGGAAGGTTTTAGTGCGCGTTACTGGAGATTATGCCTGGGAGCAGGGCGTCCAGCGGTTTGGGGTTAAAGAATTAATTGATGATTTTCAGAATAAAAATTACTCTTTTTCTGTTGAGTTGCTTAGAAAATGCCAGTCGTTTGCGGTCCGGAATGCCGATCTGGTTATTGCTCCGAGTAATTATTTGAAGAAAATTGCAGAGGGCTGGGGTGCGGCCAGCAATAAAATAAAGGTTATTTATAATGCGGTTGGTATGCCGGATCTGAAAATATCTAAAGAAGAGGCGCGCCAAGCTCTGGGAGTTTCCGGAAAGGTAATTGTTTCAGCCGGCAGGCTTGTCCCATGGAAAGGATTTGAGACGCTGATCGAAGCGGTTTATGAGTTAAAAGAAGAAATTCCTGACTTAAAATTGATTGTTATAGGTAATGGTCCGGAAGAGAAATATCTAGAAGCTAAAAGTTTAAAGCTTAAAGCTAATATTATATTTACCGGCGTATTGCCCAAAGATAAACTCGTGCAATATCTGAAAGCCGCTGATTTATTTGTATTAAACAGCAGTTATGAGGGCTTTTCTCACCAAGTTATTGAAGCTATGAGCCTTGGTTTGGCGGTAGCAGCCGCCAGTGTTGGCGGCAACCCGGAGGTGATAAAATCAGGCGAAAATGGATTTTTATTCGGATATAATGACAAGCAGACCATGAAAAACATAATAATTTCTCTTTTTCAAGATTCAAATAAAAGACAGGCTTTGGGGCAAGCAGCTCAAAAAACTTCTGCACAATTTTCTCAGGATAAGATGCTCCGGTCTTTAAATAATTTAATTACTATTCTATAACCATGAAAGTTTTGATGCTTTCCACCGACCAAAAAATTTTGGAGAATGGCAGCGAGGCGCAGAAAAGAATGCTGGAATACGGGAAGTTATTTGAGGAGCTGCATATTGTTGTATACACAAAACAACTGACAACCAACAACTTACAACTGACGACTATTGCGAATAATGTTTTTGCGTACCCTACGAGTACTAAATTTAAGCTATTTTATTTTTGGCAGGCATATAAAATTGGTAAAGAAATTATCCATAATTCAAAATTCATAATTCATAATTCAGTTATTACCGCCCAGGATCCTTTCGAAACCGGGCTGGTCGGTTGGCTTCTTGGGTCTCGTTATCATTTGCCGCTGCAAATCCAGGTTCATACTGATATTTTTAGTCCTTATTTTTGGCAAGAATCTTGGAAAAATAAGATGCGTGTTATTTTAGCAAAGTTTTTACTGTCGAAAGCCGACGGCATCCGCGTCGTTTCTGAACGAATCAAAAATTCCCTCAAGTTAAATGTCAAAGGTCAATTGTCAAATGTTATAGTGCTGCCTATTTTCATCAATGTCAAAAAAATTCAATCGGCAAAAGTAAAAACCGATCTCCGCCAGAAATACCCCGAATACGACTTTATTGTTTTAATGGCCTCTCGCCTCACTAAAGAAAAAAACATTGGCATAGCAATAGAAGCAATGAAAGAAATCCTATCCGCTAAACGCTTAACGCTAAATCCTTTATTGTTGATTGTCGGCGACGGCCCAGAACTGAATAAGTTAAAAGTTGAAAGTGAAAAGTTGAAAGTTAGTGGAAATGTCAGATTTGAATCTTGGAATAAGGACCTCGTTTCTTATTATAAGACTGCCGATATCTTTCTTTTGACGTCTAATTATGAGGGTTATGGCCGGACTGTCATTGAGGCGATGGCGGCGGGAGTGCCGGTGATTATGACTGATGTGGGATTGGCCGATGAATTATTGGTTGATGATTTGGACGGGGTGGTGGTACCGGTTGGTCGTAAAGAATTTTTAAGCCGAGCAGTTTCCAAATTAATAGAAAATGGCGGATATAGGCGGGCTTTAGCGGACGAATCTCAAAAGATTATTAATTCCCTCCCAAGTAAGGAAGAATACTTGGATTTATATAAAAATTCGCTTAACAGCCTGATTGTTCCGGGAAAACCGAAATTATGTTATTTCCTTCCTGAATTTAAAAAGGATGACCATACACACTTTGCTTATTTGCATGATTTTTTGGATGAGATCAAAAAGGATTTTGATATTTATCTGATTATAGAAAAGAAGCAGAATGTTTTTTATGATTTTTTACCATTACGGCTGATCCGGGTGGCGTCCCAGATAAAATATGCCCGCCTTTTGGGTTATCGCGATTTTTACATTCACTATTCTTTTTTAGGGGCTTTCCTGGCTTCTCTGGTTACAAAAATTTTTGGCGGGAGGGTATTTTATTGGAATTGCGGTGAGCCGTGGAAATATCACCGCGGATTTTTAAGAAATTTATTCGAGAAAAGCACTTATCGTCTAATAACTTTTTTAGTGACAGGAACTGGCTCCGTGGCTAAAGAATACGCAAAGCATTACAACATTTCTTTGGATAAGATTAAAATTATGCCGAATTGGATTGATTTAGAGAAGGTTAAAGTTCAAATGTTAAAAGTCAAAGTTGATGAGCTGCGGAAGGAATTGAATATTTCTTCTGAGCAGCGGGTTGTACTTTTTGTGCACCGGCTTTCTAAAAGGAAAGGCGCGCATCATCTGCCGGAAATTTTGAATCGCTTGAAAGATGAGAACGTTGTGTTAGTGATCATCGGCGATGGCCCAGAGAAGAAAAATATAGAGTCAAATGTCAAAGGTCAGATGTCAAGAGTTCGGATACTGGGTTGGGTTCCGCGGGAAGGGGTTTTAGATTATTTTGCGATTGCCGACGTATTTCTAATGCCTTCGGAGGAGGAAGGATTTCCTCATGTCCTTTTGGAATCAATGGCTGCTGGAATTCCTTTTGCCGCTACGGATGTGGGCGGCGTGAAAGATGTCGTTCCGCCATCGGCGTCTCGCTACATCGTGGAGAGCGGGGATATTGCGGCATTGAGCGAGAAAATAAGAGAATTACTCGATTTGCGAGGCGTGCCGTTGCATTTTTTAAAGCAAGAGCTGATGCAATGGGTGCGTAAATATGATATTAAAGAAGTCGCAAGGAGATTTCAGAAGATTATTTTGTCGCAATGAAGATTGCAGTAATAATCCCCACATATAACGAGAGCCGCGCCATTGGAAACCTTCTTGATGCGGTAGAGAATGAGATTAAAGATATTTCACACGAGACATTTGTTGTCGTGGTAGACGGTAATTCTACGGATGGGACGATTGAAACAGTTCGCGAAAAAGAACGGCGTTACCGGAATATTCGGCTGTTAGTTGAGAAAGAAAAAGCCGGATTGGGTTCTGCTTATTGTGCCGGCATCGCTTATGCGATTTATAAGTTAGGAGTTGATGCATTTATTGAATTTGATGGTGACTTTCAGCACGACCCCAAGGATATTCCGCGATTAGTTGTGGAATTTGAAAAAGGATACGATTATGTAATTGGATCCCGATATGTCAGCGGCGGATCGGTTCCGGATGAATGGGCATGGCAACGGAAAATATTAAGTCGTTTTGGCAGTCTTTTTATCCGGTGGGCATTATGGCTTCCTACCCACGACAATACTTCCGGCCTGAAACTTTCGCGCGTGTACGGATTCGCTAAAAGATTGCCGCTTGCGCCGGAGCGACTTATCTCGCGCAGGCATGCGTATAAGATTGAATTTCTGTATATCATGCTGAAAAACGGGGCAAAGGCGAAAGAAATACCCATACGATTTTTATCCCGGAAAGGAGGAGATTCCAAGAGTACCGCGGAAGACATTCTTGAATCATTGAGGGTTATATTAATACTGCGCCTACATAATTTATGGAGAAGTTAAAAATGTATTATATCGCGAACGCGCGGATGCCGACCGAGAAAGCGCATGGCATACAGCTCGCAAAAATGTGCGAGGCATTTGCGGCCAATGATGTTGAATTGGAACTTGTTTTGCCGCGTAAACGCAACACGCCCGGCGATTCTTTAGAGGGATTTTATGGCTTGCGTATGCCGCTGAAAATAAAAAAGCTGCCAGTTATTCACTTCGGCACCCCTTATTTGGTTGATTTCATTTTCAGCGCTTTTACTTTTGCAGTTTCTTCTTTTTGTTATCTAATGTCTGAAAAATTGAAGGGACGGAAAGGCATTGTTTATACAATTGACCTGGATTATTTTTCTTTTTTTCCGATCCCGTTTCTGGGTATGCCATATTTTATGGAAATTCACGGTGAAAAGAGAAATAGTTTTCCCCACCGCCTTATGTTCCGGTCAATACGCGGAATTATTACAATTAATCGCTATATTAAAAATCAGCTGATGGAAACTTTTGGAATTCCTCCGGATAAAATTATCGTGCATCCGAATGGAATAGATCTTGATTTTTTTTCAAACAATCTTTCTCGCGACGAAGCACGGACGAAACTCGGTTTGGAAAGAGATAGGCGGATAGCCCTTTATACCGGCCAATTTTATGACTGGAAAGGCCTAGAAATTCTCATTTCGCTTGCAAAGCATCTCGGTGATATTTATCTTTATGTGGTGGGGGGTACTGAAAATGAATTCAAAGCTATTACGGGAACTGAAGAGATCCCTAAAAATCTGATTATCGGGGGAAGGGCTGATTTTAAAGATATGCCGCTTTGGCTCGCGGCCGGGGATGCTTTGCTGGTTTTAGGAACAAAAAAAAATAATATTTCTTATTTGTATACCTCTCCGATGAAACTTTTTGAATATCTTGCGGTCCGCCGCCCGATTATCGCCAGTAAAACGCCGTCAAATGAAGAAATCGTATCTGAAAAAGAAGTGCTTTTTTATGAGCCGGATAATGAGATTGATTTTGCAGAAAAGGTGAAGTTTGCAGTTCAGAATCGGGAAGTGATGAAAATGAGGATTGAAGCGGCGTATAAAAAAGCTCAAGATTTTTCCTGGGAAATGCGCGCGAAACATATTTTAGATTTTATTCGATTGGTTTTAAATAAATAATTATGAACGAATTATTAACTCCTAAAATTTTTACTCTGACCGGATTGGTGAGGGATAATATCTTCCAGAATAAAAAAGTCCTTGATATAGGATGCGGAAAGAGAAAACTTCCTGGGGCGATTGGCATTGATATTATTAAAGACGCTCAAGCCGATATTGTGCACGATTTATCGGTATTTCCCTGGCCGGTTGCCCCCGGTTCTTTTGATGTTATTTTTTTGAATAGCGTGCTCGAGCATATGCCGGATGTTTTAAACACTATGGGCGAGCTTCATCGGATTGCGAAAGCGGGAGCCAGAATCATTATAAAAGTTCCATATTTTCGTTCGGTTGATGCTTTTGCCGATCCGAGCCATTATCATTTTTTTGCCGCGAGTTCCATGGATTTTTTCATTCAGGGAACGGAATTCCGGCATTACGGTTATGTTCCGTTTCATTTTAAGAAATTAGGATTTTGGTATGGCTGGCCGCATGCGTCTAAAAATCTCCTTAAACAACTATTGAAGATTTTTGTCCATCGCTTCCCTAATTTCTATGACCAATATTTATCCGTGCTTCTTCCGGTTGAATGCGTTTTTTGGGAATTGGAAGTCGTAAAATAAATTATGAAAATCGGCATTATCCTTCATCCTTACGGCGAACAAATGCCAGGCGGGCTCCCGCGCGTTATTTTTGAATGGACCAAGGCGCTTTTAGGGCGGGATCAAGAAAATGAATATATTATTTATCTGAAACATCAGCCAAAAACTATGCCGTCATTGCCAGGGAAGAATTGGCGGGTGGCGGTTTTGGGCTCGGGCTATTTGTGGCTGAACCGGTTGCGGAATGGGCCGAAAGCTGACGCGTATGTTTTTAATACGCCGGTGTTGCCGCTTTTTTTCCGCCCGGCGAAATCAGTTTCTATTGTCTATGATTTTCCTTATAAACATTTGCCGCCGCGCGACTTGAAAGATCGGCTTCGCCGGATTGTGATCGGCTGGTATCACGGATTTTCATTGCGCCGGGCCGGTGCGATTGTGGCGATATCCCATTCAACTAAAGACGAAATAATAAAATTTTTTAATATCAATCCCGGAAAAATCAAAGTCATCTATCACGGTTTTAAAAGCATCTGCGTATTACCGGAGCAAAAATTGGATTTGCCGGATAAATTCTTTTTTTTCGCCGGCACTCTTAAGGAACGGAAAAACGTGCTGAATATAGTCCGCGCTTATAATCTGTTTCGGAAGGCGCGGCCGGATATTGGAATGAAATTGGTTTTGAGCGGAAAAAGCGAGGGCACATATTATGAAGCGCTGAAAAAATATGTTGCGCAGGAGGGTTTGGCGGAAGATGTCGTATTTTCCGGTTATCTTAATGACGGGCAGTTATCGTATGTTTATAAAAAGGCCAGTGCGCTGGTGTTTCCGAGTATTATTGAAGGATCCGGAAACCCGATTTTGGAGGCAATGGACTGCGGATTGCCGGTGATCACTTCCAATATCTTTGGTCCGGCTGAATTGGGAAGCGGCGGATCGGCGCTTTTAGTTGATCCATATAGCGTGGAAGAATTGGCAAGTGCCATGCAAAAAGTGGCAATGGATAAGAAGGTAAGAGAATTTTTGATTGAAAAAGGACGGCGGCAAATAAAGAAATTTTCCTGGGATACGGCAGTGAGAGAGCTCCTTTCGGTAATTAAATCTTTATAGCGTAGAATGTATTTTTATTATCGCATACGAAATTGGATTTTTATCTCGCTTAGCATAATTTTATCCCCGGTCATTTTTCTTATTATTCGGTGGCGGGCTCGCAGAAAAAGCGGCAGCCAATTCCCGAGAATTCTTGTGATTCCGCAGTTTACCCGAATCGGCGATGTGGTGTGCGCGACACCGGTGTTCCGGGCGATCAAGAAGCAATACCCAGAAAGTTTTATCGCGGTAGTGGTGCATAAAAAAGCCGCCGGCATTTTGAAAAATAATCCGCATATCGATGAGGTTATATTATATGGGTATGCAAATTTTTTGGACGCGATCCGCCGAATCAGATTCCTTCAATTAAATTGGAGTTTTTGCTTATCCGGAAGTTCCATCGGGAATTTGATGGCATGGTGGGGAATGATTCCAAATCGTGTTAAATTAACCCGCTCAGGCAGGCCGGTTTCGGAATGGCTGACAGATTGGTTGAATAATTATCAATTTTTTTATGCGCACCATACCTATTTGCCTGGCCATTACTTAAAGATGCTTTCGGTATTAGGCATTTCTAATCCGGAAGAGGTAAAAGAAGTTTTTGTTGCTCCAGAAGGGGAGAAAAAAATCGGACAATTTTTAAAGATTCATCAGATAAGCGAATTTGATATGTTGGTGGGAATGAGTATTACTGCGGGTAATAAAATCAAAGAATGGGGCGACGGCAAATTCATAGAGCTAGCAAAAAGAATTGTTGCAAAATATACCGCAAAGATTGTTTTTATTGGTGGAAAGAATGATAATGCACGCATTGCATCCTTATTGGAGAATCTGCCCAAAGTAAGTTATTTCAAGGCGACCGATTTTTCGCTGGAGGAATTGCCTTCTTTGATAAAGCACCTCAAATTATATATTGCAGTGGATACGGGCCCAATATATGTTGCGCATGCACTAAAAACGCCGTTGATTGATATCGTCGGGCCCGTAGATCCTCGGGAACAGCCGCCCCATGATGAGCGCAGTTTGTTGGTATTGCCGTCAGATGGCATCAATCCGTCAAGCTTTGTATTTAAAAAAGCGGGAGAGGAGGTAAATTATAAGGCAGCTATCGATTCCATTTCAGTAGAAAGGGTGATGGAAGCAGTAGAAAAATTGATTTCTTAATGAGAGTTTGTTTTTTAACTCATAATTTGAGATCGGATAATGGCGCGGGAGTTTTTTCTCTCCGGCTTATTCGGAGCATGCAGGATGCTTTGAGATGTAAAGTGGTGGCATTGACGGCGGTTCCCGATAAAATCAGGTTCTGGAGCGCATTTTTCCAATTACGAAAGATTTTGAAAGGATGCGACATTATTCATGCGCTGGATGCCTATCCTTACGGCGTTATGGCAACATTAGCTGCCCTAGGATTAGGAAAGAAAATAATCATTACTGCGGTAGGAACCGGCTCAATTAATCCGCTCTATAGGATTCCGTATTCGTGGTTATTGAAATATGTATATCGGCGGGCATATAAAATTACCGCGATCAGCCATTTTACCAAAAATGAAATATTAAAAAAAGTACCGGATATTCAAATTGAAGTAATTAATCACGGAGTTGATCTTGAAAAGTTTCAAAAAAATATTGATACGCGTAAATGCGTCAATGCAGACCAATATAAGCCATATATATTGAGCGTGGGTTCGCTCCGCTGGCGGAAAGGATATCATCTGAGCATTCCGGCTTTTGCGCGGGTCGCGGCTGAATTCCCAAATTTGAAATACATTATTGTCGGAAAAAAATATGCGGCGGATTATTACCAAAGATTGCAAAAACTCATTTCCGATTATAAGCTGGAGGACAAGGTATTTTTACTTGATTCTGTAGATAATTTTGACGATCTTTTGTGTTTGTATCGGGGCGCAGAATTATTCTGCCTTTTATCGCAAAATGCAAGGCATGATGTTGAGGGATTTGGCCTGGTATTTTTGGAAGCGGCAGCCGCTGGCCTTCCGGTAATCGGCAGTAAAGGCGGGGGCATTGAGGACGCCGTATTGGAGAATAAAAATGGATTTTTGGTGCCAGAACAAGACGAAGATGTGTTTGCGGGCGCGGTCATTAAGATTTTGAAAAATAAGGATTTGCGAAATGGGATGGTTAAGGAATCGCTTTCATTGGCCGAATCATCCCGATGGGACAAAAGATTGGATGAATATGCTGCTATTTATAAATCTATAATTCATTAAATAAAGTTACGAAAATCTCCTTATTTTGGTTATACTCAATAACATGGCGCAAAAAAAGAAAGCATTGATTACCGGCATTACCGGACAAGACGGCTCTTATATGGCTGATTTTTTGCTGGCAAAGGGATATGAAGTGCATGGATTGGTAAGGCGCTCCTCAAGTTTTAATACCGGAAGAATTGATCATTTGTATGGCGGGACAGTGCAGGAGACGAAGGATTTTTTTATGCACTACGGCGATCTTACCGATACGAATTCACTGATTCATATTATTGATAAATGCCGTCCGGATGAGGTGTATCATTTTGGCGCTCAGAGCCACGTGCGCATCAGTTTTGATATTCCGGAATCTACTGCGCAAATTACCGGCGTATCTACCCTCAAGCTTCTGGAAGCGCTTCGTATTGTAAGTCCGAAAACAAAATTTTATCAGGCATCTTCTAGCGAAATGTTCGGTAAAGCAAGAGAGATACCCCAGAAAGAGACAACCCCGTTTTATCCCCGCAGTCCGTACGGCATTGCGAAAGTTTTTGCATACTGGACCGCAGTGAATTACCGGGAAGCGTACGGAATGTTTGCTTGCAACGGAATTCTGTTTAACCATGAATCGCCGCGCCGCGGTGAGAATTTCGTAACGCGGAAGATTACCACTGGTATTGCGAAAATTTTAGCCGGCAAACAAAAGAAAATTTATTTGGGAAATCTTGATGCCAAAAGGGATTGGGGATATGCCCCCGAATATATGGATGCTGCCTGGCGCATGCTTCAGCAGCCGGAGCCCGACGATTATGTTATCGCAACCGGTGAAACGCATACAGTGCGGGAATTTGTGGAGGAAGCGTTCCGTGTAGCGGGTATTGCGGATTGGAAGAATTATATTGAAGTTGATCCTAGATATTATCGTCCTGCGGAAGTTGATGTGCTGATTGGCGACGCCACTAAAGCAAAGCAGAAATTGGGATGGGAGCCGAAAGTAAAATTCAAGGAATTAGCGGAAATCATGGTGAAAGCTGATTGTAAAAAGCAAGGTATTGAGCTGAAGTCATGAGAAAGATCGGATATCAAATCGGCGTTGGGTGCGCTGATATCAGTAAAAAAGAAAAAGAATATGTAAAAGACGTGTTGGAGCACGAGCGTCTTTCCTACGGGCCTTACACAAAGAAATTTGAAGAAGAATTCGCAAGAGCTCATGGGTGCAGATATGCCATTTTTTTGAATAGCGGCACTAGCGCGCTTCGGATTGCGGTAGCCGCTTTGAAAGAGATTGAGGGCTGGAAAGATGGGGATGAGGTATTGTGCCCCGCAGTTACCTTTGTTGCTTCTTCAAATGTGATTATTATGAACGGCTTAAAGCCGGTGTTTGTGGACGTTGATCCGCGGACATACAATATTGATCCGCGAAAGATTGAAGAGGAAATTACCAAGAAGACCCGTGCGATTATGGCGGTTAATTTGTTTGGACAGCCGGCGGATATGGATCCGATCTTAAAGATTGCTAAAAAACACAAGCTGAAAATTATTGAGGATTCCTGCGAAACAATGTTTGTGAAATACAAAGGTAGGCCGGCGGGTTCTTTCGGAGATATCAGCTGTTTTTCAACATATGTTGCGCATTTATTGGTAACTGGAGTAGGCGGATTTTCCTGCACGAGCAATCCAAAATACGCGGAAGTGATGAAGAGTTTGGCGAATCACGGCCGGGACGGGATTTATCTGCATATTGATGACGATAAAAATTTGAACAAACAGGGTCTATTTCAGGTAGTGTCCCGGCGATTCCATTTTATCCGCCTTGGTTATAGTTTTAGGGCGACCGAAATGGAAGCAGCTCTGGGTATAGGTCAGATGGAGCGGAAGGACCAGATTTTAGGGGCAAGGAAAAAGAATGCGGCGTATTTGCTGAAAAAATTAAAGCCGCTTGCACAATATCTCCAGCTCCCGTGGCATCCCGGGCGGGTGGAACATTCATTTATGATGTTTCCGATTGTGGTGAAGCGGGGCGTTGGTATAAAAAAGCAAGACCTGGTGATGTACTTGGAAGAGCATAATGTGGAGACGCGCGACATGCTCCCGCTTTTAAGCCAGCCGGTGTATAAAAAATTATTCGGCGATATTGAAAACCAATATCCGGTGGCGAAATGGGTAAATGGTAATGGATTTTATATTGGCTGTCATCAAAAACTGACCAAGAAAGAAATGGATTATATGGTTGCCGTTTTTGAAGATTTCTTTAAAAAACGAGTATGAACATTAAGAAAATTGCTGTCATTCTTCGCCGCCTGAATGTACGCGGCGGTACCCAGCGCCAGGCGCTTTCTTTGGCGCGTGAGTTGCAAAAGCGCGGCCATACCATCAAGCTCTATACGTTTCTTTATGACGCCGATCGTTCCTATGGGGATATGCTGAAGAATTTTGAGGTTGTTTCGCTGAATAAAGGCACCGGACCATCTTGGTTAAAATCAGTTCCATTAGTGCGGCATTTTTTGCAATTAGTGAATGAAAATAAACTTGCAAAGGAGCTTGCGATGATGATGGATGACGATTTTGACTTACTCAATCCTCACGATCAGGTTAGTTATAAAGTTGCATTTTATTACAAAAAATATAAAAGAAATGTTCCATCGGTGTGGCATATGAATGATTTGCCGCTTTTATGCTGGGCCTACGACCGCTTAATGGGTGCAGATGAGGCATTCCGTCAGTCGCTGGTAAAGCGGTTTCTGTATTATATTGCCGATCAATATGAAATCCGGAAATTCCTGCGGCATCAAGACGCGATTATTGTGGTAGATAGTTTTAATGTGGATCTTGTAAAAAAATATATGAATCTCGAAGCGATAACCGTGCGGAGCGGCCCAGATACGGAGCATTTCACTTTTACCAAAAGAACGCCGCCATCAAAAAATATTAAAATTCTTACCAGCGGCATTTTGATGCCGCACCGGCGGTATCAGGATACTATCCGAGCGGTAAAGATGTTATTGGATGAAGGATGTGCTCCGACGCTGACCATTCTCGGAGATTATGAAAATGATAAGAAATACCATCAACTGCTTATTAATCTGGTAAATGAATTAGGGATTCAGAATAATGTAAAATTTTTGGGCAGAGTATCTGAAAAAGATTTATTGCGGGCTTATGCGGAGCACGATATCTACGTATTTCAGCACCATCTTCAGTCTGATGGATTGTCTCCGTTTGAGGCGGCAGTCTCTGGTTTGCCGATCCTGGTGTCGCGTACCGCCGGATGCCATGAAATGCTTACTGATCACGAGAACGCGCTCATTATAGAACCAAAAAATCCCGCAGATATTGCGGGATGCGTGAAGGAATTAGCTGATAATTCTGATTTATATATGAAATTGAGCAAGAACGGCGCAGAGTTTGTGTGTGAAAATTTTTCTTGGGCGAAATATGCCGATGGGGTATTGCGAGTTTTTGAAAATGCAGCTAAAAGTTACAAGGAATAATATTTTTCCAGATATTTTTGCAAGGAAACTCGCCAATGAGGAAGTTTTGGTAATTTGGTATTCAGAAGTACGTTAGACGGCGCGCGCGGCACTTTAAAGAATTTGTCTTGATTAACGAAAGTAAGACGGAATTTTTCCATTGGGATTTTAAGGTGGTTGGCGATTAATTTTAGTACGTCCAAAGTCGTTGCCTCTCCGGCATTAACTTCATTTACAAGGTGAAATATCCCGCTTGCATAATTTCCGCCCAACAAATTGTTTAGTCCTTCGGCGAAGTCATGCGTCCAGGTGGGCGAACGCCATTGGTCTTGGATGACAGACAATTCGTTTTTTTCTTTAAGATCGTTTATAAATCGATCCACGAATGTTTGTCTTCCTCGTCCATAGAGCCACCCGGTCCGGACGATAAACCATTTTAGGAATGTCTCCGGATGGGCTGACGCAATCTCTTGTATTAAATCCTCCGCTTCTTTTTTCGCTTTTTGGTATGCGCTTATCGGCTGGCGATCGTCATTCTCTTTATATCCTTCAACTTTACAATTTTGAAAAGTTCCGCCGAATACTTCGGAAGTGCTGATCTGGACTACTATCGTCGGTTTTTTGAGCTCGATTAATGCCTCAAGGATATTTTTAATTCCGTCACGATTTACCGCATAGCATTTGGCTGGATTTTGTTCGCAAAAATTAATATTCAGAATAGCCGCGCAGTTGATAACGATATCGGGACGATGCGTTTCAAGCTGGGCGTGGATGCTTTCCGGATCGGCGATTTCAATATCCTGGTGAGTGAGCTGGATCACTTCAAATTGAGATTTTAGGTGACCCGACAATTCTTTTCCCAAAAGCCCACCCGCTCCCGTAATTAAGATCCTTTTCATATGTTTCCTTTTTAATGTTTCTAAGGTTATACTTTACGCTAACCTATACGCAAATTCAAGGCAATTTATATGAAAAAAACTTTATTTTTTTCCGCTTATTCAACCATGGGATTCAGAAATTTTTTGGTGATTCCTAATGGCGTGGCTGCGCGGCTGGCGCAAAATAAAAACTTGGAATTAGTTTTCTTGATTCCGAGAGGATCCAATCTCGGCGCCTTGATTAAAAAATATAACCTTGGCCCGAATGTAATTGTTGAAGAGGTGGATACGAAAATGCAGAAATTTTCGCTTATTCAAAAAGCATTTTATTTTTTTTATTCCTATCTTATTTTTACCGGCACGACTCGCCTGCTTGCGACATTCGGGGCGCGGGCTGACGCGCCTCCGGCCGGAGGTAATAGATACGCCGCGCCTCTTAAAAGCTTGATTTCCAAAACATTCGGAAGATCCCGGCGGATTAAAACCGTTTTTGTTCCGTGGGCGTATAAGAAGCTTTTTTTCAGGAAAGAACTTGCCGATCTTTTTGAAAAGTATCACCCAGATTTGGTATTTTTATCCGGCATCGCCGCCTTTGAGGACGAGGAATTATTGGCGGAAGCGCAGCGTAGAAGGGTGAAGACGATTGGCATGCCTACAAACTGGGAT
Source organism: Candidatus Harrisonbacteria bacterium (assembly GCA_016214655.1). Taxonomy (GTDB): domain Bacteria; phylum Patescibacteriota; class Minisyncoccia; order UBA6257; family 02-FULL-45-10c; genus JACROC01. Next base: position 29,374 of record JACROC010000006.1, read on the forward strand.
CACCTTAATAAGTATTATATTCCGGTTCATGCGGACTTTTTGCTGATCCAGAATGAGCCGATGAAAAAAGAGGCGATGGAATATCATGGTTATCGCGAAGATCAGATTGTGATGGTAGGTTTTCCGCAATTTGATTTTTATGTAATCGGAAAGGAATATATTAAGCCGCGTGCGGAGGTGTTTAAAAAATACGGGTTTGACCCGGATTCAAAACTCATCTTATTTATTTCCGGAAGCGTTTATGCTTTGGACGAACAGGATATTTTAAGGGCTATTTATGATCGGGCCTGGCGCGGAGAATTTGGATATCCGGTTAGCGTGATGGTGCGCCCATATCCAAATCGCGCCGACATCGTCAAATATAAGCACTTGGAGGGCTTGCCGGGAATTGCATTTTTTTGGGAAAATACTTCAACTAATTTTGAAAATATTATTGAATTTACAAATATCCTACGCCATGCCGATGCGGTTATTTCCGTATTTTCCACGACGGCGATTGAAGCTGCGATATTTGATAAGCCAACTATTACTATAGGATTTGACGGCTATAGTAAGCGGCCGATGCACCAATCTTTGGCGCGCATGGAGAAGCTTTCGCATTTTAAACACGTACTGGACACCGGGAGCGTGAAAGTTGCGCGAAGTTTTGAGGAATTATTCGCCCAACTAGGCCAATACTTGAAGTCGCCGGAAACTGATCGGGAACAGCGTAAACTGTTAATCGAAAAAATGTGTTACAAAATGGACGGCAATTCCACGCAGCGGATTGTTGAGTTTATTAATGCGCAACTAAGCGATGCAAAATAGGCCGGCTTCTTTTACTAAGAAATTTATCAGCGGCGAGATGTACTTCGGATTTTGGGGCATGATTTCCAAGGTATTAGGTTTGGGCAACACTTTTTTGACCGTCTCCTCATTAACGGTTTATCAGTATGGAGTATTGCAATTGATTCTTGCCACCTATGCGGCGTTCGCTGATCTGATGCTGATCGGCAGTCCGGTAGTCAGCAATGAGATTTTCCGTTTAGTCGGATCGGGAAAAGAGGAAAAAGCAAAACGCCTTTTTTTTGAATATAATAAGCTTTACGTATTAATCGCAATATTTTTTTGGGGCTTATTCTTTTTTGGCGCGCCGGTTCTTTCATTCAGATATGGTCCGGATTTCATTCAATTCGCCAAGATTATTTCATTTTTATTTTTATTTGAGGTCTTCTTGGCTGCAGCGAAATTATTGCTTAAATTGAGGTTGAAGTTTAAAGTTGTCGCCAGCCGGTCTTCAATTGCTAAATTTGTCCAATTTTCTATATTAAGCTATTTCTTTTTCTTTTCGCACCTTGGTTTGAGAGAGGTTTTGTTGTCTTTGGTAATTGCCATGTTTATCTCTCTTTTATCTTTAGTTCCGGCCGCAATAAAAGCTTATCGTCCATGGGTCGGTAGGGCCGCCTTAAACGAAAGGATTCTTTTGGGGATATTTTTTGCGCATGGTAAGTGGGATATATTAAGATCTTTATTCTCAAGATTAACCTCAAGAATTGAGCCGTGGATACTCAAATTATTTGTCGGTACGGAAGCCGTTGCCATTTTTTCCGTGGCTAACACGATTGTTGGAACAATAAAAGACTATTTCCCGAATAATACGATAAATTCTCTCGCCGCCTTGGCCGTAGAAGATAAAGCCAGGTCCCAAAGAATTTTTTCTTATGGAATGAAATATATGTTTTTACTTTCAATCGCGGTATCTATTGCGGCGCTAATTGCGGTTCCTCCCTTTATTAGATTATTTTTTGCGAAATATAGCGCTTCTTTGCCGCTTTTCTACATCCTATTGTTTAATTTGCCGATGGGAATGCTGGCATTTATGCCGTCTATTTATTTACAAATTCTGAAGAAACAGAAGTTTTTACTCTATCAAGGAGTCATAAGATCTATCATAGAAATTCCGTTAGTATTGATTCTGGTTATTCTATTTGGATTGTGGGGGTTAGTTGCAAAGGAAATATTAATAAAGCTGATCATGTTCCCGATCACCCTCTGGTATTTTTTGAGATATCAAAATCTGGTATCCATAAAATGGGGCGAGTTATTTTCATTTACCGGAAACGATAGAATATTCTTGGCGAATATGTATTCTAATTTTACTTCTTTGATTAAAATGAAATTGAATATAAAATGAACTGATATATGAAAACTATATTTTTATTCATACCGAATTACGTCTACTCCTCTGATTTTTTATGTACCGGATTTATAAGATGCCTGGTTTCCAGATTCCGGGTCGTTATTTTCGCGCCCGAGGTGATTTTGGAGAGCAATAAATTGCGGCTTCAATCGCCGAACCTGGTTTGTATAAAGTGGGAAACACAATATCCGCGATTTTGGAATTTATTCGGAAGATATTTGCGGTATTCTCTTATCAGGAAATATGATTTTGAACCGGTGATTCAGCGGAACCGCAAAAAAGGAATGAAGGATTGGCGGAGAAAAATATTGCGGTTTTTTTCGTATGCGTTTCCGGCGGCGTGGCTGACGCCGGATCTTTTTTTTAAATTGGAAATTTTACTGGCCCCCAAATCCAAATTATTTTCAGAATACGCGGAAAAGTATCAGCCGGCCATTGTTGTTACTCCTACTCCGGGATTTACTCATTTTGACGCCGAAGCGATTGTGCTGGCGAAAAAATCGCATCTTCCCACCGCTGCCATCGATTTTAGCTGGGACAACCTGCATAATGGCGGCCCGCATTTTAGAAGAGTCGATTATCTGATTGTTTGGAATAAAATTATTAAAAATACTGCCGTCAGGGAATACGGATATCCGGAAAACCGCGTTTTTGTTTCAGGAATAATGAGATTTGACCATTACTTTAAAAAACAGCCCGGCGAATTGTCCAGGGAAGAATTTCTTAAAAGTAAAAATTTAGACCCGAAGGAAAAGTTAATACTTATTACTACGGTCACTAAGGGCAATTATCCCAACGAGCATTTATTATTAAAAGATTTATTGGAAGCCAGAGAGAAAAATGTTTTTAACGGTTTCCCGAATATTCTGGTCAGAATGCACCCTAAAGAAGAAGTGAAAAATTTTACCGCTTTTCTGGATGCGGGAATCAGGGGTTTATGCGTTGAAAAAGCCGGTAAAGAAAAAGCAGTGGAATTGGGCAGTAATATTGAAATGGATGAGGAGGACCTGTTAAATCTCAAGCATACTTTGGAATATTGCGATCTGAACATCAATTACTTATCCACTATTACCCTAGAAGCTTTTGTTTTTGACAGGCCGGTTATTAATATCAACTATCCGCCGGAATATCATTTGGGCTATACCTTCAGCCATTATAAGCCGTTGATTGAAATGAAATCTGTCCGGCTGGCATATAGTTTTGAAGAGCTGATTAACGATATCAATATTTATTTTAAAAATCCCAATCTGGAACATCGGGAACGGCAGGCGGCTTTTGAGAAATATATCAAGTTTTCCGACGGCCTTAGCTACAAGAGGAGCGTTGATTTTTTGCATTCCATATTATATAAATAACCAAGTGTTTAAGCGGTTTATGCGGGATAAACAGGTGCAGAATTTGGTTGGGCAAGAATTGAGGCGGCAGCAGCTTTCGCTTGATTTAATTGCTTCGGAAAATTACGTTTCTCCCCAGATACTGAAGATTTTAGGATCGCCGCTGGTTAATAAATATTCCGAGGGTTATCCGGGAAAGCGATATTATCCCGGCAATGAATTTTATGACCTGATTGAAAAATTGGCCCAAGACCGGGCCAGGAAGGTTTTTAATCTGTCTCACCGGAGCTGGGATGTTAACGTTCAGCCGTATTCCGGTTCGCCTGCAAATCTGGCGGTTTATTTCGCTTTAATGGATCCGGGTGATGTTTTGATGGGTATGAATTTGATGTCTGGCGGCCATTTGACCCATGGCCATAAAGTGAATTTTTCCGGCAAAATTTATAAATCGGTCCAATACGGCGTTAATGAACAAACCGGGTTGGTAGATTATTCCAAGGCGGCAAATCTAGCCAGAAAATATAAACCAAAGGTTATTGTTTCCGGGTTAACGGCTTATCCCAGAAAAATTAATTTCAAAAAATTCGGCCAGATTGCCAAATCGGTCGGCGCATATCATTTGGCGGACATTTCACACATTGCCGGCTTGGTAGCGGCTGGTTTGCACCAGTCCCCATTTCATTATAGTGACGTAGTAATGACCACAACTCATAAGACTTTGCGCGGTCCAAGGGGCGCGATAATTTTTGCCAGGAAAGAATTATCTGAAAAAATAGATAGGGCGGTTTTTCCCGGGATTCAGGGCGGCCCGCACAATAACGTAGTTGCCGCCAAAGCAGTGATGTTTTTTGAGGCGCTAAAGCCGGAATTTAAGCGGTATCAGCGGCAAGTTGTAAAAAACGCCGCTGCTCTGGCTGGTAATTTAAGGGATTTAGGATTTAAATTAGTTACCGGCGGAACGGATAATCATTTGATTCTCGTTGATCTCAGGGATTCTTTGATTGACGGGTTAACCGCGGAGAAAATACTGGAAAAAAATAATATTACTGCGAATCGCAATGCTATACCGGGTGACTATTCTCCGTTTAAGCCGTCGGGCATCAGAATCGGCACGCCAGCGGTCACCACTCGTAGGATGGGCGAGTCGGAAATGTCTGAAATTGCCGGATTCATTTATCTGGCTTTAATTAAAAAACGAGATGTTAAAAAGGAAGTTGAAAAATTATGCAGAAGGTTTCCCTTGGAATATGGATATTAAAAATTTTATTGTAAATTATCATTATGTTGAGGATCCCCGGCCGGATTTTTCCGGCATTTGGCCGTGCTCTATTAGCGAATTTGAGCGTCAAATAAAATTCTTATCCGGTAATTTTTCTATAGTGTCGGCTGTTGACGTTTATAGGGCATCCCAGGAGAATAGCGGGGGTAATTATTGCGCCATTACTTTTGATGACGGCTTGAGGGATCAATATCAGAATGCGGTCCCGATTTTGAAAAAATATAACGCGACCGCGACTTTTTTTATTATTACTGATACCCTTAATGGATTTTTGCCACCCGCCCACCAGATCCACTTTTTGCTTTCCAAAGTTCCGGCAGAAAAATTAATTGATTTATTCAACGATTTTCAGAACCAATATCAGATACCCAAAGATCGGAGAGTTAATCCTAAAAAAAGACTTTTTGAGGATATTTTGATTGCCAATTTTAAAGAAACTATGATGTCGGCGCCCCAAGACCTGACAGAACCGTTTTTGGGACATTGTTTTGAAAATCTTTCTTTGGATCCGGAAAAGTTCGGGCGGGGAACCTTTATGGATGAGCCGGAAATTCTCAGTTTAAGAAACACCGGTTTTTCCATCGGCAGCCACGCCCATAAACATTATTTGGAAGAAAGCATTAATCAAAAATATTTTCCTAGCGAGGTACGGGATTCTAAAAAAATTCTCGGGAGACTCCTCGGAGAAGATCCGACGATTTTCTCTTATCCCCATGGCCGGCACAATAATGAGGTTATCGCCCTTTTAAAAGAAGAAGGATTTAAACACGCTTTTATCACGGATCCGCGTCCCCCGAGGGCTGGAGACAATCCGTATCTTATACCGAGACTGGATACCAACGATATTAAAAAATTAATTTATTAATTATGGTTTCAGCAGTTTTAATAACCAGCAATGCTTTACGGCATCATTTTGTCGCCAATTATCTTTCTGACCATTTGAATTTGGCGGGCGTGGTATCTGAAGCCAAGCTTGCTTCTCCTCAGGGCGCCACCGTGGCGGAGGATGAAATCATAAAAACGCATTTGCAGGAATTGAAAGAAACAGAGAAAGAATTTTTCGGTGGATATGAAAATTTTAAAATTCCAAAAAGCAGCGTATTAGAAATCGCGCGCGGCACTTCTAATGACCCCGCGGTTTTTGAGTGGGTTAAAAATAAAAATCCGGAATACCTGATTTTATTCGGATCCTCAATAATCAAAGACCCCCTTTTGAGTTATTTTAAGGATAAGGTGATTAATATGCATTTGGGTTTGTCCCCGTATTATCGCGGCTCTGGAACTAATTTTTGGCCCCTGGTATTTCGCGAACCGGAGTGTGTCGGCGCAACTATTCATTTGGCGACGCTTGAGGTTGATGCCGGCGCAATCTTGGGTCAAGTGAGGCCGGACTTTGTTCCTGGTGATAATTGCCACACTTTGGGTTTTAAAACCGTTATTGCCGGAACGCAGTTACTGGTAAAGATCATTGGGGCGTATAATAAAGGAAATCTGGCGGGGCATAGACAAAATCTGTCTATTGGCAAAGTATTTAAGAAAAAGAATTTTAATGCCGAAGCAGTGTTAGCTATGAGGAAAAATTTTGAAACCGGAATGATTGAAGAATATTTAAATGATCAGGCAGATCGCAATCAACAATATCCAATAATTTCCCCATTTTTATAAAAAATAAATTAGAAATTAATTTTTAGATAACCCATGCACCCACAACCAGCAAAAACTATTTTTCTTACTAGCTTCCACGTGCTTATTTCCAGAAATATCCTCTCGACACCAATTTTAAAGATGTTGACTGATAAAGGCGTACAAATAGTTATCTTGGTACCAGATTACAAGAAAGAATTTTTTGAAAAGAACTTTTCCGGACCAAACATTATCATTGAGGGGATAGAGGCATATGGGTTCTCAAAGAGTTTTATTGGCTTATTCTTTAAACGCTTGTCGCGTGTTATTCTTGATACGGATACAGTAAGGATTAGAATGAAGTATAAGCTCGTTGTAGAGAGAAAATTTATATATTATTTTTTATTTTTTGTGCCGGCGAAGATTTTAGGGAAATCCAAAACTGTAATTAGCCTGATAAGATTTTTAGATTATAAACTGCGCTCGAAGCCGGGATATTTCCTGGATTTATTTAATAGATATCATCCTGATCTTATAGTCGCCACTGATGTGAATAATGAGAATGATGTTGCATTACTTCAGGATGCAAAGGCCAAAAAAATGCCGACAGCTGCTATTGTGCGGTCGTGGGATAATTTAACAAATTTTCTAATGAGAAGCACACCCGATTGGTTGGTTGTTGCAAATGAGATTATGAAATCACAAGTAATTACATATCATGGCCTCAGGGCGGAGAATGTTTTGGTAACCGGGATGCCGCATTATGACCGCTATATCCGCGGTGCTACGATGAGTCGTAAAGAATTTTTTGATTCCATTGACGCAGATCAAAGGAAGAAATTAATTTTATATGTGCCAGTTGCGGATTATCGGGTGAAAGAAAATGATATTGATTCGTATATTATACGCTTACTTTCAAGTCTAGATGTAAATACTCTTGTCCGTTTTCCCCCCGCAGCTACGGTGGCAGTGGATAAAACTCAATTTCCGGAGAATGTGATCTTTGACGAGCCGGGAGTTCGATTCGGCGGCAAGGGAGATAGCGAGATGACGAAAGAGGATGACGATGGGTTGATTAATATTCTTTCTTATTCTGACGTGGTTGTATCCGGTCCGGGCACGATGAATATTGATGCGGCGATTTTTGATAAACCAATTGTGCTTGTGAATTTATATCCCACCCAGCGTATTCAATTGGAGGGTATCAAAGAATACGGATATACACATATCCAAAATATATTAAAAACCGGCGGAATTCGTATGGCGACGAATAAAGAAGAACTTTTTGATTTTATCAATCTGTATTTTAAAAATCCGAGTTTGGATGCTGATGGCAGGCGGAGAATTACCAGAGAACAGTGTTACAAATTAGATGGCAGAAGTAGCGAACGCGTTACTAACCATATTTTAAGATTTTTGTCTGAAAATGAAATCATTGCTTAATAAAATTAAAAATTTCTTACGTTGTCCCCTAGATTATTCTGCGCAATTCGAATTAAGTGGGGGCGTATTTATTTGTCGAGGGTGTAAGAAGGAATATGGTATCCGTGATGGAAAGGTAATTTTTGATCATCCACCCAGCGATGTACTTGTTTGTACTAAAAGAAATCCGATTGATAAAACAAAATGGAGTGAGTGGCGGGCTGCCAACTTCGAATATTTAAAAAGTTTTCTTTTAGAGGAGGAAAAAAATAAAATCTTAATTGATATTGGCGCGGGTACTGCTTCTTTCCGCGAATTGACTGGATCATTCAAAACTACAATTGGTATTGATTTTTATCCACATGAGATGGTTGATGTGGTGGCAGATGTTACTAAGCCATTACCAATTAGAGATGAGAGTTGTGACATAGTTTTTTTGTCCAATGTTTTAGAGCATATTCCTGAGCCACAGCCGTTGCTCGATGAGTGTTATCGTATTTTAAAGCCGAGAGGATATATTATTGGCGCAGTTCCCTTTCTGATGCAAATTCATCAAGAACCTTATGATTTCAATCGTTATACTGATTTTATGCTTGAGCGAATGTTGGCTCATAGTGGATTTGAGCGTACGCGGGTCACATCATTAGGAACGCCGTTAGATGTATATCGCACGATGCAGAGAGAATATTTCCACATTTTATTAAATAAGCAATTGTCGGTGAATATTTTCAAAAATTCTGTCTTACAATTCGCAATTCGCTTTACCAGAAAAATTACTTATCTCTTTACTCGCATCTATAAGTTGTTCCCCCTCCTCTCATCTAATAGATATACGGAAGGATATGGTTTTATTGGATATAAATAACTATTGACGAGCTATTACTTTTTTAGTAAGCTTTTTTTAGCTACATTGACTTCTATATAGAGGAGGAACGGAAGATGCAAAGAGTAAAGATCGCGGGTTTAGAGGTTGGAGATGGCGCCCCCGTTTTTATGATTGCCGAGATTGGAATTAACCATAATGGCAGTTTAGATGTTGTTAAAAAATTAATTGATGCCGCTGCTGAAGCGGGGTGTCAAGCGGTAAAGTTCCAAAAGCGCACAATTCCAGTTATTTATTCTGAAGCCGAGCTCCAGAAGCCTCGTGAAGTGCCCGCTGATGTGATCGTGCGAGCTCTGAAGAGGGGGGTTCTTTCTAAAGAGGCAGTTGTTCGCCTTGTCGACTCGGATCTTCGGCAGACAACAAATGGCGATTTGAAGCTGGCGTTGGAGTTGACGGCATCAGAGTATGCCGAAATTGATGTATATTGTAAAACAAAAAACATGCTTTGGTTCGCTTCTCCTTGGGATGAGGATAGCGTTGATTTTTTGGATCAATTTAATCCCTGTTGTTATAAAGTGGCATCTGCGTCATTAACTGATGACGGATTATTGGAGTATATTCGTTCTAGGGGGTGTCCCGTGATTCTTTCAACTGGTATGAGTACTCTTGAGCAGATTGATCATGCGATTGATGTCCTTGGAGAGGATGATCTGGTATTACTGCATTGCGTTTCTACTTATCCAGCAGAGTACAAAGAACTTAATCTCCGCGTAATTCCGGTTTTAAAAGCAAGATATGATATTCCGGTAGGATATAGCGGTCATGAGCGAGGTATCCATTCGTCAGCTCATGCAGTTGCGTTAGGCGCTTGTGCAGTCGAAAGACATGTGACCCTTGATCGTATAATGTGGGGTAGTGATCAGGCTGCTAGTATTGAGCCGAAAGGATTGGAGTCATTAGTAAAAGAGATTCGTCATTTAGAGGAGGCATTGGGAGATGGAGAGAAGCGATTACTTGATTCAGAAGTTCCTATTATGAAGAAACTGCGACGGAAATAAAGATGTACACCGCCGGATTATCTGATCCGGCTTTTTTATTTGCTAAATATCAATTTTTGTGTTAGATTGCTTCTAGTTTCCTTGAGAAGTCAATGGAGGGAAGATGCAAAATCTCTTTTCTTTAAATGGGAAAGTGATAATTCTTACTGGCGGCAGCGGGTTTTTGGGATCATATTATATGCGAGCTTTGCGTGATGCGGGCGCTATCGTTATCGATTGGGATTTGAAATCTGGCATTGATATTACCGATGATCAATCAGTCGCGGCAGCAATTGAGAATGTTTTGGAGAAATATGGAAGAGTTGATGGATTGGTCAATAATGCGGCGCTGGATGCAAAACCACATTCTGATCCAGCGAGTAATTGGAAGCCGTATGAAGAATTTCCAATGGATCTTTGGGAGAGAGAATTGGCGGTAAATCTGACGGGTGCAATGAGGGTGACTAAGGTGGTTGTCCCGTACATGATGCGTCAGCGTTTCGGCTCTATTATTTTTGTAGCTTCTGATTTGGCTTTAATTGCGCCAAATAATTCTATCTACGATGCGGGTCGCTTTAAGGATATTGCTTATATCACTTCAAAGGCTGGTCTTCTTGGCCTGATGCGAGCATGGGCTTCGCGACTCGGGTCATACAATGTCCGAGTAAATGCGTTCGTCCCCGGCGGAGTTTTTAACGGCCATTCGGAAGAATTTGTAAAAAAGAATGGGGCGCTTAACATGTTGGGGCGTATGGCTGAGCCAAACGAGTACAGTGGCGCAATTATCTTTTTACTTTCCGATGCCTCAACATTTATGACTGGTTCATGTATGGTGATGGATGGAGGGAGGACTGCATGGTAAATAAAATGAAGTTCCTTTTGTGCGGAATAGGGTCAATGGGGCAGAGGCATTTTCGGAATTTGAATGGATTGAGGCAGGAAATTGCACTTTTTCGGTCAAAACAAACAACCACTCCTTTTATTGAAAAGTTTTTTGAGGAGCAAAGAAAGAAAGGATTATTAATCCCTCTTTTTTATGACCTAGAGCTAGCATTGACAAGTTTTCGGCCGGATGCAGTTGTGGTTGCAAATCCTAATTCTCTGCATATGCCCATTTCGTTGGCTGGCGCAAGAGCTGGTTGCCATCTTTTTATTGAAAAGCCAGTTTCCCATACGATGGATCAGATGGACGAATTGACAGAATTACTCAAGAAGAAGAATTTAATTGCAATGGTCGGCTATAATCTTCGGTTTCATCCGCTTTTACAATTGATGAAAAGGATGTACGAATCCGGAGAAATCGGGCGCGCTGTATCTGTCCATGTTGAAGTTGGAGAAAATATTGAGGATTGGCATCCGTGGGAAGATTATAGAGACGCATACGCATGCTGGAAAAGCGGCGGTGGCGGAGTAACGTTATGTTTTAGCCACGACATAGATTATCTTTATTGGTTTTTTGGAATGCCAGAACGCGTGCAGGCTATTGGGGGTAAAAAGGCTCCGCTTGGCGGAGATGCCGAGGATACTATAAAGGCACTTATGGAATTTCGCGGCGGGCTAATTGCCTCGCTCCACATGGATTATTGGCAGAGACCAAAAAAGCGGACATTTGAAATTATAGGAACACTTGGAAGGATGATGTGGGATTGCGGCGCAGGGACATTGGTGCTGGAAAAAAGAGATCTAATCAAAAAAACTTTTGACGTCCCAAAGAATTTCGATAGGAATGATATGTTTATTTCTGAGATGAAAAATTTTATTTTATCCGCAGAAAATAAAGAAAATCTACTTATTCCATTTGAAGAAGGGGTTGATGTTCTTAGGATTTGTATTGACATTAAGAAAAAAATTTATTAAATATATATTTCCGTGTTACGTAGACACGGATTTTTTTTTGAATTATCATTAAAAAAATGAATTATTACGAAATACAAAATCAATCCAGGAAATTGCTTTCTTGGTTTTTAGATATAAGATCGAAAATCCTTGATTTAGATGGAGAGCACCGTGTTTATGAAATTGCCGAAATTATAGCTTGTAATTATAGAAATTTAAATATTAATTTTCCTAAAAATGAAGTCATTGTAAGCGCTCCTCAAATTACAAATAATTATTTTAATAATGATTCGGAATATAGGAAGCCTGTTAAGGATTTATTTAATCTAGTAAACAGGGAGCTCTCTCCATTTGTCAGTCAATTTTATTTACACGGTAGCTTAGCTACCGAAGATTATAAAAAGGGATGGAGCGATTTAGATACATTTATGGTTATTAATGGGGAGGTTGTATTAGACGCGAAAAAGCTAATTAAACTTCGAGAAATATGTTTTAATGCCTGGCCGATATTTTTGGAAATTACCCCATTACAGCATCACGGATTTATAATCATTACTGAGCTTGATACAAAATGTTATTCTAATTCTTTTTTACCAACGGAAGTATTTAAGTTGTCACTAGCTATGAAAAATAACCAGCCAACGCTTAAATTGTTAATTCGGGACGATGATGGGTTGTCTAAAAATTTATTATTAAATAGATTAGAGCTTGCTCGTGAATCGGCGAATGAAGGAATTTTTAAATATCATCCACACAATGGGAAATATCTTTTATCTGAATTTCGTAATGCAAACGATTCAATGCATCAACTGTTTTCATTTTTAGGAAATAATATGAATGCTCCAATTTATTTTTTAGATTCTATTGGGAAAGGCTGTCATAAAAAAGAATCTTTTTTAAGAGCGCGATCATATTTTTCGGATGAGGCCTGGAGCGTTATTGACAAAGCAAGTATTATCAGGGATTTATGGCCAGATAAGGAAGGTCAAAGATACAGAGGTAATGCGATTCCGAAGTGGGTTATGGAAATTTTAGGGAAAAATTATATTAAGGAAGCCGTTACTTTGTGGGAAGAAGCGGTTAGTAATGTTTAAAAATGAAATATTATGAATAAAAAATTTGTTAATCCACCGCCTCGCAATATTAGTTTGGCGAAATATGATGCTGCCCACAAAGAGCTTATCGAAGTCTTTTCGCAGTTTACGGATGTTGCGGCTTTGTATGATTATGGCACCGTCCATAATCCCGGCATTAGCGACCTCGATATTTTTCTGATTTTAAAGGGTGATTTGCATTCTTCGAAGGCAGAAGACTATCTTATTAGTGAAAAGAAATTTCCCCATACATATTCTCTTCCCCGAGGCACATTAATGGTTATGAATGTTGGTGATTTTCAAGGGGTTCACTGGTTTGACGATCAAATTAAACTAAGCCATTTTTTTGGAGATAAAATTATATTGCAGGATATAGATCTAGAAATGCAACGGCAGAGATTTTTTGCAAGTATTATTGATTGGCTGCCAGAGCGTTTAGGTGCCTTAGTCCGCTTACTACAGAAATCGGAAATCGACATAGTATTTTCGCTACGCGTATTGAGGTGTTATTGTTATACGTTGGAAAAATTATACAAACTTACCAAGGGTTCTCAATATCAGGAATTTGTTAATCGAGTTTTGGATTTAAGAAACCATTGGAATGACGGAAGAGAAAAAGAATTAGTTGAATTAATACGTGGAGGAATCGTATTAGGATGTAAAGCGCTTTTAGATGTTTCGGATACGATTCTAAAAAATGAAGAAGGAGCTGTTGGTGAATTATCTTTATATCCCGATCTGAGATTTCATTTTATTGATAATGCGCAACTATTATCTGCTCAATGGATTTTGTCCAATTTGCATCCATCGAGTATTGTTATCCCGGTTCCGAGCACATATGCCCCGCATTTTTCTTTTTATAGCCAGCAGCCGGGATTTCTAGCGGAACAAATGCGTCGGCAAATGAATATGTCGTTGATGCTTCAACCGAAGAGTGAATTATATAGAAAATTTTTAGCTAAGAAAATCGGATTGGCAACTCGTGCCGGAGAATTTTTGCTTCGCAATGGATTTAAGGACGGGCTTTTTCGTTTTGGGTTCTATTTTAAAAATTATTTGAATAATTTTTAAAATTCTGTTCGGCGATCTTGAGATCTTTATACGTATCGATATCAACAAATTTTTCCTTTGGCATAATAAACCCACATACTTTGCTTCCCCACACCCTCCCCCCTTTTATATATTTGGCTTTTGTGGCATATATTAATCCAACTTGTAAATAATATCGCGGAAGCATTTGTCTGGGTACATCAGTTCCTAGTTTTCTGTAGTTTGTGGTTGGTAAGAGCGCTTTCATGCGACCACTTTTACCATGAGGCAGTGTCCACATCTTGAATGGATTGTAGGGACTAGGATCAATTATTGTTCTTATAGATTCACATTTATGTCGATGCATGAATGTAAGAACATTATCAATGTCTTTTCCTGTTCTAAATGGTGATGTTGGTTGAAGTATGACGATAATATCGGGATCCCATCCTCGATTTTTTTGAAGCCACTGTAGCGCATGGGCCAAAAAGTCAATATCTTTTGATTTATCACCAGCTAATCTTTTGGGGCGGAGGAACGGGACGTCGGCTTTATATTTTTTTGCTACCCTGGCAATTGCGGGATCATCGGTTGACACCATGAATGTATCTAGTAGTTTAGATTGTTGTGCGGCGCGGATAGTATAATAAATTAGAGGTTTTCCGTGTAGGGGAATAATATTTTTATGAGGTATTCCCTTTGATCCGCCGCGTGCAGGAATGATTCCGACTATTTTTATCTGACTTTTTTTCATATTATTTATTGTACAGAATAAATTTTATTTTGGTTACCATTGTCTCTGGGGAACAGTTTTAAATTACGACCCATTTTTTAGTAGAATGACTATTTTTATCACTAGTTTTCAATCGCTTATTTCACGGAATATTTTAGGAACTCCACTACTTTCATTTTTGAAAAGTAACAATGTGCAAGTGGTGCTTTTGGTTCCTCAAAAAAAGAAAGATTTTTTTGAAGAAGAATTCAGAGAATTTGAAGTTGTTGTAGAGAGTATTGATACAAAGTTGCAATGGCAAGATAAATTTTTACGCTATCTATTTCTTACAGCGCTTAAGACGCGTACTTTAGACATCAAGCGGGAAACAGAAATGAAGGGAAGCGGGAAATGGCTTAAGGTTATTATTAGAAATAGTAGCATAGGACGGAAGATGTTGCGATGGCTAAATGCGATTTTGACCCCACGCAATACATTTAAAGATTCATTTCAAAAGTATAATCCTGATTTAGTATTTTCAACTGATGCACAAAATGAAATAGATGTCAGGTTGCTCTTGGATGCAAAAAGGAATGGCGTGAGCACGATCGGCATGGTTCGATCATGGGATAATCTTACCGCTAAGGGCGTGATTCGGGTTATCCCGGATTTGTTAGCGGTTCATAATGAAATTCTTAAAGAAGAAGCTATAACTCTTCATGGAATTCCGGAAGAAAGGATAAAGATTATCGGCATTCCGCACTACGATCGATATTTTCAGGGCTCGCATTCCAGCCGGGAGGAATTTATGAAACGAATCGGTGCTAATCCCCAAAAGAAATTAATATTATTTGCGCCTACCGGCGATCGGTATATCGGTGAAAATACAGTTGATAAAGAAGTGTTGGAGATTTTGGATAAAAATATCGGAGAAGAATACCAGATTTTGGTGCGTTTTCCGCCGGCTGATACGGTATCAGGCCTGGATGGCCGGGAAAACAACAGCCGTTTTATTTTTGACCGGCCGAGCAGGCGATTTAAAGTATTAAAAAATACCGAACTTACCAAAGAAGAAGACGCGCATCTGGTAGATTCGATTTATTGGAGCGATTTGATAATCGCAGGCCCATCTACGCTCTGTGTTGATGCGGCAGTTTTCAACAAGCCGATAGTGCTGGTTGGATTTGATGGCTATGAAAAGCGCCCATATTATCAAGGTATCCGCCGATATTATGATTACAATCATTTTGATCCGATACTTAAAAGCGGAGGAGTAAAATTAGCAGAGAATGCAGAGGCGTTAGCTAAATCTGTAAAGGCTTATTTGCAAAATCCATTTCTGGATGAACAGGGGAGGCGAGCGATTGTCCGGCAAGAATGTTGGAATACGGATGGGAAAGCAACGGAGCGGCTGGCAAATTCGTTAATTTCCGCACTTAAATAGCATTTTCTAGGGCATCGGAATTATGTTAAGATAAACCTGTTTATGAAAACGCTTTCTGTTGTGATTCCGGTATACAATGAAAAAAATACAATTCACAATGTTCTTTCGGCGGTAGAGAAATCGGATATCGGCAACATCGAGAAAGAGATTATCATTGTGGATGATTGTTCCGCTGACGGTACGCGCGAGATTTTGGCTGAACTGGAAAAGCAGAAGAAATATAAAATCTTGTATCAGGAGAAAAACATGGGCAAGGGCGCGGCGCTTCGCCGCGGGTTTTCGTCGGTTACCGGCGATTTTATAATTATCCAGGATGCAGATTTGGAATATGATCCGGCGGAATACGGCACAATGCTGAAGCCGCTCTTGGATGGCCGCGCCGATGTAGTTTACGGTTCCCGTTTTTTTGGCGGAGAAAAAACTGTGCACCGCGCATTATTTTTTTGGCATTACTTGGGAAATAGATTTATTACTTTTGTCTCAAATCTTTTTACCAATCTTAATCTCACCGATATGGAGACCGGTTATAAGGCATTTACAAAATCGGCCATTGAGAAGATCGTCCCGCATTTGGAATCAAATCGTTTTGGCATAGAGCCGGAAATTACCGCCTATGCGGCAAAAAACCGTTTGCGCGTTTACGAAGTCGGCATTTCGTATTCCGGAAGGACCTATGAAGAAGGAAAAAAAATAAATTGGAAAGACGGTATTGCGGCGATTTGGTTCATAGTGAAATATAATTTACTGAAATAAATATGGCTTTTGGAATTTTTACAAAATTTTCGGTGTTGCCGGTACTGCTCCAAAAAATATTTTTGCTGCAATTTCCTAATATATATACGCAGCACAACTTTATTATTTTAATTGAATCGCTGGTCTATATTTATGCTTCTTTTTTGGCGGGATCGTTTTTGTTGAGGAAAATGGGGCTTGACCTGAATTCCCGATTGAAACAGGCTGCCTATTCGGTAATGAGCGGATATGCCATTTTTGGTCTCTGGGGATTGGTTTTGGCCGCATCCGGATTATTTGAGCCGATGTATTTAAGGATGTTTTTGGTTTTGGCTGTTCTTGGTTCGGCGGGAACTATCGCAAAGCAGGGGATGGAAATCTGGAAGGCGGATTATTCAAAAGAGAGAATAACCCGTTTTCTGAAAACGATAGCAGACAGTTCATTAATTTTGAAATTACTTATTGCGCTTTGGATAGCTGCCAATTTTGCCATTGTACTTGTGCCGATAACTGGCCATGATACGCTGCATTATCATCTTCCGATTATGGCGAATTTAATTAGCGAGGGAAGGATGAATTTTGATACTGCTTTGCCGAGCAGATTTTTGCCGATTTTCGGAGAGATTATCTATGCGGTGCCAATGGCGATTTTCAGCAATCTTACGGAACCATTTGTGTTCCAGGTGATGCAGTACAGCTTTTTGATTTTATTTGCGATTTTGATATACGAATTTTTGAAACCGCGTATTTCCAATCAATTCTTGGGTCTTGCGGCAGTATTGCTTTTATTCTCAATTATGGATTTTCAGCGTGAGATTATGCACGGCGGATACATAGATGTATTGGCATTTCTATTTGGCAGCGCTAGCACTCTGCTTTTGATTGAAAACTGCTGCGAGGTGAATATGCGGCCTAGAGAAGTGATGCTTTCCGCGCTGATGCTCGGGGTTGCGCTCGGCGTTAAATATCTTGCATTGGTTTTTGCGGCAATCAACTTTTTATTTTTATTGGTGATGTTTTGGCGGCAGAAGGTAAATTATGGCGTTATAGCAAGGTGGCTGGCAGGATATGGGCTTATCATATTTGCCGTGTCGGGGTTTTGGTATTTAAAAAATGCGATTTTCTTTGGAAGCCCTATTTACCCGATGTTTTCTAACAAATTGTTTACCTCGCAGGTAAATGTGTTTCTTTTAGACAGGACGGTACTTAATTTTTTCTGGTTTCCGTTTTATCGGTACGGACAGTGGTTTGTCCAGGATGTGGAGACCTCCAGCCGTCTTGTGGTGCTGGGATATTTTATTGCCGCATATCTTTTATTCGCGATTTTCTTTTTCAGTAAAAAACTGCGTTGCGCAGAAACGCTTTTATTCGTTTTTGTGCAATTATATCTTTTGTTTTTGTTTTTTATGTCCCATCAATATCGGTTCTTACTTCCTTCTAATATCATGCTGGTTCCGCTTTTGATCTTATTTATTGACCAGGTGTATCAATTTTTAAAAACAAAACTTTTTGAAAATCCATATTCTATTTTTGTCAGAGCATCTTTTTGGGCGATGAGTATAGGTTTTGCACTGTTATTCCTCGCCAACACTCATTATTTATACGCTAAATTTTCGTATGCGACTGGCGTGTATGACCAGGATGAATACAGAAGCGAGATTGGCGGGTTCTAGTGTTATATATTGCATATGATTAAAACGCTTTTTTTAACTATATTTGAAGGGGCAGAGGCGCGGAATCTTTTACGGACTTCAGTGGCGCCGACGCTATTAAGCGATCCGGAAGTGCGAATTGTGCTTTTTACGAAAAGTCCGGATCGCGTGGAGTATTATAAAAAAGAATTCAGCGATCCGAGATTGATCTATGAGGTAGTGGCGCCGATAAAAGTTGAAGGATTAGACAAGTTCTTTGCCTTCTTAAAATTTCTTCTTTTAAAAACCGAAACTACGGATCTCCGGCGCTCCTCGCGCTTTAGCTTATTTGCCAGCTGGCTCTTGGCCCGGCCCGCAGTAAGGAGGATGGTCCGATTTCTGGATTATCATTTGGTGAGAAATTCCGCGTATAGCCGCTATTTTGACGCTTATAAACCGGACGCGGTTTTGCTTGCCCATTTATTTGATGAACCAGAGATTCATCTTTTGCGCGAGGCAAAAAAGCGCAGAGTAAAGACGATCGGATTTGTAAATTCGTGGGATAAGGTTACGGCCCGCTGTATCCTGCGCTTGCTGCCCGATAAGGCAGTCGTCTTTAACGATGTCGTGAAAAAAGAAATGATGGAGCATAATGAAATGGCGGAAAAAGATATTTTTGTTAGCGGCCTGCCCCAATACGATAGTTATTTTATGGATAAAAATTACACTTCGCGGGAAGTTTTTTTTAATAAATTAAATCTTGATCCGAGGAAAAAATTAATCGTCTACGCGCCGCTGGGCCGCACCTGTGGCGAATCTGACTGGGATATAATCGATCTTTTATATCGTCTCCGTGACAGCGGAAGATTCGGCGATGGCGCGGATTTACTTGTCCGGTTCCAGCCCAATGATTTCTTGGATGAGGCAGAATTGAAAAAGCGGCCACATCTTAAGTATGATTATCCGGGCACCCGTTTTTCTTCGACGCGCGGCATAGACTGGGATATGAATGCCGAGCACTTGAAGCATTTAAGGGACACGCTTCATCATATGTCGCTTTTGGTATGTTACGCGTCTAGCGTCAGCATTGATGCGGCGATTTTTGATAAACCGATTATTAACATTAATTTTGAAACCCGGAAACCGGATTCTTTTGAAGAGTCTTCAACTAAATATTATTCGTTCACTCATTACAAAAAAGCGCTGGCTACGGGAGGAATCCGCCTGGCGAGCAGCGAGGAAGAATTGGTTGCAGCAATTAAGGAATACCTTGCTGATTCTTCGCCTGATCGCGAAGGCAGGAAGAGATTGGTGCGCGAACAATGCCAATTTGTTGACGGTAAAGCCGGCGAGAGGATTGGTAAATTTATACTAGAGCCATTTAAGACCCAATGATTTCTTTTTAGTTAAAAATATCGTATTATGATATTCAAACCTAAAGATGGCTAGAAAAAATGAATACACATAATATATTTGAACATAAGCAGGGGGCGGAGCATATTGCAACGCCGGTTTCAATTTATATGGTCAAGCGTCTTTCTAGGAAGTGTAAACACATCTTAGAAATAGGAGGGGGAATTGGTACTTTGACATACTCAATTTTATCTGAGAGCGAGAGCCAAGTTGATGTGTATGAAGATAATGATTTTTGTATTAATGAATTAAAAAAAAATCTCGCCGAGTTATCGGAGAGATACACGCTTTTGGATGATTGTACCCAATCACCTCCACGAATTGATTATGATCTTGTGATTATTGATGGGGGACAGGGCGGCTATGATTGTGGTTATCCTGGCATGACGGAGAATATCTTTACATTTGTTAAACCCACCTTTGTATATTTTGAAGGAGTACGAAGAAAACAAAGGCGGACCACCCTTAGGGTTCTTAGGAATCGCTATACGATAAAAATTTACCGAATTCCATTCTATTTTTATCAAGATCGTTTATACAAAGGCGGAACCCTTATGAGGTGTTATGTGTGTAATTCGTTTGTCAAACGGTGGGTGAATTATATACTGAACACAATATACGAGTCGCAGTATACGGAAAAATTCTTTGGTAGGATAAAACCGCCTGTATAATAAATCTCTATGATTGAGGAGAATAGAATTTTTGATTATTTTAAAGTGCGGTTGGAAGAGCTCCCGTGCAATCTTTGCGGGAAAGATAATTTTGCGGTGCTGGCGAAGCGGTCCGGAAACGGCCTTTTGGCGCAGACCTGCATGTGCCGGAATTGCGGATTAATTTATATCAATCCGCGCATGACCAAGGCGGGGTACGATGATTATTATAAATATTTTTATCGCCAGGACCGGGCGTCGGCTAAGGGCAGGAATTTGGTTCAAAGCGAAAAAAATAACTGGATTGAGCAGAATTTTTTAAGAGCCAGAAAATTCGGATTGGCCTTAGGCGGGTTGCTTAAGGATTATTTCAAGCCGGGCCTGACTATTGATATCGGCTCAAGCACTGGCGGAGTATTATACGGATTGCGCGAGGCAATCGGGAACTTGGATTTGCTCGGCATAGAGCCATCGATTGCCGAATCCAATTTTGCCAATCAAAAAGGCGTGAAAACTCTGAATGCGCTTTTCGAAAATATACCCGAAAAGGAAATCGGCAAGGCGGCCAATATTCTATGCGTACAAAGTTTGAACCATTTGTTGGATCCGCGCAGTTTTTTCCAGCGCTGCTTCGAGTATCTTCAGGATGGCGGCTGCCTTATCTTGTCGGTAAAAAATTTCCGGCATCAGGCGCGCCGTGCCGGATCAATAGAGGCGGGAGTGCAGATTGATCATCCGTTTATGTTTACTCCGGAGACGCTGAAGCTTTTCGTGGAATCGGTAGGATTCAAGGTGGTATATCTCGATGTAGATGAAGGAAAATCTGAATTTGATTTGCGGAAGCAGCGGAACGAAGGATTAAGCCGCCATCATATCCGTTTGGCGGCTGAAAAGCCAGAGAAATGGGCGGGCGGGAGAATGGCTGGCGTTTCTAAGCCGGATGTCTATTGGAAGTCGCGCCTGCAATTTTGGAAGCCGTATGTAAAGCTTTATTATTGGCTTTTTTATTCCCATCGGTTAAGTTTTTTAAGGAAAACTTTCTAAATTTTAAGGGGAAACCGGGTCATATTTTGCGGGGTTGTATATAGATACAAACCCGATATTTATTTGTCAAAGTGAGTAATTTATTGTATCTTATTAAGGTTCGTAATGTCCCTAAAAATCATGAAAAAAACAGCTAAACGCAAAATTTGTTTCCCGATAATGAATAAGATCCATTATGCCCGGCAGAAGCATCTTTTGACGCTTTTAAAAAATCATCCGAAGGCGGATCTTCAAATCGTTGCCGGAGGATCGGTGTTGCTGGAAAAATACGGTGAACGGTTTTTATCCGCAATCCAAGATGCCGGATTTACCGTGCAGGATACGCTCTATAATGTCATTGATGGCGGAAGCCATATTTCGATGGCAAAAACTGCTGGTTTAACTGCGCTGGAGTTTTCCAATTCTCTATATAAATTGAATCCGGACGTGGTGCTGATCCGCGGCGATCGTTTTGAGCAATTAGCAATTGCAATGACTGCCGCATATTTGAATAAAACTATTGCGCATATTGAAGGCGGGGATGTGAGCGGGACGATTGACGAAAGCGTGCGCCATGCGATCACGAAATTGGCGCATATTCATTTTGTGACTAATGAAGACGCGCGCAAGCGGGTGATTCAGATGGGAGAGAATCCCAAAATGGTTTTTAATGTCGGATCTCCGGATGCGGAGTTCGCGGCTTCGGTTGATAAAAAATTGGATGGCAGCGCGGTAAATCGAATTGGCATCGGTGAAGAAATTGATTTAAGTAAACCGTTTTTGATGGTGATGCAGCATCCAGTCACAACGGAAAAGAATAACCGCGAGCATATGGAATTGACGCTGAAAGCGGTGAATGAATTGAATATGCCGGCGATCTGGTTTTGGCCGAACAGCGATGCCGGGACAAATGAAATTTCCAAGGCAATCCGCGATTACCGTGAATCAGGAAAACTGACCAATGCGCAGGTAAGATTCGTGACTGATTTATTGCCAGAAGATTTTATTGCTTTATTGCGCCGCGCAAGTGTTCTGATCGGCAATTCTTCGGCGGGCATTAAAGAATGTTCATATTTAGGTGTGCCGGTGGTGAACATCGGTACCCGGCAGAATAATCGTTTGCGCGGCCAGAACGTGCTGGATGTAGGTTATAGCGTGAATGCGATTAAAAAGGCTATTCAGTCGCAGCTTGAGCACGGTAAATATCAGAGCTCGGATCTTTACTATAAACCGGACGGAAGTAAAAAAATGGCGGAAATTTTAACCACCGTTCCGCTTTATTCACAAAAGAAGTTCTACAATGTCTAAGGTTCTTGGGGTTATTACTGCGCGAGGCGGTTCCAAGGGAGTTCCCGGGAAAAATATTAAATTATTATCAGGAAAGCCGCTTATTGCATATACTATCGCAGCCGCCAAAAATTCTGGCATTTTGGACAGGCTGATTTTATCTACCGACGATTCCAGTATTGCGGCGGTTGCAAAAAAATGCGGCTGTGAAGTGCCGTTTATGCGGCCGAAAGAAATTGCTCAAGATGAAACCTCGCATTTGCCAGTAATACAGCATGCGGTCCAGTGGCTTAAAGACAATGAAAATTACTGGCCGGATTATGTGATGATTTTGCAGCCAACTTCGCCTTTGCGGCAGGCATTCCATATCAAAGAAGCGGCGGATCTTATTGTGAAAAGCGGGGCCGATTCGGTATTAAGCGTAGCGGAGATTCCGGAGAATTTCAGTCCTTATAAGGCGATGGTCGTGGAGAATGGCGAATTAAGATTGTTCAATGGGAATCCGGTACGGAAACGAATGGCGCGCCGGCAGGATCTCGGAAAAACTTATTGGAGTATCGGATCAATTTATCTTTTTAGAACCGAATTGCTTTTTGATAAAAATGAGCCGAATTTCTACGGCGATAAAGTTATGCCGTACGTTATTGAAGATAAATACCTGGTTGATATTAATGTTCCGGAAGATTGGGAAAAAGCCGAAAGAGCCCTTAATAATCTAAACCCTAAACCCTAAACCCTATTTTATCCATGGTTACTCTCATTACCGAACCAAAAGATTATTCTGAAAAAGCTCTAGATATTTATCGATCAATGGGGAGGGTTTATTTTGGCGGGACGCCAAGAGAAGATGCGGAGATTTTAGTAGTTCGTCTCGGTTATAAAATTGACAGGCTTTGGATGGATAAAGTGCCGAATCTAAAGATAATTGCCACGCCGACGACTGGATTGAATCATATTGATTTGAAGGAGGCGGAAAAACGCGGCATAAAAATAATTTCTTTGCGCGGGCACACCGGTTTTTTGAGCCGTATTACTTCTACCGCCGAAGAGACGTTGGCCTTGATGTTGGCTTTGGTGCGGAAATTGCCCTGGGCTTTTGATGATGTGAAAAGGGGAAACTGGAATCGGGATGCATTTAAGGGTCATCAATTAGCGGAAAAAACTTTGGGCATTTTAGGTCTTGGTCGTTTAGGGAAGATAATGGCGAGATATGGCCAGGCGCTCGGCATGCGAGTGATCGCATCGGATCCAAATGTCGGTGTTGATGAAATGAAGCAGTTGGGAGTTGAGCGCGTTGCAATGGAAGAACTTTTCCGCTTGTCGGATGTGCTTTCGATTCATGTATTGTTAACTGATGAAACTAAAAATTTAGTTAAGGAACATCATTTGAAGTTAATGAAGCCTGAAGCGGTATTGATTAATACGGCCAGGGCGGAAATTATTGAGAAGGGCGCATTGGAAAAAGCATTAAAAGAGAAATGGATTGCCGGCGCGGCAGTGGACGTCATGTGGGATGAGCAGGGTAATGGCGGGCATCTGAAAAATAACGAACTTCTAGAATACGCAAAAAATAACAACAATCTTTTAATTTCCCCGCATTTTGGCGGAGCCACCTATGAAGCCATGCAGATTACGGAGGAGTTCATTGCCGATTTGGTAAAAAAAGAATCAGCCAAATTATGACCGCATCCGAAAAAATTTGGGAGAAAATAGAAAAAGGGGTATTTATTATTGCTGAAGCAGGCAAGAATTTTATTCAAACCGCGGATGACCGGCTGGTGGAAGAATATTTGAAAAACGCGAAAGAATTAGTCGATCGGGCGGTCTGGGCCGGCGCGGACGCAATTAAATTTCAAACCCATAGCGTTGAAGATGAGCAATTAAATATTGAAATTGTTTCACCCCATTTTAAAGGATTAGACCGGTATCAATGGGTGCGCCGGAATACTTTGGCAACGCCGGTAAATGAATTTTGGCGGCCATTAAAGGATTACTGCGAACAGAAAGGAATTGTGTTTTTCTCGACGCCCATGAGCCGCGGCGCCGCCATGCGGCTTTCCGAAGTCGGGGTTCCGCTTTGGAAGATCGGCTCCGGAGATATATTGGATTTTGTGTGCATGGATTATCTGCGCGCCACGGATATTCCGGTTATTATGTCTTCCGGCATGAGTACGCTGGAGGAAGTCCGGAAAGGAATTGATTTTTTGCGCGCGAAAAATCCGCGCGTAGCCCTTATGCATGCGTTATCAAAATACCCCGGTCTTCCGGAGGAGGCGAATCTGGCAGTCATGCAGTTATTCCAAGAAAGTTTTCCAGGAGTTCCGATTGGGTTCTCTGAAAATTCTGTAGGTATTGAGCCGTCACTGCTTGCAGTTGCCTTAGGAGCGACGATTATTGAAAAGCATTTTACTTTACGGCGCGATTTATGGGGTTCAGATCACAAAGTTTCTTCCACGCCGGAAGAATTTAAGGAATTGGTCGCGGCAATTAGAAAAATCGAAAATAGTTCGGAAGAAAAGGATCGCTGGATAAATTATCCGAACCTTTCCGCAGTACTCGGAAAGAAAGAAAAAATTCTTCAAAAAGACGAGGCGGAATTCAGGCCGATTTTCAGGAAATCGCTGATGGCTGGGATGGATCTTACGGCGGGAACGGTATTAGAACCGAAAATGCTTTATGCGATGCGCCCGCAAAAGTATGCCGGCGGGCTGCCGTCGGAAGATTATGAAGAAGTTCTTGGAAAGCGGATTAAAATTCCGTTAAAAAAATTTGACCCGATTACCAAAATGGTATTAGAATAAATAAACTCGTTACATTTTTTTAATCAAGGGTGTTGTATTAGTGTATGAATAACACATTAAAAATCGGAATTGCCGGCGTCGGCTGGGTCGGCGCCCAGCTCAAAAAATATTTTGAAGAAGTTAGGGATTTTAAGGTCGGGGAGAATTTACTATTGTATGATATTTTACCCGAAAAATGCGCTGGCAATATAGAAGATGCAGATGTTATTTTCGTAACTCTGCCCACGCCGCGAAGTCGGAATGACGGATCCTGCAATATCTCTATTGTTACGTCCGCGATTGCTAAGCTGGATGAATTAAGCAAGGACTCTTCGAAAATTATCGTCATTAAATCCACTGTCCCCCCGGGTACGACAGAAGATTTCCAGAAAAAGTATCCGCGCCACAAGTTTTTATTCAATCCGGAATTTCTTACCGAGAGCCGCGCCTGGGAAGATATGATGCGGCCGGACCGGCAGATTATCGGTTATACCGAACATAGTTTGGATGCGGCCCAATTAGTTCTTTCTTTGCTTCCCAAGGCGCCGTTTATGTCGCCATGGGGAACGGGAACATATCATCAGACTCGGATCAGTGCGACTGAGGCTGAATTCATAAAATACGCTGGCAACCTTCATTTTGTCCGGAAGGTGAATTGGGCGAATGCACTGGCGCGTGCGGCGGAAAAAATGGGCGTGAATTACGAGAATGTCCGGAAGGGTATGGCGGCAGACCACCGGATCGGCGATTCTCACTTGGATGTGCATCATGGCGGCTACCGGGGCTGGGGAGGATCCTGTTTCCCAAAAGATTTAGATGCATTTATACAATTTGCAAAAAGTGAGGGCCTTTCTGAAGTTGAAACTCTTCTTATGTCGGACCGCAATTTTAATGAAACTCTTTTACAGGAACAGGGACTTTCTTTAGAGCTGGTAAGCGACCATATTGATAAGCTTGCGGAGAAATTAAAGAAGAAAGCTTAGAAACTAGTTTTGTTTGCAGATTTGGATTGGATATAATAGAGTTAAAATTGCGTAAGGAAACGCAATTTTATTTTATGAGCAATACTGCGTACAAAAATTTCGCACTTTTTATAATAAAAGCCGGAGCTTTTATTATCCCATTGATACCGCTTTATATTGCCAATTCTCTATTTTTCCCATATATAACCGGCAAGGCGTTTATTTTCCGGATATTGGTGGAAATCATTTTTGCGGCTTGGGTATGGCTGGCGATTTTCTATCCGGAATATCGTCCGCAGAAGACTCCGCTTCTCATTGCCGCATCACTTTTTTTTGCCGCAGTCGTTTTAGCAACTATTTTGGGCATCAATCCAGCAAGGAGTTTTTGGTCCAATTATGAAAGGATGGAAGGGTTAGTCGCATATCTCCATCTCTTTGCCTATTTTTTGGTTTTAGGGCATGTATTTAAAAAATCCAATTGGATCATATTTTTCAACGCATTCGTATTGGCCGGCCTGGCGGAAAATATTTATGCGCTTATTCAGAAACTTGGTTATTTGCCTTCGCCGCAAGGCGGATTTAGGGTGGACGGGACAATCGGCAATCCGACGTACCTTGCCGCTTATCTTATTTTTGTGATGGCATTCAGCGGCTGGTTATTTTTGCAGACTGCAAACAAATTCGCGAGATATTTTTACGGCGCCATGGCTGCGTTTTCTCTGTTAAGCATTTATTTCACCGCGACGCGGGGCGTGGCGGTGGCGTTGGTGGCTGGCGGTATTGCGGGAATCCTATTCTATTTGTCGTTAGTCCGGGCAATGGATTATAAGCAGCGATGGTATCGAAAATTGGCAATAGCCGGATTGGTGCTGATTTTGTTGGGCTCTTTCTCGGTTAAAATATTCAAGGATTCATCGGTGGTCAAAAATAGCGAAGTACTTTCTCGGTTCGCCTCAATTTCTTTTTCTGAGGCGAGGACGAGGTTTACGATTTGGAAGATGGGTTTTGCCGGCGTGAAGGAAAAGCCGGTTCTTGGTTGGGGGCCGGAAAATTACCCGGTTATCTTTGCAAAGTTTTATAATCCAAGCCTCTATTCTCAAGAACCCTGGTTTGACCGTTCCCATAATATTATTTTGGATTGGCTTATTAACGCCGGTATATTAGGTCTTTTTTCTTATCTGAGTATTTTAATAATTGCCGGTTATATAGTTTGGAAATCATATCGCCGTGGGCGGCTCCCGGCAGAAGAAACGATTTTACTGCTGGTACTTTTATTGGTTTATTTTTTGCAAAATCTTTTTGTTTTTGACCAAATCGCAACGTACATTAGTTATTTCGCGGTTCTTGCCTATATTCATAATGTTGCGATTTCTGCCGAGATCCATAAGGAAAAGATTAAGCCGTCTATCCGGTCGTCAGTTGATGCAGCTAATTATGGACCAATCGCAGCCGGTTTTTTGTTGATTCCGCTGGTGCTGGTGGTTTATTTCATAAATGCCAGGCCATTTTTTGCTAATAAGAGCTTGCTTAATTCTTTAAAACTTCAAAACCTTCAGGATTTCGAAGGGGCCTTTAAGGGTTATGGACAGGCTTTATCGTATAATACGCTTGGCAATCAGGAAGTCCGGGAACAATTTGTCCGCTTTGCGGTTAATGCCGGAGCGCTTTCGGGAGTTAGTGCGGAATTTAAGAATAAAATTCTTAGCCGGGCCATTGAAGAAGCTGAGGGGGGGGTAAAAGAAAATCTTTTGGATCCGCGGGCCTATCTTTTCTTGGGTTCTATCTACAGCCGGGTTGGGTTAATAGATCCTGCGATTCAGGTTTTGAACAGGGCGGTGGAATTGTCTCCCAGGAAACAGCAAATTTATTTTGAGTTAGCAGATGCTTATCTTAAAAAAGGAGAAAACGCCAATGCGGTTAGGGCCCTGGAGAAATCTTTTAATGATGCTCCGGCCTTTGACCAAGCCAGAATGAATTTAGTGGCCGCTTATATTCTAAATAATCAGCAAGATAAAGCGGATCAGCTGCTTTTGGAGGCTTATAAAAAAGTTAATATTCCGGATCAGCTCCTGGTGCAGGTTTATTCCGTGACAAAAAATTATGAACGGCTGCTCGGCATTTGGCAGGCTTTTGCCGGTTCTGATCCCGCCAACGTTGAATACCGGAAGCGTTTGGCTGCCGCTTATCTCTTGGTTAATCAGAAAGATGCGGCCGTCAGCGAATTGGAAGAGGCCATCCGCCTCAGTCCCGGATTCAAGTCCGAAGGCGAAGCGTTAATTGCGGAAATTAGAAAAGGAAAATAATTCTTCTTTTTGGAATTTTAAAATCAGCAGATAGGCGATTATCGCGATCCCTAGGTTGAAGATTAAATTCAGGCCAAGGGTTTTAAGCAGGGCAGTTGTAATTGCCGTCAAAACTGCCGCTGTTAGCGGTTTTTTGATTTTATTCCAGATTTCAAATTCGCTTATCTCCTTTAGTTTTTTCCACATTAGAGAGTTGGCAATTATTTGGGTGAAGAGTGTGGCGGCCGCGCAGCCGGCGATGCCGAAAGATGGGATTAAAAGGAAATTAAAGAAAACATTGCCGATGGTTCCCACTAACGAAAAAGCAATGAATCTTTTCTGCTGGTCATGCGCCAGGATGGCGTTGTTGATAATTGCCGACGGGAAGACTATTAAAATGGTTCCCAGTAAAATTTGAAAAGAAGCAATGGAATTTTGGTAAGCCGGGCCAAAAAATAAATTAATAAGCTGATCGCCAAGAATAATTCCGCCAAAAGTTATCGGCAGAGCAGCCAAGAAAACTATCTTCAAAGAATTTTCCAGAATTTTTTTGAATTCTTCCCGGCTGGTTTTGGCTAATTTGGTAAATACGGGAAATAAGCTGACTGCAAATAGAGCCGGTAAGATATATAAGAATTGAACTGGTCGCTGGGCAGCTGAATAAAATCCTAATTCTTCTGGGGTGCGCAGCCAGCCTAGCATGACGATGTCGGTATTTATCATAATTGCGCCAAGGGATCCGGCGAGCGCTATCGGCCAGGCCATTTCCAAAATTGGCTTGACGAGCTGGTAGTCAAAATGGGTCAGGAGACTGCTGAAGTAAGGTTTCAGCCGCCAGACGATTAATAAAAACCCGATTGCAGTGGCAATGGCATAGCTGATAGTCAGGTTGAGGCTGTTGGGATAGAACCATAAGAAAAGGAAGCCTAAGACGGAAATGGCAACGTTGGTTAAAGTTTCATTTATGCCTTCCCACTGCATTTTTTCCTTGGCCCGGCCGAGGGTAAAACCGAAATTTCTCAAGCTGTCAAAAATCAAAATTAAAGCGGCAACCGGCAAAAGCGATTTTACCTCCTCGATTTTAGTGATAATCGGAGCGCCGAAGATTAGTAATACGGCACCGAGCATTAAAAGTACTGATTTTATGAAAAAGGCCGTGGAAAAATATTTGTTGCTGACCTCCGGGCTTTTGGCGGATTCTCTTGTTACAATGGCGCTTATGCCGATATCGGTAAAAATGGTTAAAAAGGCCACTAAGCTGGTGGCGTAAGAAAAAGCGCCCCAGCTGGCTGGTCCGAGAATTCTGGCGGCATAGATGATAATGGCGACCCTCGCCAGCCGCCCGAAAATCTGCCCGAAAAATAGCCAGAAAGTATTTTTAGCGATGGACTGGTGGAGATTTTGATTTTCGAAAAGCAGATTTTTGATTCGCGAAAACATATTAAAAAGCTCTGCCTGTTTGTCGTACGGCAGATAAGCAGAGATTATTACGTGTGGTTAGTGATCAGAAATTTAATAGTCCTTAGAATAATCAAAAAATCCAAAAGCGGGGAGTTATTTTTAATGTAGTAAATATCGTATTGCAGTTTCTGATAGGCATCTTCGGCCGAGGCGGCGTAGCGGTAGTTAATCTGTGCCCAGCCGGTAATGCCCGGTTTGGTCAGGTGACGGAGATCATAATAGGGCAATTCCTTCCTTAATTTGACGACGAATTCCGGCCGCTCCGGCCTTGGGCCGACAAAAGACAGCTCGCCTTTCAGGATGTTGATTAACTGCGGCAATTCATCCAGATGCGACCGGCGCAAAATTTTCCCAATCCAAGTCGCCCGTTTATCTTGATGGTAGTTGGCCCATTGCGGCCCGGATTTTTCTGCATCAACATACATGGTGCGGAATTTATAGATGGTGAATTCTTTTTCGTGTTTGCCGATTCTAGTTTGCCTGAAAATTACTGGGCCGGGAGAAGTAAATTTAATTAAAATTGCTATTAGAATTATCAGCGGTGATAAGATTATTCCCAGCAGTAAAGCGCCCACGATTTCCAGCGGCCCGCTTAATAATTCATAAATTTTATGTTTATTTACCAGATTTTCCAAAAACCAGACTTCTTCCAGTTCGGCTAGCGGGACTTTATGGAAAATTATTTCATGGAGCCGGGAAAGTTCCATCACTTCGATTCCTAGGACGATGGTTTTATAAATTAATTTGGCCGCCTGGCTGTCTTTTTTAAGATGCGCCGGAATTACCATTGTATTGATATTATTAGCCATGATTATCTGCGCCAGATGTCCAAACTCTATGTCTTTAAGGCCTTCCTGCATCCAATATTTTACCTGATAGCCGAGCTGCGGATTATTCTGGATATGTTCCATTATTTCTTGGGCGGTTTTATTTGATCCGACGATTAAAACCCGGTTTGCCGCCCCGGTTTTCCCGACGGCAAAGTTGTAAATTTGTCTCCAAAGATAATTTATACCTCCGAAGACCAAGAAGAAAATAACTAGATTAGTTTTCGGGGTGATGCCGAAATAGGGTATCAAGTAAAAAAAGATTGCCGTCAGCGCGACATTGAAAATCAGGGCATTCCAAAATACCTGTTCAAACTCCAATCCGTTTTTCAGGAATTTCAGGTCATAGAGGCCGGCAATGTAAGATACGGCTATCCAGATTCCGAAAATAATTGTGAACGGCTGTATGTGATAATTAATCAGTTCGGCGTAAAATAAATTCCCGTATCTTAGCCAAAGAGTTAAGATAAGGGCGGCGTAGAGGGTGAGAATGTCGCCGATTATTAAAGTAGTTTGTTTTAATCTGGACAAATTATTCATTTGAGTTACTATAATAAGTACTATATTAATATAACAGTAAATTTACCTATATGGATACTGAAAATCAGAAGCCACAAAGTAGTGGCAATAATCAAAATATATTTCTTCCAGCCAGCATTTTGATAGCCGCCGTTTTAATTTCCGGTTCGTTGATTTACAGCACCGGCAAGAAAGCCGCTCCAAGCCAGCTGGGCGCCAATACCGGGGAAGTGGTGGCCGGCGTAACGACTGGGAAGGAATTGGAGTTGACCAGCGAGGATGTAGTTTTGGGCGATTTGAATGCGCCGGTGACGGTGGTGGAATACGGAGATTTTCAGTGTCCTTTTTGCGGCCGTTTTTATTCCACAACCGAAAATCAAATCAGAGAAAATTATGTGAAATCCAATAAGGTTAAGTTTGTGTATCGGCACTTCGCTTTCCTCGGACCGGAATCCCGGGTGGCGGCTAATGCGGCGGAATGCGCCAAGGATCAGGGAAAGTTTTGGGCGTATCATGATTCGCTGTACGATACAGAAATTAAAGATGGCGAAGAGCATAATGGAAATTTGAATCGCGATCTATTTTTATCTTTGGCCAAGGATCTTAGTCTGAATGAGAATGATTTTACCGCTTGTTTGGATAGTAATAAATATGATGAAAAAGTTCAGAAAGATTATGTAGGCGCTCAAGCGCTGGGAGTCCGGGCTACGCCGACCATTTTTGTTGATGACAAGAAAGTAGAGGGCGCATTGCCTTATGAACAATTTAAATTGCTGATTGATCAAGAATTATCAAAATAGTTTGTGGTATAATCTAATTAAGTAATATGGCGAAAAACATCACAATTTACTCCACTCCGACTTGCGTTTATTGCAAAATGGCGAAAGAATTTTTTAAGAAAAATAACGTGCAATATACGGAGCACAATGTTGCCGAGGATGAAAAGGCCAGAGAAGAAATGGTGGAAAAATCTCATCAGCTGGGCGTGCCGGTGATTGATATTGACGGCGAGGTGCATGTCGGATTCAACCGGTCAGAGTTGGAAAGGGCGTTAGGGTTGAAATAGCTTTTATTTAAAGCTGATTTACCAAGTTGTCGTAGAGAAACTACGGAGGCGTCAAAAGATTAGTGTCCCGCCTTGCGGGACTTTTGACGCCGAGGCGTAGCGGGCTTGCGCCGCTGGAGCGCGAGAACCGCGGTTCTCATAGACAATTTGGTGAAGCAGCCTCTCTTTGTATGTATGATTTAGTTATTGTGGGCGGCGGTCCTGGCGGTGTGGCAGCCGGCGTTTATGCGGCCAGGAAGAAACTTAATACTGTAGTTGTTGCGGAAAATTTCGGCGGCCAGTCGGCAGTCTCTGCCGACATCCAGAATTGGATCGGAACCAAATCCGTTTCCGGTTTTGATTTGGCGAAAAATCTGGAAGAGCATTTGCGCGCTCAGCAAGATTTGGAAATCGTTGACGGTGATCTCGTAACTAAAGTTGAAAAAGCCGACGGCGGTTTTAAAGTTTCTACCCGCGGCGGAAAATTATTGGATACTAAAACCATTTTGGTTGCTTCCGGCAGCCGGCACCGGCGGCTGGGTGTTCCCGGAGAAGACAGGTTAGATGGCAAAGGGGTTGTCTGGTGTTCCACCTGCGATGCGCCATTATTCGGCGGTAAAACGGTGGCGGTTGTTGGCGCCGGTAATGCCGGTTTGGAAGCGGTCAGGGATTCGCTGGCCTATGCTTCAAAAGTATATTTAATCGTGCGAGGTGAGGTTATCAAAGGAGATCCGCAGACCTTAGAGGAAATTAAAAAAGATTCCCGCCTGGAAATTATGTATTTGGCGGAGACGCAAGAAATACTTGGGGATAAATTTGTAACCGGACTAAAGTATTTGGATAAAAAAGACAATCAAGTTAAGGAATTAAAGGTTGACGGAGTTTTTGTGGAGATCGGCGCTGTGCCGAATGTTGAATTTCTCGGTGATTTAGTCAAAAAAGACCAGTACAATGCGATTATTGTTGATCACACTACCCAGCAGACATCCCAATTGGGGATTTGGGCTGCCGGTGACGTCACTTCGCTTCTATATAGGCAAAATAATATTTCCGCTGGCGACGCCGTTAAGGCAGTGCTGAACATTAACGATTATTTGAGCAAGATAAATAGAAGTTAGAATTTTGCTGAATTACTCACGTATTTTCTTTAGACACTTCACCTCAGCAGATACTTCACCCCAGCTATATTTGCGATCGCAAATATAGCTGGGGTATTATAAATAAACTCCATATATCTATGCGAATTGGTCCAATTCAAAAAAAGTTTTTAATTTTACTTTTCGGCCACTTATCTATGGGATTTTGTTATTCTTATGGGCAGCGCGCCAAGGTATTACGAGAAATGGATAAAGAATGGGAGCGAGTTAATGAAGAATCGCTGCGTCAGGCTATTCAAGGTCTTTATAAGAATAGATTGATAGATATAAAAGAATCGGCTGACGGCAAAGTTGTAATAAAACTTCAAGATCAGGGGAGGGAAAAAGTCTTAAGTTATAAATTAGATGAGATGGAAATTCCTAAAGCTAAAAGGTGGGACGGTAAATGGCGGATGGTCTTATTTGATATCCCCGATAATAAGAAGAAAGCCCGGGAGTCTTTGCGTCTTCATTTAAAGCGTTTGGGCTTTTATCAGTATCAGAAGAGTGTATTTATTTATCCATGCGAATGCAAAAACGAAATCGATTTTTTGGTTGAGTTCCATAAAATTCGTCCGTATGTGCGGCAGCTGATCATTTCAGAAATGGATAACGACTTTCATTTGCGGAAAATTTTTCAAAAATTGATTGCATAGTTGTCGAAAAAAGAAGCAATCTAAAATACCCTACCCGTATTTTTAGGTGAAAACGATTTACTCCAGCTATATTTGCTATAGCAAATATAGCTGGGGTTGTTGACGTTTTTTCTGAGATTGATATAGAATATACACTAATATGTTCTCTAGAAATTTTTTTATTTTTTCCGGAGTTTTGATTTTGGTTGTGGTTTTGGCGGCGGGATCGCTTTTGTGGTGGCAGAGACACAATGATCCGGTTCGTCAGCAGCAAGCATTACTTGAAGATTATCAGCGGAAGGTGGAAGAAGCTTATAGCAATGATACCTACGGCGGCTCTACGCCGGAGGAAACCCTCCGCCTTTTTGTAGAGGCTCTTAAAAAAGAAGATATTGAACTTGCAAGTAAGTATTTTGCGTTAGATGATAATTTGGATAGGGGGAGATGGTATGGGGCGTTAAAAAAAGAAAAAGAGAACGGTAAGCTAAGTAATATAATTTCCGTAATAAATAGAGCTCAACCGGGGGATAATTCAGATAAAAATTTTGAGAAGCATTATTTTAATTTTATTGTCTATCGCGGAGATGGGGAAGTAGAGGCGGATATTAGTTTAGTCTTTAACCCAACTTCAAAAGTATGGAAAATAGAAAGCTTATAAAAATTTTTATCCCAGTTATGCTGGGATTTTTTAGTTATGCGAATTTGGCTCTTGCGTATGAGGTAGGCACGCACGAGTTTTTGACCAAGGAAGTAGTAGAATTTTACAATCAAAATTTTTCTGGCAATAAAATCTTGGATGAATATAAGCCCGCTATTATTAGCGGCGCCAATCACGAAGATGATAATCCGCGCTGGATGAATCATTTCTATGACCCAGTTTATAATCGCGGTTTAACAAAGATTCCCGGCAATTGGGTTAGTTCCAAAGATTGGGCGCATAATTCGGATCAGCAGATTTCCGCTTTATATAATCCAGTTTTAAATACAACTATTGCCGGACTTTTGGCGGTGACTAACCCCGGAGAATTGCGCAAAACCGATTTTACTTGGGAACGCGCCATTCGTGATTATTTAAGAGGCGACAAAGAAAGAGCTTTCCGCGGGTTGGGACAGATTCTGCATTTGATTGAGGATGCTTCGGTGCCGGATCATACTCGCAATGATCCGCATCCGGCCTTTGATCAAGAAGATTTTTTAGAAACTGGCAGCCCTTATGAACTTTGGACTGGTGATTTTAATCTGGATAATCCCGATAAAAATTTGTCGTTACGATTATCCAATAAAAAACCGATTGCCTTGGATGATTTAGATACCTATTTTGATTCCTTGGCGTCATATTCAAATAATAATTTTTATAGTAAAGATACGATTGGTGGCCAAGAATATAATTTACCGAAACCAGATTATTTATTTAAAGATAGACAACGTATTTACGCATTTAAAATAGATTTCGAATTTGGAGATTATCGGTTATTTGAAAAGATTGTTCCGGATATTTTATTAAAAAATGAACTTGAGGCAGAGTTGAGGCCGATTGTATTGCAAGATTACTGGGATCGGCTTTCTGTAAAAGCGGTACAACATGGCGCCGGAGTTGTTGATTTGTTCTTTAAAGAAATTGAAAAAGCAAAAAACAACCCTAATTTTGTAACGGAAGAACCAAAGTCTTTATTAGCGCAAGTAGCGGATGCAATGCGCGGCTTATTTACCAACATAACCGCGCTTTTTAAAGGAGAAGATGATTTGAAGTTGGTTGCAGAGATTTCGTTGGATAAAAATGAGAAGAGTGGTGAAGTTGTGGCTTTTGGTGATAACAGTGTTTTGGGTGGCGAAATTCCTAGTGGTTCCGAGCAAAATAAGATTGATAGGAATAATGGGATGAATACGGATAATGAGCCAGTTGAGTTGGACAGAAATTTTGTTGATGATCAAAATGAAGATGCGGCTGAAGCTGCTAATAGGAAGAATGAAGAAGTTGCTACTACCACTGCGGTGGTAACGAAAAATAACACCAGCGTTTCAGAAAAACCAGTTACTGCGCCGGTTAAGAACTGTTCTTTTGCAACTGACAAAACTCCGAGCCACCAAAAACTATTAATTAATGAAGTCGCCTGGATGGGCGGGTTTTCCAGCGCTAATGACGAGTGGACGGAGCTTAAAAATATTTCCGGAGATGATTTAGATATTTCCAGTTGGCAGCTTTTGGATAAAGATGAGCAGATCAAAATTGTATTTCCAGGCGGAGCTAAACTATCTAGCGGCGGATTCATGCTTTTGGAGAGAACCAATGACGACTCGGTTTCCGGGCTTGCGGCTAATTTAATTTATGCCGGGGCATTGTCTAATGCTAATGAGGGATTAAGACTTTTTGATCCGGATTGTAATTTAGTTGATGAGGTTTTAGCGGCGAGCGATTGGCCATCCGGAGATGCGGCTGCTCGGAAAACCATGGAGCGGGGAAGTGATTTAAGCTGGCATGCGTACAGCGGTGATGGCGAGAATTTTGGCGGAGCGCAGATTATGGGAACGCCAAAAAAAGAAAATAGTTCCCGTTATATGTCTGGCGGCGGAAATAGCGCGGCAACCGAGAATCAACAAGTTAGTCCGGCGCCGGCAACCCAGAAAATTTTAATTTCCGAGGTGCAGACTACCGGCGGCACCGGCCAGACTAACAATGAATTTATTGAACTATATAATCCGAATAATGCCGTATTTGATTTAAAAGGATACCGGTTGGTGAAACGAACTAAAACTGGTACTGCTGATACAACTATTAAATCATGGACAACTGATGCTTTTGTGCCAGCAAAAGGATTTTATCTTTGGGCGAATAGCAGTTACACCGGTATTGTGGTGACGCCGGATGCTACCACTACGGTAAGTATTGCTGATGATAACGGGATTGCCATCCGTCTTGGCTCCGAGGACACCGGTACTATTATTGACAGCGTTGGCTGGGGAGAGGCGCAGAACGTTTTTGCGGAAGGAGCGGCATTCTTAACTAATACCGGGGCTAACCAAAGTTTGGAAAGAAAAGCATTGCAGAATAATAGTTGTGTCTCGGCGCAATCGGGCGGAGAATTTTTAGGCAATGGCTGTGATGTGAATAACAACCAGAATGATTTTGACCTCCGCGGTTCGCCGAATCCGCAGAGTAGCAAAAGTTTTATTGAGCCGCGCTCGGCTCCAAGCGCAGTCAGTAATTTTAACGCCGAGTATGCATCGTCAACACTCGGCGTTTCGCTTAGTTGGAGCGCGTCGGCGGATTATTTAGGATCAACTTCTACTACTCAATACGTTTTAAGCTATGCCACTTCTACCGGCACCGCTCTGAAAGAATTGGCCATTCTGACGGCGACTACCACTTACAAATTTACCACTGCGGAAGTTGGATTGAATTATGATTTCTTAATTTCGGCAAAAGACAAAGAGGGGTTGGCTTCTGACTCCAGTACCAAGACATTAAGCGTGCCGAGCCAGTTTACTAACTTTTATTTTTATAAAGACACCCGTACTGCTTCCAGCACAAAATATCTGGCGGAGTTTTATTATAACAATTACCCGCTTATCCAGGATTTGTACTGGAGTCCGGCGGATAGTTCTTGGAAAATCTTAGTTTTTTATCTGAATAAAGAGGCGCCGAAAGAACTGGAATTGAATGCCGGTAATAATTGGCAACCAGGAAATTTAAGCGGGGTGTTGGATATAGTTTATGCCAATTGTGCCAGCGGAAATTCAAACAGATTTTCTTTGACTCTTCCGGATGTAGAATCGCAGTGCAATAGTGGCGGCGGAGTGGCTAATAATGCGTTTAAATTCAGTAATCTGGAAGATCCGCATATTTTACTGGAGCTAGCCACGACTACTGCCGGCATCACTTTCGCGGCTGATGATTTTATAACTGTTGGAGCTTATTCGTTATACGATGCAGGAGCCGGCGACCAGAAATTTAAATTATCAACTTTGGATCGTGATAAATATTATTTCAGTACCAGTACGCCGACTCACCAGGCGCCAGCGATGCCGGAAAATTTGGAATTGAAAGTTAATTCTGACTCATCTCTTTTAAGAATTATCTGGGATAAAGGAACTCTAGACGGCGATACGTTGGATAATTTAATAACTTTTGAGATCAATTATTCTACTACCACTTTGGATGATGCCGGGTGGGGTGCGGTTCCGAATGCTAGCCAGGATCCGGGAGAGGGCAGTGAAATTAACGGCCGTCCGTTTACTAAAATTACAGTTGAGCCGGACAATACTTATAATATAGCTTTGAGAGCGAAAGATGATTTCGGTAATGTTTCTTCTGCGACTACCACGATTTATTTTATTCCGGAAATTTCACCACCATATGGAATGTCCAATATAGAGTGGGGTCATTTGAATAGTTCTTCTACCATTGAAATCGGTTTTAATGCTAACGCCTATCCTTTTATGACCGCCAATAAAACTAGCGCTATTTTGTTCTTTTTAAATCAGCTTCCGCCAGCCGGTTATTCATTTTCTAATAATGCTGAGCGATGGACTATCGGCGGTTCAAACAGTGTTTTGAAGCTGCAATATAATACCTGCCAGAGCAATAACGACGGTTTGCTGGGCGGTTTGCTGATGCATAATGATTCCAGTTGTCCGAATGGCGGCAGCGGACTCAGGAAAAATTCGGTGCGGAAAGATCTGACTTCTGGACAAACCAATTTCACTACAACGGTTGCCGGGGTGCTTACTAGCGGCGGGACTGAATCACATACTTTTAGCACTGGTGATTATCTGACCATGGGATTTTATGAGCGTAACGGCAGCACTTTTGAGGAAGTTTCCGTTTACAATAAAAAAATCTATTTTCAACCATAGATATTCGTGATAATCTGAATTCAGCTCTGTAATTGAAAAAGGATAACCTTTGTTAGCGATGGCTGCGCCGCTGATAAGTTTGATTTGTCTGATTTTCGGAATGACGCACCAGATAAAAATTATCATAGACAAAGGACATTGTGAGGAGCTGTCCTTGCCAAGGATTTTTTTGGGAACTTTTTCCGGAGTGGTCTGGGTGCTTTACGGACTGGAGCTTGGCAATAACTGGATGATTGCGCTGAATGTAGTCGGAATTATTATGAATTTGGCTTTGATGTCGATTATCTTCCATTTGCGTAAAAAACTTCCACCTCAATAAGGCGGATTTTGTTTTGGGGATTGCGCCCTCCTGATCAGGACGCGGGTGTTTATAGAATCATCTTTTTTGAAATGGAGCCGGCCAATTTCGGATTCAATCGGGCAGTTTATTATGATGCGCCGTTAGATTTAAAAAGTAGCGTTTAACGCTACTTTTAATTTGTCTCACCGCCTTCTTTTATTTCAGAGATTCTTTTAATGGTGCGGTCGTAGACTTCGTCGTTTTCTATTGCGATTCCCAAGCCTTTTATTTTGAGATCTTTTTGCGGGCCATTTTTGAAGGCGCCTAGGCGGGTGCTGAGGAAATCTGTGAGCTTTTCCAGCATTCCAGAAACTTTCATTAATTTATGATGTTGGTTTGTCGGGATTCCGCGCCGGGAAAAAGCCAGATGCAGCATTTCATGGGCTACTGTCCCATAAAAATAGACCCCGCTTTCTTCATAGGATATATCATTATTGATGCGGCGATAATAATTTTCCCAATGATAAAGCGTTTCAGCGATTTCCTCCACATATATTTCCGCGCGATTCTGGTTCAAAAAAGCTCTGCCCAGAATTCCTTGTGCCGAATCGATTATTCGGTTTTTATCGCTTTTACATTGTTTCCGGTCTTTTTTATTTTGATACCGGCTGCAATCTTCGCGTAGTATTCTGTACTCTGATCGCAGATAGTCTTGATAAAGATTATTTGCCGGTTGTCCGAGGACGGCCGATGCCCGGCTTTCTATTACCTGGCGATTTTTTTCGCAGCGCGTCTTCTTTCCATTTTCGTATTGTTCGCAATCGCGCATGAGAAGCTGATAATAAAAATCCTCCTTTAGAAAAACGATTTCTGGTAGTGGAGTATTAGGAGGTAGATCCGTCAGTTTCAGGATTTTTTTCCAGGTGTCTTGGACTAATACCGTATCCACTTGCTCTTCATCGCAGCTGGCTAAGGTTAAAATTGGCAGAAGCAGTATAATCCGCCATATTTTTTTAAGGTGCACAGCGACTCCATTAATCAGCGCAGTTATTTAATCTATAACATATTCATTAGCGGCTCACAATTGAATTTTAATAAAAATTAAATCCGCCCTTTTAGGGGCGGATAATAATGCTTACCAGCAATCTGACCAGTGGCCGTATTCGGTGTCGGCGTGAATATTTGGTGGAAGTTTGGAGGAAGATTTATTTTTTCCTTCCGTCTTTTCATCTTTATAAATGCCATAGTCCAAAAACTGGAGGGAAAGATATTTTGCTAAGCCGTCATGATGGAGTTTGAAATGGTCGCTGATAACGTCGATAACTTTGGATAAATATTGGCGATCCCGCATGATTCTATGCTGTTGTGTGGTCTCCTCGCGGACGTGGATTGCGTAGTGGAGCATTTCGTGGGCAACCGTGTTATAAAGCAATGCCTCGGCCTCATAATAGGATATGTCGTATCCGTATGCGGCACCGTATTTGCCATATCGATCGCGGGAATTCCAAATATATTCCATTAGTTGGCCGATATAGATTTCTGCTTTGCGGCCATTCCAATAATATCGTCCATGGGCTTTTTCACCCATAACATCATTGCCATTAATGAATTCAATTACCGGTTTTGGCGTGTCCGGCGGCAATTCAGCAATTTTCATGACCTCCTGCCAGATGTGATCGATTAGCTGCTGATCAATTTCTTTCTCCTTGCAGTTTGCCCAAGCCAGGAGCGGAATAATCGGGAGTAGCCGTATTAGTTTTTTCAAGGCGCACTACCTTTGAGTTGGTAATCCTAATTAAAATTTACTATATATTTTGGATTTTGTGAATAAAAATATTTTAGAGTACAATGATTTGCATGGTTATTATCTTAGATAATATCCGCAGCGTCCATAACGTAGGATCAATTTTCCGTACTGCCGATGCCGCGGGCGTTGAGAAAATTTATTTATGCGGCATTACACCGGAGCCGGTAGATCGCTTCGGTAGGCCACTGGAGCAATTTGTTAAAGTTTCTCTTGGAGCGGAGAAAACAGTGGAATGGCAAAAGATTAAAGTTATAAGTAAATTGATTGATAAATTAAAAAAAGAAAACTATAAAATTTTTGCGGTAGAACAATCCAAAAAATCTATCCCGTTCTATACCCCTAACCCTAAACCCCATACCCTTAAAAAAACCACATTAGTTTTTGGTAACGAAGTAAAAGGAATTTCACCGGCGATTTTGAAGAAGGCGGATAAGATTTTGGAAATTCCGATGAGTGGCAGAAAAGAATCTTTGAATGTGGCTGTCGCTTTCGGTATTGTTGTATTCGGTATTTTATATAAATAACATGACTGTGCTTAAAAAAATTTTTGTTAGCCTTGGTCTTTTTACGGTTGTGGTGGTTTTGGGTGGGTTATACGGATTATTGTTGGGTAATAGGGACAGAAGGGAAGAGTTCAAAACTTTGATAATAGGCACGAATAAGTTTGAAATTGAAATTGCGGATAACGCCTTAGAACAAGCGCACGGACTTTCTGGTAGGGATTTTTTAGCAGATGATCGCGGTATGCTTTTCGTATTTGCAGATTTATCCGTTCGAAGTTTTTGGATGGCGGGGATGAAATTTCCTCTGGACATTATTTGGATTAAGGGGGATAAGGTTGTCGGTTTCTCCGAGAATTTGCCGTTAGCTTCGGCCGCAAATGTCAAGATCTATTACTCACCGGAATCAATTGACAAGGTTTTGGAGATTAACGCCGGGTTAGTAAATAAGTTAGGAATTCGGGCGGGTGATGTTATTGGATTTGATCAGTGATAATTTTTGTGATAATATACTAAAAATCCTTAAACATAAGGAGGTTCATTGAAAATGAAATGGTTTGCGACTGGTTTGGCGGCAGTATCTTTTTTTATATTGGTTTCTTGCGTGCAGGCGGCGGAAACTTATATCCGTTTTGGTGAGGGTTATTTAGTCGGTTTGAGCAAGAATCGGCTGGCGATTGGAAATTCCATCGGCGTCAATGTCACTGCCGGTTATCAGTTTTCCAAGAAAACCGCTCTGGAAGGTGACTATATAAATTATCGGCAGGGGCCGTCTGCTGGATTCGTCTCTCTCAATTTTTCTAGGCCCGATGGCGCTTGGCGTCCACGTTTGAATATGGGATTGGGTGCTATTGACCATAAGCTATTGGGGTTTGGCATTGCCGGAAAAGTTGGTGCGGGATTAAGTTATTTTTATCAGCCGATTTCCAGCCCGGAAATTGCGATTGGTTTTGAGACCTCTCTAATAAAAGGTACCGGTGGAGTAGGCAGCTTTCTTTATCTGAACAATGCTTTGATGTTCGCATTACATTTTTAAGTTTTCTGGCTCTTCGTTAAACCCGAAGAGTTTTTTATTTAAAGGCGTGGTATGGATGGTTTACGTGTTATATTAAAAAGATGCGCCTGATTAGCAGACAAAAAAACCAATATTTCCTGCGTTTTGATTACGGAGAGGACTTTTTAATGGAGTTCAAAAGATTTTTCTTAAACTATAAAATTGGCGGCGGCTGGGTTAGCGGATTGGGCTCCATGATCAATCCGGAGCTTGCTTATTATGATTTAGAAAAAGGAAAGTACCTTAATAAAAGATTTACAGGTAAGTTTGAAGTTTTAAATTTAACCGGCAACGCCGCTTATCTGGGCAAAAATTTGGTTCTACACATTCACATTACCTTGAGTGGCAGAGATTATAAAGTGTTTGGCGGCCATTTAATTGACGGGAAGGTGGGCGGAACTTTGGAGGTGTTTTTAAATGCCGTATCCGGAACTAAGCGATTAAAGAAAAAACTTGATAGCGCCACTGGTTTGACGCTATTGTATTAGAACCGATAAGATTTCATGCCTATTGAATCACAAAAGAAAATTTTAGGTTTGCGTCCGAATGTTTTCTGGCTGGGGCTGGTAAGCTTATTAAATGATTTTTCTTCTGAATTAATTTATTCGGTCATGCCGGCTTTTTTGACCGCGGTTTTAGGTGCGCCCCCTATTTTAGTCGGTTTTATAGAGGGTTTTGCCGATGCCTTGGCGAGTGTTTTAAAGATTTATTCCGGCTGGTTTTCAGATAAAATCCGAAAGCGGAAGATTCTGGCAGTCACTGGTTATACAATTTCTACGGCTACGCGCTGGTTTTTAGCTTTAGTCGCTAATTTCTGGCAAGTGTTTATTTTACGCGCGATCGATAGAGTCGGTAAGGGACTTCGCGATTCGCCGCGAGATGCGCTTATTTCCGAATCCGTTGAAGTAAAAGAGTTGGGAAAATCTTTCGGTTATCATCGTGCGATGGATGGTGTGGGTTCTGCCCTTGGTCCTCTCTGTGCGGTTTTGCTTTTGCCGCTGATTCTGAATGATTACCGGTTACTGTTTAAAATTGGATTTGTGGTGGGAATACTGTCGGTCTTAACCTTCATTTTTGTAAAGGATGTTAAAAAGGAAAAAACTTCAGAACCGGAAGAACCTCATCCGCCCTTCAGTTTTTCTTTAAGAGATTATAGCCATAATTTTAAAGTTTATATTGCGGCGGTTTTTGTTTTCGGTTTGGGGGTGATGCCGTTGGCGCTTTTATTATTGAAGGCGCAGGAGCTTGGTCTGAACAGCTACGCCATACCTTTGATGTATTTTATTTACAACCTCTCTTTTATTATTTTTGCCATTCCGGCTGGAAAACTCGCTGATCGTCTTGGCGACAAAAAAATAATTGCCGGAGGATTTTTAGCCGCTGTCCTGGCATACTTGGAATTGGCATTTTTTGCTACCGTGCCAGCGGTTATTTTAGGATTTATTTTATTCGGGATCTATTCAGCCATGACTGATGGTGTAGAAAGGGCTTTTGCCGCTAAATTGGTTTCGTCTGATAAAATTGCGACCGGCCAGGGATTTTTGAATGCGGCCGTAGGAATTTCTTCGCTGCTGGCTGGTTTAGTTGGCGGAGCCATCTGGACCCAATTTGGATCCAATACCGCTCTTTTATACGGCGCAGCTATGATGGTTGTTGGGCTATTAACATTTATTCATTTAAATAGGCATCAGAACAATGTATAATAAGATATGGCCAATATACGGTACGTTTTAGGAGTCATCCTTCTTCTGTACGCGGCGGCATTTGTATTTTTTATTATTGATTGCCGAAGCGCGCCAGATTCGTGTTCCGGAGAAATTTATCTCACCGGATTGACGATCTTAGCGATTATAGGCGGCTTGGCTTTGTTTAAAAATTTTGCGCATATTGGTTATGCTATTGCCATGATACTGGGATTATTGGGCTTTGTTTATTCCTGGGCTTTTTACGCGCTCGGTTCCACTGAAACGAATTTACAGCCCGGTACCCTCACTGTCATTTTTCCGTCATTCTTTTTAATCTTTGGCTTTACCTTTACTTCTAGCGTCGTCGGTCTTATGAAAAAGCCGGCTGAGAAGTTGAAATTAGAATACAAAAAATTAAAGAAAAATAATTTTTAATTATGGAGAAATATCGCATTGCTATAAACGGATTTGGCAGAAT
Organism: Candidatus Harrisonbacteria bacterium; assembly: GCA_016214655.1. Lineage (GTDB taxonomy): Bacteria > Patescibacteriota > Minisyncoccia > UBA6257 > 02-FULL-45-10c > JACROC01. Next base: position 74,227 of record JACROC010000006.1, read on the forward strand.
TGGCCGGCTATTTTTCCGGCAGGCTTTTGGCAACAAAAATTTAAATATCGTAGCCATTAATGATCTCGGTGACATTGAAAACCTCGCTTATCTTTTAAAATATGATTCGGTTTATCGAACTTATGACAAATCGGTGGAATTCAAGCGGGATCCAGGCGGGATTGGCGGGGAATTAATAGTTGATGGAAAAGTAATCAAGGTCATTCAAGAAAAAGATTTAACTAAATTGCCGTGGAAGGATTTAAAAATTGACGTGGCGGTGGAATCTACTGGCGCCTTTGAATCATTTGAGAGGGCTTCATTTCATGTGACTGCGGCCGGCGCCAGGCGGGTGGTAATTTCTGCTCCAGCTAAAGATGAGGAGGGTGTTGCCGGAGGTAAAACAATTTTGCTTGGAGTTAACGAAGATGAATTTAAAACCTGCAGGGTGTCTTCCAATGGTTCTTGCACTACTAACGCCACTTCTCCGGTAGCGGCGATTATGCATGAGGAGATCGGGATTTTAAAGGCATTTTTGGCCACTACTCATGGTTATACCGCTACGCAGAATTTAGTTGATGGTCCGACTAAAGGAAAAGATTTTCGTCGTGGCCGGGCAGCGGCAGTGAATATCGCCCCGTCTTTTACCGGAGCGGCGATTTCCGTAACCAGGGCGATTAAAGATTTAGAGGGAAAATTTGACGGTATTGCGTTACGCGTGCCGATTGTGACCGGTTCGCTTGGTGATTTTACTTTTCTTACTAAAAGAAAGACTTCCGCGGAGGAAGTAAATGATATTTTTAGAAAAGCCGCTGATTCAAAACGTTGGAAAGGAATTTTAAAAGTTAGCGAGGATCAGCTGGTTTCTTCGGATATTATCGGCGAATCGGTGGCTGCTATTGTGGATTTGCAATATACCAAAGTTGTTGACGATGATTTGGTGAAAGTTCTAGCTTGGTACGACAACGAATGGGGTTATGTGACTACGTTAGTTACGCATGTATTAAGGGCAGCAGACGCAATTTAATGCTTGTTTACATTGGCGCTGATCATCGGGGATTTCCTTTAAAGGAATCCCTTAAAAAATATTTACAGGAAAATGGCTATGAGGCAGTTGATGTTGGGAATAAAAAATTAGATCCTAAAGACGATTATCCTGATTTTGCTTCTAAGGTTGCTAAAGAAGTCAGTTTAGACCCGGAACACTCTCGGGGTATTGTAATTTGCGGTTCTGGAGTCGGGGTTGATGTGGTAGCGAATAAATATCCGAATGTCCGTTCAGCGCTGGCTGCCACGCCGGATCAGGCAATGGATTCCCGCAATGACGACGATACTAATGTCCTTGCTTTGGCGGCTAATTATTTAAGCGAGGACGAGGCGTTGAAGATTACCGAGGTTTGGCTGCAGACTGATTTTTCCGAGGAAGAGAGGCACTGGAGAAGATTGGGGAAGATTGAAAAAATTGAAGATAAGCTATAGTTTCTTATAGAGCTGCTTAAAAATCACTTTTTGGAAATCCGATAAGGCGGAATTTTCAATAATTATCGCCTGTTCGGTATTAAGATCAATAAAGGCTACCCGGTCCCGATAAATTATCTGGATAATGTTTTGATTGAAGAGATCAACTTCTGGCGGAATAAATTTGATAAAACGCTCCAATCGGGGGCGTTTTTGCTTGCCGGATATTGGATTGCTGATTACTAACCGTTCCAATCGTTTTTTGTCACGACGCTCACGATAATCTGGAGCTAAATAGCGATTTACCGCTGCCAGGTCGCGTTCTGAGGTATAACGGTAGAAGGTGTCTCTGGGCTTGCTATGATTAATGACATCGTCAAAAACTGCGCGGATTCCTTTTGGCCCGTGAAAAATTCGCATGGAGCTGTTTACAGTTTCGGCATGGGAAAGGTCTTGATTTTTTATTGATCCAGCGAGACTTTCAAGGTTTTTGGTAAATAATTTTAAAATGCGCTGGCTGTTTTCGGGAACGTAATAATTTCTCTCCCCAATTTTTTTAGTTGAAATTAATTTTGCATCGAGTAAGGCGCGCAGTGCGCGATAGACTGCCGGCCGGTGGACTTTAGTTTTGGAAACTATTGCGGTAGCCAGCAGGGGACCGCTATTTTTTACTGCTTGGTAGATTTTATCGGTGTGTTTTGGGAACCCAAGCTGGATGAAAACTTGGGTGAGCTCTGTAATTTCTTTCATAATATGAGTGTACTTTATTTAGTACATATTTTCAAGTTTTTTTGCGGAAATTTAGCATATCTGATATGCTCATGGGGTTGTTCTTTGAAAAGGAGGCAGGAAATGAACCCGTCCCACGAAAACTTATTTGTTCTGGTTTCTTCGCCGCTAATGTATGATCTTGGCGAGGCAATCATACGGCATCTGGAGGGCCGTAAGATGCAGATGGCGCATCATCGGATTGAATACACCAGTTTTGCCAATGGCGAGTTTCTTCCATACATTCCGCAGCCGATCCGCGGACAACATGCCTTTTTTCTTCATGGGCTTCAGCACCCCGATCCTAATTCGGCGGTTATGAAGATGCTTTTGACGGCCGATGCCATGCGCCGCGCTTCAGTGGCGGGCATTACTTTAGTGACTCCGTATCTTCCATATTTGCGGCAGGATCGCAAAGACCGGGCGCGGGTGCCGATTTCAGCCAGGCTTCTCGCTGACTTGATTGAATCTAACCGGACAGTGAAGCAATTGATTACGATTGATATGCACGCTGAGCAGGAGCAGGGATTTTTCTCGATTCCGGTTGATAATTTAACCGGCGTTCGCCTGTTTTCGGAACACATCCGGGCGAAGTTCGGAGATGATGTCAAAAATCTGGTTGCGGTGGCGGCGGATTTCGGAGCTGCGGTGCGCACCCGGAGATTAGCGAGGGCGCTCGGTGATATTCCGGCTGCGATCTTTGAGAAGCGGCGGCCAACGCCGAATCAGGCAGAGATTGTTTCTGTTAATGGTACTAGTGTTGCGGGTAAAGAGGTGGTTATTTACGAAGACATGATTGATACCGGACATACTATTTTAGGAGTTATAAAGACTCTAAAAAATATGGGTGCCCGGGGAGTTCATGTTTATGCGACTCATGGGATTTTTAGCGGCGGCGCTGAAAAACATTTTGCTGCTGAAGATTCTGCTGTTGTCTGCACTGATTCGATTCCGCGAACGGTTGAATATTATCAGAGGGAGAAATGGCTGACCAGAATTCCGATTGACGCCTATTTTGCTGAAGCTATTTATGCGGCAACGCAGATGGGCGGCAGCATCAGCAGGCTTGCGCAATGAATCTCAAAGAATATATTCGCGATGTGCCGGATTTCCCAAGAAAAGGTATTTTGTTTAGGGATATTACATCCTTACTGGAACAGCCGGAGGCATTTAGAGAAGTTATCAGAGAAATGTCAACTAAGTGGCGCGATAAGATTGACGTCATTACAGCCCTGGATGCCCGGGGCTTTATTTTCGGCGGGGCGCTTTCGGTAGAGCTTGGAGTTCCTCTGGTGCTTGCGCGAAAGAAAGGAAAATTGCCGGGAAAAACTGTGAGCGTTTCTTACGGATTGGAATATGGCACTGATACTTTAGAGATGCATGCTGATTCTTTGACTTCGGGAATGCGCGTTTTGGTGGTTGATGATTTACTGGCAACCGGAGGTACGGCAAGCGCAGCTTGCTCGCTTATCGAAAAATTAGGCGCAGAAGTAGCGGGATGCGCTTTTGTAATTGAACTAGAAGGATTGGGAGGCCGTGAGAATCTTAGCAAATATCAAATACAATCACTTGTGCGTTACACCGAGGAAACAAATGAATAATCCAGCTAAAATTATTTATTGCGCTGATGTCATTGCGCGATATGGAGAACATATTGTCATTGTAGAGCGACTTGGTTCGGTAAAAGGTTTGGCGCTTCCAGGAGGAAAGCAGGATCCTGGTGAAACTCTTTCGCAAACAGTTAAGCGAGAATTTCTTGAAGAAACTGGCCTCGAGCTCGTTATTGAAGAAGTATTAGGAACGCGAGCTGAAGACGGCCGTGATCTGCGCGGAAGATATGTTTCAACAATATTTCTTGGAACCGCGCATGGTGTGCCGCGTGACGAGGTTGGTAAAACTCGAGTAAAGTTTTTTGATCTTCAGACGCTTGCAGAAAATAGACATCTTTTTGTCTTTGATCACGCAATTATTCTGGAAGAGTATCGCCGCCTAGTAGGTTAATCCGAACGGCGGTTTTTTGTTGCGGGCGATCCATTATTTTGTACTTTATTTAGTACAGATTTTCAATTTTTCCAGCATAAATTTTTAAATTCTATTATATTCATTAAGCAGTTCTTTGAAATCGTAAACAGGAGGTGGCTCATGGAGATCGAGTTGTATCGAAATACTAAAGCCGAGATTCCGGATGGTGAGAAAGAGAAGGATTCTTCAATTAAGAAAGCCCAAGAGCTTTGCAAACGTTATAGGAATTTGGGGTTAGAAGGGCAGGCTACCATGATTGAAAAAGCGATAAAAGTTGGTGGGCCGCTTATCACTGATAAGATTAAGCCGGATTTATTTTGGCGGAAAATATCTGATAATGACTTGCGTATTTGGAGAATTTTTTTACCAACCAGTTATAGATCTGATTTGGGGCCTGGCAGGACACTCGCAAGCTATGCTTTTGACCAAATACCGGAAGAAGTAATTTCGGAGTTTGAGTTAGCAAAAGCACTGCGTTTATTTAATGTTTACGAAGTTAGGACTCCTGAAGGAAGGAATATTGATCCGATTTTGATTGGATTGTACGGCAATACCTCATATCTTATTGCTCGCTGGGGGGAAAGCTTGCAATCGTTTGAGGAAATTAAAAGACAAGTGCGTCAAAGCAGAGGTTGGTAAAATTATCAGCGCCGCCTAGTAGGTTAATCCGAACGGCGGTTTTTTATTTGTATAAGAATTTATTTTATGTTATTTTTTAGTCAGCAAGAATATTGAAAAGATAAAGAGGCCGGATGATTTCGGAAAAAATCAGCACTTTGGTTTTAATCAGGCACGGCAGATCTTTGAGGAATGTTTATGAAACTGCCGGGCCGTTTTATGAAAATAATGAGCAGAGGAGAAAAGTAGGAATTTCGCAGGATCGTTTAATACCGCTGGTTGAGGAAGGATGGGAACAGGCACGCGGAGCAGGCAAGGGCATTCGCGAATTGTTCGGTGTACCCAATTACCTTTTTAATTCCGGATTTGTAAGAACCAAGCAGACAACCGAAGGGATTTTAGAAGCCTATTCCGCGGAGGAGCTGAAAAGTTTGACTATTATAGAAAGCCATTTGATCAGGGAGCGCAATCCAGGATATCTTTGGAATTTTACGGTTGCGGAAGTTGAGAAATTTTTTCCGTGGTGGGAAGAGTATTGGAGAAAAGCTGATCCGTTTATTACTTTTCCGCTTGGCGGCGAAAGTATGGCGAGTATATGCGAGGGAAGGCTGGCGGCTTTCTTACGTAATTTGGATGGAGAGCTGGCATATGTGCCAGGCGGATCCAAAGTTTTCGTTGTCTCTCACGGCCGGGCGATTTTGGGAATGCGGTATCTTTTGGAGAATTGGAACTATGAAAGAATTCATTCTGCTTTGCGCAATGAAAATCCGCCGAATTGTTCCGTTACTTGGTATCAATTTGATAATTCTGGAAAAGCAGAATTACAGTTTGCTAATAAAGTTTTTTATTAAAACCTCCTTAATTGGGAGGTTTTTATTTACCCCAGTTATATTTGCTATAGCAAATATAACTGGGGTTGGGGCAATATATTTAATTTTTATGGTAAAATATCAATATGCAAGTAATTCCGGCAATTAATGAAACTATTTTTTCGGAGATAGAGGATAAGATAAAAAAAGCCCATGCTTTTGGAGCCGGGTGGGTGCATTTGGATGTAAGCGACGGAAAATTTACGAAAAATACGCTTTGGAATAATCCGAAAGATTTAGCTGGTATTTATGCTACGCGGGAACAGCACCCACACATTGAGGTTCATTTGATGGTGGAAAATCCGGATGAGGTCTTAGATGATTGGCTGGATGCCGGCGTTAAACGAGTGATCGTTCATGTTGAGGCTGTAAAAGATGTTGACGTTATGAAAATGAAATGCGGGATGTTTGGTGTACAGTTGGTATTGGCATCAAACCCAGATACGCCAGTAGAGCAATTATTAAAATATAAGGACGACACAGGTGAATTTCTAATCTTAGCTGTTAATCCGGGTCTGGCTGGACAGAAATTTCAAGAGAATCAGTTAGAGAAAATTAAAACTTTGCGGCAGAAATTTCCTGATGCTAAAATTGAAGTAGACGGCGGAGTTAATTTAGAAAATGCGCCGAAAATTAAGGAAGCCGGCGCAGATATTCTTGTTGCGGCATCGGCTATTTGGGGGAGTAAGGATCCGAAAGAAGCATATAATAAATTGTCAGAGGTTTAGTGTATGGCAGAGTTGCACGAAAATAAATTAAAATTTTTAGAGGAGATGGCGAATAAGATCCGCCAGGATATTATTTCTTCTTTAGTAGAAGCAAAATCCGGGCATTCTGCCGGTCCTTTGGGGATGGCGGATATTTTTGCCGCGCTTTATTTTCATATTTTAAATCATGACCCGAAAAATCCGGCTTGGCCGGATCGCGATCGGGTGGTGGTTTCTAATGGCCATATTTGCCCAGTGCTTTATGCGACGCTAGCTAATGCTAATTATTTTCCAGTGGAGGAATTGATGACTTTAAGGAAAATAAATTCACGTCTACAGGGCCATCCTCATCGCAATTCATTGCCGGGGCTGGAGACAACTTCCGGTCCGCTTGGTTCCGGAATTTCACAATCAATTGGCATGGCGTTAGCGGCCAGATTAGATAAAAAGAAATATCGGATCTATTGTCTTACTTCTGACGGTGAGCATCAGGAGGGAAATACCTGGGAAGCGGTTATGTTTGCGGGCAAGCAAAAATCCAAGCTCAATAATTTAACCGTGATTATGGACCGGAATAATATCCAAATTGACGGTTTCACGGAGGAAGTGATGCCGCTGGAGCCGCTTCGCCAAAAATATGAAGTTTTTGGCTGGCATGTCATTGATGTGAGCGGCCATGACATTGCGGAATTTGTTTCCGCGGTTAATGAGGCGAAGGCGATTTATGAAAAGCCGACCATGATTATCGCCCATACCATACCCGGCAAAGGGGTGAGTTTTATGGAGAATGATTATGTTTGGCATGGCAAGCCGCCAAATCCGGAAGAAGCGAAAGCGGCTTTATTGGAATTAAGGACGCTTGGCGGACAGATTAAGTCAGAACACGAATAGCGAATTTGTTATAATTGTAATTAGCAGTGAAAGGTCGCTGATAATAATTAATGATAAAAATTTATACATATGATGCAAGGTGAACATGGTAAGTGGCATTGGTCTTGTTGCCTGAGGCCGGCCTTGGGAATGCTTCTCTGGCTTGCCGGGGCAGCAGCTTTAGCATTGGCTTGGTGGGCGGTCTGGAGGCGGGAATTGGTGTGGGGTCTTGAGCCGCTGGCCTGGTACTGGAATGCCTTAATCCTTGGAGTTTTGGCATTAGGTTGCAAGGGACACGGTAGCGGACATTGTGGTACTTGTATGCCAGAATCTAAATAATAGAGAAAATTCTCGAGAATTTTCACTGTGGCTCCGCTTTGCGGGGCTACCAGAAAGTTTTTGAGCATGCTTAATTCCAACGCAAAAATTAATTCTAAAATATTTGATGCCGATATTGAGTATCGGCCGACTCGCGATGGTTATGGCGAAGGTTTGGTGATTGCCGGCGAACAAGATCCAAATGTGGTAGTTTTATGCGCCGATCTTACCGAATCCACCCGCTCCGAAGGATTTGCTAAAAAATTTCCGGAAAGATTTTTTGAGGTGGGCGTGGCAGAGCAGAATCTGGCAACCATTGCTTCCGGGCTTGGTGTCAGCGGCAAGATTCCTTTTATTTCTTCTTACGCAACTTTTTCTCCGGGAAGAAATTGGGAGCAAATCCGCACTACGATTTCTTACAATGATTCCAATGTGAAAATTGCCGGCGCCCATGCGGGAATTTCTGTCGGTCCGGATGGCGCAACGCATCAAGCGATAGAAGATATTGCAACTATGCGGGTGATGGCAAACATGAAGGTGATTGTTCCTTGTGATGCGGTCGAAGCAAAAAAGGCGACCATGGCGGCGGCAAAAATCTGGGGTCCGGTTTACTTGCGTTTCGGCCGGGAAAAAATGCCAGTTTTTACAACCGAAGAAACACCATTTATTCCCGGGAAGGCGGAAATTTTCTGGGAATCTACCGGGAAAAAAAGCCGCGCCAAAAAACCGCAAGTTGTGATAGTCGGCTGCGGTTCGCTGGTTCATTATGCGTTGTTGGCCGCCAAAGAACTGGAAGAAGAGGGAATCGGAACCATAGTAATAAACAGTCACACTATCAAGCCCCTAGATGAAAAAACTATTTTAACAGCCGCAGAAGATTGCGGAGCGGTAGTGACGGTGGAAGAACATCAGGTGTTGGGCGGGCTTGGTGGGGCGGTAGCGGAATTGCTCGCCAAAAAATTGCCGATCCCCATGGAATTTATCGGAATGCAGAATGTTTTTGGCGAATCTGGCCCGCCCAAAGAATTGATAGAGAAGTATGGAATGGGAGTGGAAGATATCAAGGCGGCGGTGAAAAAGGTTTTGAAAAGAAGAAAATAAATCCAGTCATTGACTGGATTTATTTTGGGGTTTATTATCAAGTCACAGTTCTTTGAGAAACTGCGAGGTTTAGCTATGTCTTTGGTATTGGTGCCTTTGGTTCTGGCGATAGTTATGGCATCAATTATTCTGCATGAAGTGGCTCACGGATTAGCAGCGCTGATGTTCGGTGATGATACAGCTAAAGAGGCTGGGCGTTTAACTCTTAATCCGATTGTTCACATTGATCTAATCGGATCTATTTTTTTGCCGGTGGTGTGTTTATTGATGGGCGCACCGATGATCGGCTGGGCAAAACCGGTTCCGGTAGACTTTAACCGCCTTCCGTCGCGATTTGCCGATCTTTGCGTGAGTCTGGCTGGTATTGCAGTTAACTTCACTTTAGCGGTTGGTGCCGGTTTATTGATCCGGACCTCTCCGCATTGGCTGGTATGGATTTTTGGAAGTGATGTAAGTCAGGGACAGATGTATGCGCTCTTGGGTCCGCTGATGCTCGTAGCGCAGATTAATTTAGTTCTCGGAGTCTTTAATCTGATGCCCGTGCCGCCACTGGATGGCTGGCGCATCTGGGGCGTCTGGCTTCCGTATGATTGGAGAATGTTCATTGAGATGAAGGCGATGTGGTTTATGATTGCGCTCTTTATTCTCTTGCCGTACCTGCCTGTTTTCTGGCTGGTAAATCTTTTGTACACTCTTCTAATCGGTCTTTAATAATCCTGCTTTAGCGGGATTTTTTGTTTTATGATAAAATTTTACTATGTACGATATTGTAACTATCGGTTCGGTTACCAGGGATAATTTTTTAGAATCGGATTACGAGATTATTAAATGGCCGAAAACGCCATCCGGAAGGGCGATTTGTTTGCCGTTCGGAGAAAAGCTCCCCATTAAGCGCTTGTTTCTTACGACTGGCGGAAATTCCGCCAATGCCAGCGTGACTTTTGCGAGACAAGGATTTCAAACCGCTTGTTTTGGAAAAATCGGAGATGATTTGTCGGGCAGAGAATTGTCCCAGCGCTTAAAAAAAGAAGGCGTTCAGACAACTTTTTCCATTTCCGAAAATCGGCCTACCGCCTACTCATCTCTTTTATTAAAAGGAGGCGAAAGGACAATTTTGGGTTATCATGGAGCTTCCGATACTTGGACTCTGAATGATATTCCTTGGAGAAAATTAAAATCTAAGTGGTGGTATTTGTCTCTGGCTGGAGAGTCGGATAAATTTTTGAAACCATTATTGCAATTTGCTAAAAAAAATAAAATTAAAGTTGCTTTTAATCCGAGTGGACACCATATCGGGCATAAACGGAAAGAAGTTTTGTCCGCCTTGAAAGACTCAGCCTTTTTAGTTTTAAATGAAGGAGAGGCAGCGGATTTAGTCGGTATCCCGTTTAAAAAAGAAAAAGAGGTTTTTAAGAAATTGGATAACTTAACTCCCGGGATCGTGGCGGTGACTGACGGCCCGAACGGTGTGACTGTTTCAGACGGAAAATATTTGTATAAAGCAGGGGTTTTCAAAGAAAAAGCAGTGGTGGATCGCACTGGCGCGGGTGACGCGTTTGGATCCGGATTTGTAGCCGGATTAATGCATGCCGAGCGTCCAGCGTCCAGCGTCCGGCGTTCAGAGAAAAAAGAACTAAGCGCTAACCGCTATACGCTAGATGCTATAAGATATGCCATTCGCCTTGCTTCAGCCAATGCCACGTCGGTCGTAGAGCATATCGGCGCGACTGAAGGTACTCTTACTAAAAATCAATTTGAAAAACAAAGACGCTGGAGTAAATTTTTGATTAAAATAAAAAAGATTTAGCTTATGGATAATAATTACGAAAAAATATCAAAAATTCTAAGATTCGATAAAAACCGCATTCAAGAATTGCAGGCGGCGATGTCTAGAGTTACCGGTAAAGAAGGAGTATGTGAGGATGTTACCGCGCGGAATGATGAATTGGTCCGCCAGCGATTGGATTTTCTTGGTTTGGGCAAAAATGTTTCAGCGCTGGAAGTTTACGATGCTTTAATCAGCAAAATTGAGGCGGACGATGTTAAAATTTTTGAAGCGATCGGACTTTTTTCTTTGCGTAATCCGGATACTGCCGGCAAGATAGTGGATTTTGTGGAAAAACTACATCCTTTACGGAAAGGATATTTTTTGAAATACGAGCGCGCAACCGAATTTTTGCGGCGCGAACCGCCTAAGATGATAATGAAAGCGCTTGGTTATAAAGATGTTGAGGACTTGATTAAAAATGAAGATTTACTGGAGGTGTATAGCGCGCTTCGATTTTTGGAAGACCCAGATTGGCTGAATAAGGCGTTTTTTAAACAATACGAGCAGTTGACCCCGGAAGATTTTGAAGAGCGGCCGATCCAGCTGCGCGCGCTGGATCCAAAATGGACCAAGGCGGCGGAAAAATTTGTCGCTAAAAAATACCACAATGTCAGTCATTTAAAAGAAATGGGGGTGATTTTTGTGATTCAGATATTCTTGGGTATTTCCGGAGAAACTTTGAGATTAATCAGCCTGCTTTTGCATTATTTGAATGAAGTGCAGTATTACTCCGATCTTTTTAAGATCTATAGCTATGACGGCAATAAATTTTCAGAAAATATAATCTCTTTATTGAGGGGAGATGTTATTAATCGCCGGCCGCCAGAAGGAGATCACCCGAGATTTTTGGTTATCCAAAGATATTTAGCGAAAGACGATGATAATGACTGGCGTCTTTTTGAACCACATGTGAATCCGGAAGCTATTCATTGGAAGCGCGCGGAAGAAGAGATAGTGCGGATTGAAGAACTTTTGCCGGAAATGAAAGATGGGCTGGCCTTTTGGAAAGATATGGATTGGGTCGGGGATTATTTTAAAGACGAGGTTGGCAAAGAAATTCTGGTAAGTTTCAATCTGGTAGATACCGTTATGGCTTTAGTCAAGGAAAAAGAGCTGATAAAATATCTATATCACCATCAGGAGGCGCTTTGGAATAAATTAGTTTCTACCTGCATTGGTGAAGAAAAAATGATTGAGCTTATGAAAAAAAATATGATTAAAGGCTGGTTTGAACTATGAAATTACCCGTAATAAATAAAAAAGAAGTTTTCAAGGGAATTTGGGAAATGAGTTTTGGTCTGAAAGATAAAAACTTTTCTTTCAAAGCGGGTCAATATATTCGGGTAGTTTTACCCAGCCTTGAGAAAGAGGATACTAAGGGACCGGCCAGGACTTTTTCCGTTGCCTCATCTCCAAATGATAAGGAAAAAATTGACATTGTATTTCGCCTAACTGATAGTGGTTTTAAACAAACTTTAATAAATCTGCCTCTTGGCCAAGAAGTTGAAGTTGAGGGACCGTGGGGAAATCTTGTTCTGCCCGAAGATCAAAAAGAGCCACTGATATTCATTGCCGGCGGGACGGGTATTTCTCCATTTTTAAGCATTTTGCGTTTTGTTACCGAAGAAAAATTGCCCCATAAAATTACCCTTCTTTATACTCTAAGGGATTCCCAAGATGCGGCTTATATTAAAGAATTGGAAGGATTCAAAGATAATTCAAATTTTAATCTCTCGGTAAACTTTGGTTTAATTGATCAGGAATTTTTAAAAAGCAATATTCCATCAGCTAGTAATTCTCCCATATATATTTCCGGTCCCCCGCCAATGATAGATGCGGCAATTAAGATGCTTGGGAAAATGGGGGTATTAAGCGAGCAGATTCATTTTGAAGATTGGTCTGAATTTTCTTTCCAGCAGATTCTCGGCAGTTTTTTTACTTATCATCCCGACGGAATCTTGGTGGCCGATTTAAACGGTTTTATCAGATATGTTGATCCGGCCTGGGAGGTTCTTACAGGCTGGAGGGGTGAGGAGGTAATAGAGAAATTCACGCCTCGGATTTTGAAGTCTGGAGATAAGGATCAGGAATTTTATGCCAATTTATGGAACCGATCTCTTGCTGGAAATACCGTACGCGAAGAGTTTACTAATAAGAGAAAAGATAAAACTCTTTATTCGACAGATGAGGTTTTTATACCTTTAAAAAATCAGGCTGGCGGAATCTTTGGCCACGTTGCGTTTCAGCGTGATATTACTCAAAGGAAAAAAATAGAGGCTGAATTGGCCTTATATACCAAGAAGCTTGAATTAGCAGTAGCCGAACGCACTAAAGAGATTCAGGAGGACCGGGCTAAAGATGAAGCGATTTTATTATCCATTGGCGACGGCTTAGTGGTTACGGATGGTGTCGGTAAAATCATATTGGTCAATCGAGTTTTTGAGGAATCTTTGGGCTGGAAGAAAGAAGAGGTATTGGGACGGAATCTTATCGACGTTGTACCGAATGAGGATGAGGGTGGCGGCATAATTCTGCCGGAACGGAGGCCGTCGCAAATTGCTTTGTCCTCCGGCCGGCGATTTGCCACCGATACTTTGACGGCTGTATATTTTGTCAAAAAAGACAAGAGTAGATTTCCGGTAGCCATAACGGTGGCCCCGATTATTTTTGGCGGTGGCGCTATTGGCGTGGTGGAAATTTTCAGAGATGTGACTAAAGAGAAGGAAATTGACCGTGCCAAAACAGAATTTATTTCTTTGGCTTCTCACCAACTGCGGACTCCGCTATCCACCATTAAGTGGGTTTTAGAGGTTATGATGGAGGAAACTGATAATTTGAACGATAAGCAAAAAGATCGGCTAAAAGACCTTTTTGTTTCTAATGAACGGCTTATTAGCTTGGTTGAAGATCTACTAAGCGTCTCTCGTATTGAAACCGGTAAATTGATGGTTAATCTGAAGCCGTCCAATTTGAAGTCTTTAATTGAAGATTCGATAAAATTATTGCAACCTAAAGCCGATGAGGAGCAAAAGAAGATTAGTTTATCTATTGAGGCCAAGCTGAAAGAAATCATGGCGGACCAATTTCTTTTCAGCGAGGCCTTCAAGAATCTTTTAGATAATGCCATTTCTTTTGCAAATAAAGGGACAACTGTTGATATTAAAGTAAACAAACAAGATATCAATTATGTCGTTTCGGTTCATGATTTCGGCCCTCCGATTTTGGAGACTGAAGAGGGTAAAATTTTCACTAAGTTTTATCGCGGCCCTCAGGCACAATACATTAAGCAAAAAGGAACTGGCTTGGGGTTATTCATCGCCAAATCGGCAATCGAATCTATGGGCGGCACTATTTGGTTCGACTCTTTTCAAGATGGCGTAACTTTTTATATTAGTATTCCTATCAAAAATAAATAATTATGGCCATTAAAGTATTGGTGATAGAAGATGAAGAAATTTTGGCGAAAATCCTTCAAGATAAATTCCGGAATGAGAATTTTGAGGTGGAAATCGCCAGCGACGGAGAGGCTGCTTTTTCTTTGGCCAAGAATTTTTCTCCTGACATTATCGTGCTGGATCTGATTTTACCCAAAAAAGACGGCTTTGAGGTATTGAAAGAATTGAAAAACGATTCTGATTTGAGAAAAGTTCCGGTAGTGATTCTTTCCAATCTGGGCCAAGAAGAGGAAATTAAAAGAGGATTCGCGCTGGGAGCAACAGATTATTTGGTCAAGGCGCAAAATCCGATTAAGGCAGTGATTGAGAAGGTTAAAAATTATTTAAGCAAGATTAAAAAATAAAAAAAGCCAGCTGGAGAGCTGGCCTCAGTTTTAGCTCTGGGGATGAGTCGGGGCGATAGCGCCGAATTCTTGGGCGCCGACCTTAACATATTTCATTTCCGGCAGCAGGCCTTCTTGGTGCAGCCGGTGGGCAATCCGGATAAACATTCCCGCGAGGTTAGCTACGCTTTCTTGGGAAAAATCAAAAGCATACATTCCTCGGAGTTCTGCTATTCGGCGGAAGCCGGCAGAGATAATTTGATAAAAAAGCTTCTGCTTTTGCTGTTCCGGATGTACTCCCAGGGAAGTAAAGTAATAAATTTTATTTGCCGCTGCATATTCCGGGAAAAGCTCCCGATATCTTTCCGGATTCATATAGGTCACAGCGGCTTTTTGGAGGTTATTGGTGGCAAGCATATAAGCAACCACCTCATCATCTAGGATGAGATAGAATTTTATGTATTCTTCGTCCAAAAGCGCTGCTTGGAAAGTTTCTTCGGTATAGCATTTTTGATTTTGCACGGAAATTTTTTCTTGGCCGGCAAAAACAGCATTATAAAGATCCCAGAGTTTTTTTCTAATGCCCCCATTATTGATTTTGGAGGTAATAATCAGCTCGGCTCTGGCCATTTCACTTGCTAATTTTTTCAATGATCTTGATTGAAATTATAATGGATGCTAACCTGAAGTCAATTGTTTTTTGAAATTGAAATAAGAAATATGAGAAGGACCAAGCCGTTCGGATATCAATTAATGCTGGATCTTTATGGCTGTAACCATGGCGTTTGTGATGATATGGATCTTTGTTATGACTTTTTAAGCGAATTAGTCGGATTCATCGGGATGCATAAGCAATCCGAGCCGACAGTGGTGCGAACTGATCATCGGAGATTTCCAGATAAAAAAGGATTATCCGGCTGGGTAGCACTGGTAGAATCGGGGATTCAAATCCACACTCTTTCGCTTAAGAATTTTATAACCATTGACGTATACAGCTGCAGAAAATTCAGCCGGAAAAAAGTTGTGAAGTTTGTAAGACGATATTTTGGTCCGCAAAATATGGATGAGCAGTTTGTCTTTCGCGGACGAAAGTATTTTAGTTAGTGAACATCGGACACGCCTTAGGGCGTGTTTTTTTATTGCAATTCTTAATTAAGTTATAATTAACTTATATGCTTAAGGTGGTTGGAATAATAGATTTAGTAATTTCCTTAGGATTGCTTGGTTTGGGATTATTCGTGATAGTTCGTAACCGCCAACGGAGAATCAATCAATTATTCGGCGCGGTAGTTTTGTCGCTGGTCGGATGGATTGTCAGTTCTTCACTTTCCGATCTTTCGCCGAATGAGTGGTGGGCCTTGTTTTGGGCAAGGGGAGCCATTATCGGTCCGTTTTTTTTCTGCGCCTCCTTTCTCTATTTTACTTATTTTTTCCCGCGCGATGGCCGAAGCTTGTCTAAGTTAAAAACTGCAATTATTTTCGGCATTCCGGTTCTGGCTTTAATTTTGGTTCCCACAAAATACAATATTGAAAAAGTTACGCTGTATGAATGGGGAACAGATTTCGTGCCAGGCATTCTTTATTCAGTGCTATTAGTTTGTTTGATTTCTTATTTTGGAAAAGCTCTGCACAATCTTTTTAAGAAATATCAGCAGGCGGATTCTTATGAAAAAGCCCAAATTTTCTATGTTTTTCTTGGCATAGTTTTGGTTTTATTGATCGGGACTTTTACTAATCTTATTCTGCCGGTATATTTTGAAACCGGCAGACTGAGTGTTGTGGGCCCGTCACTCGCTATCCTGATTTTTACTTCTTTGACGGCCTATGCCATCGTGGTCCATCACCTTTTGGACATTTGGATTGTAATCCGATTGGGCACGATTTTCACGCTCCTTTTTGCGATTATCAGCTTTATTTATGTAGGCATCATCGGGCTTCTTGGGCAATATATCGGCAGTTTTTCCGCCTTGGTAATTGCCTCACTGTTTATTACTTTAACTTTTGAGCCACTGAAGCGATTTATTGAAGATAAAACCGACAAGATATTTTTCCGCAAACATTATCAAATGGATGAGGTTATTGATGAATTGACGTCGGTAGTCCATAAAATTGAATTAAATTTAAATAAAATTCTGGACGCTTTTAATGATATTGCCGCTAAGTATTTTAAAGTAGCCGAGGCCGATATGTTTGTGCTGACGCCAGCCGGAACTTTCGTAGAACAGCGCGTAATGGATCATAAAAGAGAATTAGAGCTTGGCCCCGATAATCCAATTGTCGTATTTTTTAATTCTAATCCCGGATTCGTCTTTAACCTGGAAGTTATCGGCAGGAAAATGCAGGATGGCGAACTAAATTTGCCAGTGGAGCGTATTGATTTAGTTCCCAAGGTTTTTGAGGAGATGGAGAAATTGGATTTTACCGTGGCTCTACCGATTTCCGCCAGAAATCAATTAATCGGCATTTATTTTCTTGGCAAGAAAAAGTCCGGAGATGATTTTTCACATCAGGATTTGCAGTTGTTGAATCATTTGGTCCTGGAGATTGGTGCCTTTATAGATAATGCTAGGCTCTACGAAGATTTGAAGCGGCTGGATGAAGCCAAGTCCAATTTTATTTCCGTAGTTTCCCATCAACTACGCACGCCGCTTTCGGCCATGCGCTGGGACACGGAATTGTTGTTGGACGGTAAGATCGACAAAAAAACACAGGAAGAATTTTTGCAGGATACCTATAAAAATTCCCTGTTTATGATTTCTCACTTGGATGATATGCTGATTGCCTTGGATATAGGAGATAAAGAAATTAATTTAGTGAAAGAGCGCTGCGGCCTGAAAAATTTCATTGATGAGGTAATGCTGGAAAATCAGCTGCTGATTCAGCAGAAACAATTGAAATTTAATGTTGATCTTATTGAGCTTGCTGACAATCTTTTTATAGATTGTAAAAAAATCAAAAAAATTATCTGGGTTTTATTGACTAATGCCATAAATTATTCGCCGGCTAATTACGGGGTGGTAACTATTAATTCAAGGGAGCGCCAGATAGATGAGAGAAAATTTATCGAAGTGGCGGTCCAGGATAATGGCATAGGAATAATCGGAGAAGAGCAAAGATATATTTTCCAAAAATTTTTCCGCGGAGAAGAAGCCAAGAAAATGTCGCCTAACGGATTCGGCCTTGGCCTTTATATTGTTAAGGCTTTCGTAGAGGCGCATGGCGGAATGGTGACTTTTAATTCGGCTGGCCGGTATAAAGGCGCAACATTTACTTTTACTCTGCCGTTATGAAGAAGTATATTTTAATTATTGAAGATGACTTGGCCATCATTAAGCCTTTGGAAATTATTTTGAGTAAGCGGGGCTTTCTATTAAAGATTGCCAGGGACGGCGAGGGTGCTATTCAAATACTTGAGGAAAAAGATTTTCCGGATTTGATTCTACTGGACATTATTCTTCCAAAAATGAATGGATTTGAGGTTCTGGAAAATATTAAGAAAAATCCGAAAACTAAAAAGATACCGGTTATCATTTTGTCCAATTTGGCTAGGGATGGCGAGATTGAACGGGGATTAGCCGCTGGCGCTGCCGATTACTTCGTGAAAACTAATTTTTCAATATATGATCTAGTTGAAAAGATAAAGAATTATCTGTGATATGATTAAGGGATTATGAATTATTTGGAGAGAAAATCGGCGCAGAAGCTGATTAATGGCAAAGCCGCCGCCAAATTTTTAAAAGTTGTTAAAGTTTGGTCTGGCCCGACCAGATTTAAAATTCTGCTTTTATTGAGCGTTTACAAGCGGGGATTTACTGTCACGGAATTGGCGAATATTTTGCATTCTTCGCTTTCGCGTATTTCTCATCAGCTTCGTATTTTAAAGAAATACCAATTAGTTTCCAGCACGGGACAAAATCGGGAAACAGTTTATAAAATTACTAATTCATTAACACGAAAGCATCTGTCATCTTATTTAACTAGGTTATAGTTATCCACAGTTTTTCTTGCGGGGGGGGTATTATTGCATGTTATACTCTTATTAAGAGTCCAATAGTTGAATTATTTTTCAATAGAAATATTCATGTTTAAAAAACTGATGGGCTGGCTAATAGATATTATTTTTGTTGGCGGCCGCAAGCGGCGTTTCATTAATAGTGTTATTTTTTTAGCGATTATCGCCCCGACTATTGGTTTCGGACTTTTTCATTATTTGCAAGCATATCGAGATTTAACTAAATCCGCGATTGATCGGAGAGCGTCCCTAGCGCATCTTAGCGCCATTACCCTGCGGGAAAGATTCGATCGCCTGGTAGACGTTGGTATCTCTTTGGCAACGCGAGTTCGTCTCCGTCAATTGATCGAAGAGGATAATTGGTCTGAGGCAATCAAAATTATGTCGAGCGTTCCTGTAGATTTAGGATACATCGATCGTATCGTCTTAGTCGATCCGAAAGGTACAGTTACGGCTGATTTAATAGAGCCATCGGACGTAATCGGGAAAAATTTCGCTTTTCGAGACTGGTATCAAGGAGTTAGTAAAAAATGGGAACCTTATATTTCCGAAGTTTTTAAAGGTGCGGCTGCGCCCTATTTAAACGGCATAGTAGCGGCCATTCCTATAAAAACTGCGAGTCGGGAAATTATTGGCATATTAGTATTGCAAGTTTCAGCGGATAGATTTTTTGAGTGGAGTAAGGGCATTGATGTCGGTCTTTCCAGCTATGTGTACTTTGTTGATCAAAAAGGACATGTAGTCGCGCATCCGAAATTTCCGGCGCAGGAAGGGATTATTGACTTTTCTAACTTCTCGTTTGCGCAGAGGGTATTAGCTGGCAAGCGAGGGATGGAAACCGTATTTGTGTCCGTGGAAAATGAGGAGGACCTTATTTTTTATGAACCGGTTCCTAAATACGGCTGGGGAGCCATCATTGATCAGCCGACTTCTGCTGCCTTTGCGGTTAGGGACAATAATCTTCGGATGATTCTAATTGTGTATAGCTTGATCATTTCGCTTAATTGCTTTTTGGCCTATTTAATTTTGCGTTTATTCAATACGATCAGCGAATATAGCCAAAAGCAAAAGGTGTTTTTAGAAAGCATTGGCGACGGCGTAGTTGCGATAGATAGATACTGGAACATTACGCTTTGGAATAAAGCTGCTACCGAAATCAGCGGCTGGTCTAAAGAAGAAGTCTTGGGAAAACCATTTCGGAATTTTTTGAAATTTATACGCGAACGCGATCGGAGCGAAAATATTGCTTTTATTGAGGAAGCCATGCTTTTTGGAAGAAAGGGATTGATGGAAAATAATACTCTGTTAATTAAAAAAGATGATAAGGAGGTTCCAGTCGGGGATAGCGCCTCGCCGATTTTTGATCAGAATCAAAAGGTAATGGGAGCAATTATTATTTTCCGCGATATTTCTCAAGAACGGGAATCTCAAAGATTGCATTCGGATTTTGCTTACGCCTCCCATCAATTCCGGACTCCGGTTACTAAGGCGCTTTGGAATCTTGAAACGGCTTCAGAGACAAAAGATTTTAAAATACAAAAAGAAAATATTCAAAATGCTTATTCCGCGATTCAGAGTATTAATAAACTTGCTAATCACCTTTTAGAAATTTCCGAGATTGATCAAGCACAAATTTTTCCAAAAATCGAAGGCGTTCGGTTTTCGGATTTATTTGCTGCGCTTTTGAAGCAGTTAGAGAAGGGTATTAGAAAAAAGGGAATGGTTATAACGCCACCAGCGGTTTCCAAGGAGGTCAGCATTATTACCGACCCCGCTTTATTGAAAAAAGTTTTATCGGAAGTTTTAGAGAATGCCATTGAATACAGTCCGAATAACAGTGAAGTTAATATCAGCGTAGCTTCTCAAGAAAATAATATCTTGATTAAGATACAAGATTTCGGGATCGGTATTCCAAAAGATCAGCAGCAATTGATTTTTACCAAGTTTTTCCGCGGTAAAAATATTCCCCTTGATTCTGCCGGCGGCGGTTCGGGGCTCTATATTGCCCGTGAATATCTGAAATTGCTTAAAGGAAAGATTTGGTTTGAGTCTGAGGAAAATATTGGCACCACTTTTTCAATTTTATTGCCGATTCAATAATTATGCTGTTATGCTATACTATCTATTAAGTTGACTGAATAATATTAAAAGCTATATGCGAAAAGTTTCTAAAATTAAAAAATCCCCGAAACATATTCTGGTTATTGAAGACAATGAGTCTTTAAGTAAAATCATCCGTTTGAAATTGGAAAAAATTGGTTATCACGTTGATTTATGCGAGAGCGCCGAAGAGGGATTGGAAATTCTGAAAAAATGTGAGCCAAGCTTGATATGGCTAGATATTTATTTGCCCGGCATGAGCGGGCTGCAATTTTTAGAAAAAATAAGGAAAAATAAAAAAACTAAGAATATTAAGGTGGCGGTAGTGTCGGTATCCGGCAGTAATAAGAAAATTGAGTTTGCCCAAAAATTCTCCATTCTGGATTACTTTGTAAAAAGCAATTATAAGATTGATGAGTTAATAGAAGAGATAAGCAAGATTATAGAGATTTCTTAGCAGAGATGCCCCAATTCATATCGGGGCATTTTTATTTGTCGCAAAGAACCAGCTGTGTTAAATTGATAGAAATTAACCAACGGAATAATTTAAATATGGGACAAACTAAAAAACCGGCCAATCATCGCCTAACCGAAGAAGAAATGTCCAAATCCATGTTTTTTGCTTATCACCAGCTTAGAACGCCGTTGATATCAATGAAGTGGATGGCGGAAATGCTTTTAAAAGGCGAGGCCGGAAAACTT
The DNA here is from genome assembly GCA_016214655.1 of Candidatus Harrisonbacteria bacterium. GTDB lineage: Bacteria > Patescibacteriota > Minisyncoccia > UBA6257 > 02-FULL-45-10c > JACROC01. The sequence continues at coordinate 95,357 of JACROC010000006.1, forward strand.
AATCCCGCCCAGGAAGATTTGATCCGGGATTTGTATACGTCCGTGAATCATGCCAATGAATTGGTTGGCCATCTGTTAAGCGCAGCGCGCATAGAATCGGAAGAGTTGCTGATTAGACTGGAACCGGTGGATTTGGAAAAAATTTGCAATGAGGCCGTTAAAGATTTGCAGCCGCTGGCCAATAAAAAATCACAAACTTTAAGTTTTAAGAAAATTGTTAACCTTCCCATTATTAATACCGACCCCAAATATCTTCGCGAGGTTTTGGACAACCTCCTTTCCAATGCTGCTAAATACACTCCGAATAAGGGGGCGGTTGAATTATCAGTTTCTTTATATAAGGGCGAGATTTTGTTTGCAGTTAAAGACAGCGGCATTGGTATTCCGAAGGCTCAGCAAAGCCGGGTTTTCGGGAAATTTTTTAGGGGTGATAACGCGGTTAAGATGAGTAATGATGGTACGGGACTGGGTCTTTATATTGTAAAGAATTTAGTGGAATTGCTCGGCGGCAAGATATGGTTTGAGTCGGAAGAGGAGAGAGGAACCACTTTTTATTTTACTCTGCCGGTTAGATAGGACGTTCGTCAGAGTCAAAATTTTTTGATATACTTTATGTTATGGCAATAAAAATTTTACTGGTTGAAGACGATCAGATTTTAGCTAAACTTTATCAGACCAAATTTCAAAAGGAAGGTTTTGAAATTCAATTGGCTTATGATGGCCAGGAGGGTCTGGATAAGCTAAAGTCTTTTGAGCCCGGTCTTATAATTTTGGATCTGATTATGCCCAAGGTAGACGGCTTTAGTTTTTTAGAGAGGTTTAGGGCTGACCCGGTTTTGGGAAAGAAAAAAATACCGATTTTAGTTCTTTCCAATTTGGGCCAGGACGCGGATATTAAGCGGGCGCAGGAATTGGGGGCGGCTGATTATTTTGTGAAAGCGGACATCAGTTTGGGGCAGATGATTGAGAAAGTGAGGAAGTATCTAAAATGAGCAATGAAAAAATCAAACAAATTCTTATTGAATCTGGCATAACTGATGACGGGGTTTTTCCAAAGAACCGGCTGGACCAGCTGTTAGAGGAGGCGGAGAAAAAAAATAGAAATCTTTACGATTTAATTATTGAACGCGATGTTCTGCAAGATTTTTATTTAGGCAAGATTTTGGCCGAAGGTTTAGGATTTCCTTACGTTACTTTATCCCGCACTAAAATTTTGGATGAAGTTTTGCAGATTATTCCGGAAATCGTTGCTAAAAAGCAGAAAATTCTTGCCTTTGAACTGAGTCCGGATGGCTTGAAATTGGCTATGGCTGACCCGGAGAATATAGAAATAAGGGAATTTGTGGAAAAAAAGGTTGGAGTTGGAGTCATTCCTTATTTTGCCACGGAGCGTGACATCAATAATGCTTCGGCTTTGTATCGAAAGGATGTCAGTAAGACATTAGACGATATTTTGCAAGAAGTAATTACTCTCCGAGCAGAAACCGGAGAAGGAGTGATCGTGAAATTGGTAGATGAGCTGCTTTTGAGCGGCAATCGCAACAAGTCTTCTGATATCCATATTGAGCCATACGAAAAAGATACTCTGATCAGATTTCGGATTGACGGTGTTTTACATGAGATAGCGACTTTACCCAAGAAGCTTCATGACCAAATTATTTCCAGAATTAAAATTTTATCCAGATTAAAAACTGACGAGCATTTATCCGCTCAAGACGGAAAATTGCAGTTTCTTAGCGAAGAAGGCGAGACGGTAGATGTCCGCGTTTCCATTGTTCCGATTATTGGGGGTGAAAAAGCGGTCTTGCGTTTGCTTTCTGCTAAGGCCAGGCAATTTAGTTTGGAGGATTTGGGATTGGGCTTGGAAGACATGGAGAAAGTTCGCAAGGGTTTCAGTAAGCCATGGGGCATGGTCCTGGCTACCGGACCGACCGGCAGCGGCAAGACCACTTCGGTTTATGCGGTAGTTAAGATTTTAAATCGGCCGGAGGTTAATATCGCTACTATTGAGGACCCGGTAGAGTATGACATAGAAGGAATCAATCAGATTCAGGTTAATTCCAAAACTAATCTTACTTTTGCAAAAGGATTAGGTTCAATTTTGAGGCAAGACCCGGATATTATTTTCGTCGGTGAAATCCGCGATGAGGAGACTGCCGGGATTGCGATTAATGCGGCCATGACCGGACATCTGGTTTTATCCACCTTGCATACCAATGATGCCGCCACGACTTTGCCGCGGCTGGCTGATATGAAAATAGAACCATTTTTGATTGCCTCTTCGGTCAATGTGGCCATCGCCCAGCGTCTGGTCAGAAAAATCTGTCCTTCCTGTATTAATAGCGCGGAAATTGAAGTCAGGGAAGGGAAAATAATCACTCCTGGCGGAGTTTTGGAAGTTGACCCGAAAGTACTTTATAAGTATTTCCCTAAAGGAAAAACTTTACGCGTTTATGAAGGTAAGACTTGCCCGGTCTGCAAGCATACCGGATATGTCGGCCGGACCGGTATTTTTGAAGTATTGGAAGTTACGCCCGGTATTCGCGAGTTGATTATGGCTAAAGCCAACAGTGAAATAATCACGAAGAAAGCCGTTGAGGAGGGAATGACCACGATGTTTGAAGACGGTCTTCGCAAAGTTGCCAAGGGAGTAACCACTATTGAAGAGGTGATGCGCGCGGTAAAGACTTAGAATGTTATACTTAAGGTATGAGTGTTCGCCTTAAGTCTTCTGAAAAACTTGAGATTATCAGCAATCTTGGCGCTATGCTGACATCTGGCATTCCGCTTTTGGAATCGGTAGAAGCGCTTTTAGACGGTGCCCGGAAACGTAGCAAGATTATCCTGGAAAATTTAAAAAAGGATTTGGAAGCCGGTAAAACCATTGCCGATTCTTTTGCTCGATTTCCGGACAGTTTTGATCCGGTGGCAATTAATCTTATCCGGGGCGGAGAGGAGGCGGGTAACTTAGAAGATATTTTAAAGGATCTATCTGAGACTATCAGAAAAGATATTGAGTTTGATAGAAAAGTTAAGGGAGCGTTGGCCTACCCGATTTTTGTGATCATAGTTTTTATCGGGATAATGATAGTAATCCTCTCTTTTGTCATCCCGAGAATTGCCCAGGTATTTACCAAATTAAGAGTTAATATACCGTTGCCTACCAGAATTTTGATATGGATGAGCGGTATTTTATTAAATTATTGGCCATGGATAATAGTGTTTGCTATATTGTCCGCCGCCGGCTTTTTCTTTTTATACCGAACTCGCAGGAGACAATTATTTGCCATTCTTTCTTCGCTGCCGTTAATTTCCGGCTTAGCAAGAGAAATTGATTTAGTCCGTTTTACGAGAAGTATGGCGTTGTTGCTTTCGTCCGGCATACCGATTGCCAAATCACTGGATTTATCCAGAAATGTTCTAGTCAGGCCGGAATTGATACGGCTGATAGAATTTACCAGAGAAGAAGTCGTCCGCGGGAAGCGCTTAACCGATTCTTTGAAAACCGGTAAAGATCTTACTCCTCAGCTTTTGACTAGAGTGATAGATGCCGGCGAAAGGAGCGGAAAATTGGACCAGTCTTTCCAGCGCGCGTCGGAATATTTTGACAACCGCGTTTCCGACACCATTAAAACTTTAACCACCTTGCTGGAGCCGATACTTCTGGTAGGGGTTGGCTTAGCCGTCGGCGCTATCATGGTTTCTATTATTGCGCCGATTTACCAATTGATTGGTTCAATTAGAATTCGTTAATGTGCGTACATACAAAAAAACAGAATGGTTTTACGGTGGTGGAGGTTTTAATAGCTATTGCCGTTGTCAGCGTATTAGCCTCGCTTTCAGTTGCTTATTTTAATTCTTTTTTGGCCAGGAACGAATTACAAAACGAATCTTTAAAGGTTGTTGATTCTCTAAGAAGAGCCAGGGGCCAATCAATGGCCCGCCAGGAAGATTCGCAGTGGGGAGTGCATTTTGAAAGCAATAAATATGTTTTATTTAAGGGAAGCAGTTACAGTGCAGCTGATTCTTATAATGAAGAAATAACTTTGCCGGATGTGCTTACTATTTCTACGATTAATTTAAATGGCGGCGGTAGCGATGTCGTTTTTAATAAAATCACCGGAGAAACTTTGAATTTCGGTACGACGACAATTCAGAATGACCTAAACGAATCTAAGAATATTGTTATTAATAGCTATGGGACGATAGAGATACGATGATAATTAATTTTATCAAAAAACTAAATCCTAAACCCTCTACCCTAAACCCTATTCAAGGCCAAGTTCTGGCTGAAGTCTTAATTGCCGGCGGCATTTTTGCTTTAATCAGCGGAGCAATTTTGGGACTAGTTCTGGATTCTTATCGGGCTACGGTTGGCGGAGAGGAGGACACCATTGCCATGTTTTTGTCGCAGGAAGGATTAGATGCGGCTCGGGCAATTCGGGATAACCGCTGGACGGATCTAACTGTTGGTAATCATGGAGTTACCAGATCAGGCGGTTCCTGGGCTTTTAGCGGGACCAGTGATACCTCCGGTAAATTTACCAGAACTGTCATAGTTGAGGATGCGAATCGTTCTGCGCGCGACGGAGACGCGGTAGCTTCCGGCGGGACTAATTACGGACGGACTAAAAAAGTTACTTCCCAAATAACTTGGACTACGGATGAAATTGCGAGGACTGTAGACGCAGTTGCCAATCTGACCGATTGGAATGTTTTTGATTGGGTACAATTTTCCTGTTCGGATTTTTCCGGCGCAACTTATACTAATTCCACTTCTACTTGCGTTGGCAACATCCCGACAATTGTTACGGACAATGATCAGGCTTGGAATGAGGCTGGCGGATATTTATTTACTCAGGCCAGTTCCACGGAATTTAGCGGCGGAACATTCAGCGATACTAGCTTAATCGGCACGGGGATTGTAGCTGATGTTGAATTGGCCACCTCCACTACTTGGTCTAATAAGACTTCTCCAACTTCCAATAATCTTACGAGTGTCTATATGGTTTCGGCGAGTGATGTCTGGGCTGTCGGGCTTTCCGGTACTATTCTTCACTGGGATGGAAATAATTGGTCAGCCACCACTTCGCCGGTAGCTAATGATCTTAACGGCGTTCACATGGTTTCTGCTATAGATGGCTGGGCAGTGGGAGCCAGCGGCAAGATTTTACGCATGAACGGCGCTAGCTGGAGCCAATTTGTGGATACCGGCACTGAAACTTGGCAGGCAGTTTTTATGGTTTCTTCCACTGACGGCTGGGCTGTCAGCACTGGTGGAACTATTGGAAGATGGAATGGCACTGTTTGGGACGACACAGTGACTTCTCCGACGGCTCAAAATATTAATTCAGTCCATTGCGTTTCTTCCAGTGATTGTTGGGCAGCGGCTTCGAGCGGAAAGATTCTGCGCTGGAACGGCACCAGCTGGAGCGAGTTTGTGGATACCGGCGCAGATACTTGGCGCGATATACATATGATATCTGTTTCGGACGGTTTTATTGTGGGTGATGCCGGCGTAATCAGGCGCTGGAATGGCACTGCCTGGAATACGGTTACTTCTCCGACAATTGAGGATATTTATACGGTAAGTTTACTTTCTGCTTCAGATGGCTGGGCAGCCGGGACCAGCGGTAAGCTTTTACATTGGGATGGCAGCAGCTGGACAGAGGCTTTAGACACCGGCACTCAAAGATGGAATGGGCTTCATATGATTGGCGCAACTCAGGCCTGGGTTGTCGGTGAGGCGGGGAAAATTAGGTTTTATGCTTCTACTGCCTATGCGGCAAGCGGAACATTCACGTCCTCGGTTTTTGATAGCGGACAGCTGAATAGCACCTGGAATAGTTTGCATTGGAGTGAGACGCTCGGGTCCGGCTCTGATTTAACTATTTCCGTTAGAACTGGCCCCACGCCAACGCCGGATGTCAGTTGGGCTGCTTTTAGCAGTCCAGAGATGACTACTTCTGCGGGTGAGACTATTAATCCTTCCAATAATCGGTACTTTCAGTATCGGGCAACTTTTACGTCAACGGATTCCAATTATACTTCGGAGTTTCACGATATAACTGTACTTTATAATTCTTTTACCACCCAGCATTTGTTTGAACTAGCATTTACTTCCGCCGGCAATGATGGCTGGGCGGTGGGAGATGCGGGAAGCATTCTTCGTTTTCAGGGGGTGCCTACCGGATTAACCTGGGCTACTACCACTTCGCCTACTGCGGAAAATTTAAATGCTGTAACTATTACTTCCGCTTCAGATGCGTGGGCAGTCGGCGCCAGCGGCAAGATTTTAAGATGGAACGGCACCAGCTGGAGCGAACATACGGATACCGGCAATGAGACTTGGCGTGATGTGGATACGGTGTCTTCGAGTAACGGCTGGGTAGTCGGCAGCGGCGGCAATATCCGGCAATGGAACGGCACCTCTTGGAGCGCAGTAACTTCACCGGTTACTAATGATCTTAGGGGCGTGGATACTGTCTCCTCAACTGACGCCTGGGCAGTCGGTGATTCCGGCAAAATTTTAAGATGGAACGGAACCAGTTGGAGTCAATTTGTGGATACCGGCACTGAGAGCTGGTATGAAGTTTTCATGGTTTCTTCTTCTGACGGCTGGGTAGTCGGCAGCGGCGGCAATATCCGGAGATGGAATGGAACAACTTGGAGCGCAGTAACTTCACCGGTTACTAATGATTTGCAGGGCGTGTATATGCTTACGGCTTCTGACGGCTGGGCTGTTGGTATTACCGGCACGATTATTCGTTGGGATGGCAGCAGCTGGGCGAGTTTTAGTTCGCCGACTAACAGGATTTTAGCTGGCGTAGCAATGTTGGATCACAAAAATGCCTGGGCAGTTGGTAATTCCGGAACTATGCTTAGATACGCAGATGAATTTTTTACATCAGGAAATTTGATATCCAGCGTTTTGGATACTGTTACTGCAACTAACCGATTTTTCCAATCAATTTTCTGGTCTGAAACATTGCCGACCACGGCTACTGATATTACAGTTGCAACCCGTTCTGGTAATGTGGCCACGCCAGATGCCAGCTGGTCTGCTTTTAGTAATGAAAGCAGTATTGCGACCGGTACTCCGGTCCTGGCGGCCGATGCGCGGTATCTGCAATACCGGGTAACATTTTTTACTACTGATACTTCCACTACGTCGCAGCTGCATGATATTACGGTTACGTACAAATAGGGTCTAGGGGTTAGGGTATAGGGTATAGAATTTAATAAAATGAAAAATATTTTTTTTAAAAAAGGAAAAATGAATCAAAAAAGAAGCAAGCTTTTTATTAGATTTGTTTTGCTAAATTCTCATAAAAAATTTAATCTAAACCCTAAACCCTCTACCCTAAACCCTCTTCTAGGATTCACTCTCATCGAAACTCTCATTTACGCCCTCATCATCACTGGCGTTGTGACGTCGGCTACGATTTTTTCAATCAATATTTTGGAAAGCCAGCAGCGAGCACGGGCGTACCAGGAAGTTCAGCAGAATGCCCGCTTTGCCATGGAACGCATAATTCAAGAAATAAGATCCGCCAACACTTTGAATACCACTTCTTCCACCTTTGATACCAGTCCCGGATTCCTTTCTTTAAATCATGAAGACGTCTCAAAAGACCCGACTGTTTTTGGTGTCAGTAATTATATTCTGGATATCAAGCAGGGTTCAGCCGCCACCAGTTCTCTTACTTCTAATGACGTAAAAGTAACCAGCCTTATTTTTAGAAATTTAAGCGTAACTAATAGGACGAAAAATATTAATATCAGTTTGACCGTAGAGCATATTAATCCGGATAACATAATTACTTTTGCGGCCAGTACCACCATGCAAACGTCGGTAACTATTAGGGATCAGGAGGATCTTCCTTAGCAAGGGTATAGGGGTTAGGGTGTAGGGTATAGAATTTATAAAATATGCAATTAGAATCATATAAACAATTGACTGTCTGGCAAAGATCCATCGAGCTCGTAAAAGAAATTTATAAAGTAACCGATGGATTTCCCAAATCGGAACTTTATGGATTGGTTAGCCAGATGAGACGAGCCAGTATTTCAATTCCTTCTAATATCGCTGAAGGATATAAAAGGAAAAATCTCGGA
>JACROC010000007.1 GCA_016214655.1 Candidatus Harrisonbacteria bacterium
AACAGCACTCCCACAATGGCCGCGACTAACTTCTTCATCTCCGCCTCCTTGTTTCTTAGACTTAACGAGTTGCTATGTCAGAATATACAATGCTTTCAACAATTTGTCAATTTCATTTTTCTTGGTCTGCCTACCGAAAGTAATTCGTATGCTATTGGCAGCTCGCTCATTTGAATAACCGAGAGCCTTAAGCACTTGCGACGGCTTACAAACCCTTGCTGCGCAGGCAGAGCCGGGAGAAACCGCAAAACCGGCCAAATCTAATCTAATTATCAAATCTTGCCCGCTCACACCTGGAATATACATATTTATATTATTAGGGAGACGATTTTTTAGATCGCCGTTTAATTGTGCTCTTGGAACTTTCTTTTTAACTTGAGTAATAAAATAATCCTGCAATTTTCTCAATCTCCTGTTTTCTTTTTCCCGAAGCCGGTCAGCAATTTCTATCGCTTTTCCAAAACCAACGATTCCGGGAACGTTTTCAGTTCCAGCGCGAAGGCCGTATTCTTGGCTGCCGCCAGTTATTATGGGGTAGAGGGTAGAGGGGTTAGGGGTTAGATTTTTAAAATTTTTATTTTTAACTAAACCCTGAACCCTAGACCCTAAACCCTGGCGCACATACAGTGCGCCAACTCCTTTTGGCCCGTAAATTTTTTGTGCCGATAAAGTCATTAAATCAACGCCGAGATCATTTACATTGCAATTTAAATAATTGAAGGCCTGAACAGCATCGGTATGCAAAAAAGGGTATAGGGTATAGGGGTTAGGGTATAGATTATTTTTTTTGTTTTGATTTTCTAAACCCTTTACCCTAAACCCTAAACCCTTTTTGAAATCGCTTATAATTTTCGCAATTTCAGCTATGGGTTGTATCGCGCCTATCTCGTTATTCGCATACATCACCGAAACCAAAACCGTCCGTTCATCCAATGCCGCTTCTAATTTTTTCAAATCCACAATGCCACTTTTAGAAACCGGCAAATAAACTACCTCTACCCCCTCGCTTTCCAAATCGCGGCAAGTATTTAAAATAGATTCGTGCTCAATGGAAGAAACGATTATTTTAGGGTATGGGGTAGAGGGATTAGGGGTTAGATTTTTAAAATTTTTATTTTTAACTAAACCCTTTACGCTAAACCCTAAACCCTTAATCACGCCTCTCAAGGCAAGATTATTCGCCTCTGACGCCGATCCGGTAAAAATAATTTCCCGATAATTGCAGCCGAGCGATTTAGCAATCGTATCGCGCGCTTTAAAAACCGCTGCTGAAGCTTCTTGCCCAAACCAATGGAGCGCTCCCGGATTGCCGAAAACCTTAGACCAGTACGGCTTCATTGCCTTTTCTACCTCCGGATCAACCGGAGTGGAAGCGGCATAATCAAAATAACATCTTGGCATATTATTAAATCTATATTAATATTCTAACTTAGAATCTCGATAAAAAAAATTGACGGAAATGACAAAAGAGAGTAATGTATCAGGAATGGAAAAGAATCTTTTTAACAGTTCTTTTGGGATTAAGTTAACCCCCGAACAAATTGTGCAAACAATTTCTGACTTCATTAAACTGGACCCGAACCGGGAATATAAAATTATCGTCGGTACTGATTCAGAAAAAAGAGCCGGGGATAAGGCAGATTTCGTAACCGCTATCGTGGTCCATCGGGTAGGCAATGGCGGACGTTATTTCTGGCGGCATATAGAAGGAAGAAACATCCATACTTTGCGAGACCGAATGTGGCGAGAAGTACTTACTTCGCTGGAAATCAGCAAGGAATTGGCGGTTTTATTAAGAAACGCCAGCTTAGACAAATATGCATTTGAAGTGCATGTGGATGTAGGCGAAAATGGCGCTACCAGAACCATGATCCAAGAATTGATAGGAGCAGTACGCGCTAACAACTTTGAGGCCAAAACCAAGCCAGAAAGTTTTGCGGCAAGCAAAGTGGCAGACCGCCACGTGTAAACTAGACCGTAGGCAGTAGCTCGTAGCCCATAGGAAATTATATCTACGCCCTACGCCCTACAAACTACGCACTAAATAATGGATAAATTAGTAATCGATATCGAAACCAAAAATACCTTTGAGGATGTGGGTGGCTATGATAAATTGCTGGATTTAGACATTTCTTTTGTCGGCGTTTATTCCTACAAGCAAAACGCCTATCTTTCATTTTTTGAATATGAATTGGATAAATTAAAGCCGGTGCTGCAAAGCGCCGGCTTAATTATTGGTTTCAGCACTAATCGTTTTGATATCCCAATTTTAAATAAATATTTTGACTTCAATGTTAAAGCCATCGAAAGCTTAGACATCTTAGAAGATATAGAAGAGAAATTAGGGCACCGGGTTGGTTTAGACTGGCTGGCGCAAACTAATTTAAAAGTTGGCAAATCCGCGCATGGCCTAGATGCGATTAAATTTTATAAAGAAGGAAGGCTGGAGGACTTAAAAAATTATTGCCTGCAGGATGTTAAACTGACCAAGGATTTATACGAACTAGGCTTAAAACAGGGCCACCTCTTGGTGCCGACCAATTATGGCAAAGAAATAGCTAAGGTCCCATTCAACTGGCATGAAAGAATGCCAATAACTACAACTCAGACTCTTTTTTAGACAGGAATCTAGATCCTGCGAATAACACGACGCCAATGATCAGCAGGCTGCCGTACAACGTACCAAGATTAGAATTGACATGAACGAGAAAGGCGGTGACTAGAGATAAAAGCGGCTCTTGAGCAAACTGAAATTGCTGAGGAAAATTCGGAATTTGGAGTCCGGGCAATTTCGGTAATAACACTGTAAGCCCTGTAAATATGGCTAAACCGAAGATAGATGCGAAAAGGAACGCTTTCCCAACCAGCCGCGCACGGTGTGGCCAGTCTCGGCCGAAAAGAATTAAAATCACTGTAAGCACCAGCACAAGCGCTGCTAATATTAACGGCGATAACTTAAACCATTCATATCCATTTTTAACCGCTTCAATATTGGAAGTAACATTTGCAGGAAGTTCAAATTTTTTAGAAACTCCGAAATTTTTAAGTGTCGGCTGCACAACTATCCCCCATAAAGAATCCCGAGGCGTTTTGTCGGGAAGAGTAATAACCGGCAAGGCACCAGTCTTTCCGTCAAGATAATCAAAAAGATCATTATCGAATTTTTCAATCATGCTTCTTAAGTAGCCGAAAGTGGGATCGTCCCTAAGCTTAGAAGAAATGGTGGCAAGAGTTTTTGCGTCGGCTTCGCCGTACAATTTAGAAAGTTGCCCAACTAAAATCTGCGGGAGCTTTTCGTACAGCCCCGACTCCGCCAGCGACGAATTTAATGTCTTACTGTTAACCGAAGATACCAGACCAGAAACTAAAACTGTCAAAATGAGGACTGGGATTAGAGCAAAAATCAGTATAAATTTCATATTATTTTAATTATAGCATTTTTAAGCGGTAATAATTAAATTTTTTATTTCTTTTAATTTTCCTTTTAGTATCTCCTGGCTTTTCACTTCTATATTGAGGCGGAGAAGCGGTTCGGTATTGGATGGCCGTAAGTTAAACCACCAGTTGCCGAATTCCGCAGTCAAACCATCCATTTTATCTATTTTTTCCGCGGATTTTTTATATCTTTTTTCTATTCTCTTCAATATTTCTTCTTTATCTTCAACTTCGAAATTAATTTCCCCAGAGCGGTAATAACCAGGCAATTTATCCAGCCAAGATGCCAAATCTGTTTTTAAACCGGAAACAAAATTAATAACCTTTATGGCGGCAAAAATTCCAGAATCACAATAAAAAAAATCCTTAAAATAATAGTGGCCGGAATGCTCCAATCCCAAGGAGGCTTTCTTTTCACGCATTAATTTTTTAAAAAAATAGTGGCCAACCCTGGAAATATACATCTGACATCTGACACCTGACACCTGACACTTTTTAAGTCGCCAGCTGGAAACTATACCGGTCACGTAAGGAGGCTTATGCATCTGCATCAGCATATAACCGGTTTCATTTGAATCAATAAACTTTCCCCGATTATCTGTAAAAAATACCCGGTCGCCATCGGCGTCAAAAATCACCCCCAAATCCGCTTTTTGTTTTTTAACCTCTCGTTCCAATTGCCTGGTAGCTCCTTTTATAAGCGGATTTGGCCCGTGAGCCGGGAAACGGCCGTCTGGCCTTTTATTGAGAATTATGAATTTTGAATTACGAATTATGGAATTTTTTACTTTATCCTTAACTCCTGATTCATTATTCATTATTCGATTCAAAATCAAGCCAGTTGTTCCATTGGAACAATCAAAGACCGCTTTAATAGGTTTTTTTAATTTCAAAAATCGTTTTAAAAATTCTAAATATAAATTTAAATATACTCTGTCCATAATTCTTAATTCATAATTCCTTATTCATTATCTTCAAAATTTCCCTACCGCTTATCGGCTTAGCATTTTTACCGACAACCTTCAATCCATTGTATTCCTTGGGATTATGAGAGGCCGTGACCATAATTCCGCCATCGGCCCCTAACTTATTCACCAAGAAATAAAGCATCGGAGTAGTAATTAAGCCTGCGGGGTACAGGGTAGAGGGTTGAGGGTTGAGATTTTTTTTTATATTTTTTCTATCCCCTAAACCCTGAACCCTAAACCCTTTCAACGCTGCCCTATATAATGTAGGCGAACTCAATCTGGCATCGTGGCCAATTACGATTTTAGCACCGCTGCCGAAATATTTACCCAACGCTTTAGAAATTTTAAAGGCAGCTTCTTCGTTAAGCTCACTGGGATATTTTCCGCGCACGTCATAAGCCTTAAAAATAGATTTTTCCATTTCTATTTTATCTTAAACCAAATCTCCAGCCTTGATTAAATCTTCCGGATAGCCGATGGGAAACCAAAAAGAGGCATTCACAATTTTTATCCGCATTTTTTTTGCAAGCGAACCGACCATCGGTGCGAGTAATTGCTCCTGGTTCGGCCCATAGATAATCTGCTCGGCAAAAATATGCGGAGTCAGCACAAAAGCTCCGGTGCTGGCCAGATTACCGCATGGATAATCAGGCTTTTCGACAATATCTTCCAAATAACCACTGGCTCCAGTTTTACAAATCCCAAATCTTTCTGGAATATCAGTTTCCTTCGCCAGAGCTGACACGGGATATCCGGCTAATTTTTCCAAATCTTCTTTTTTGTAAAAATCGTCACCAACCAAAACTAAAAACGGTTCCCCATTCAAATATCTCTTGGCGCAAGAAAGGGCGTGAAAAGTTCCTAATGGTTCCGGCTGTTTAATATAAATAATTTTTTTACCGCCAAACTCACTGCCAAAATATTTTTTTATTTGATTGCCTCTATATCCTATTATCAGAATTATTTCATTAATAAAATCCGGAAGATTTCTAAAAGTATGTTCCAAAATCGGTTTTCCCTTGACTTTCAAAAGCGGCTTAGGTATTGACGAAGTAAGCGGCCTCAGCCTTTTTCCTTCACCAGCCGCTAAAATAACAGCACGCATATATAAATAATAACTCTAAAAACCGATTATCAGTAACCACTTAAATTTGCTTTTTTATAAAAAATGTTGTAGAATATTATTAATTTGAAAACTAGATAGGAGGCCCATGCACGACTACCCGTCGAAAATCAGTGATGAAAACCTATTTCTGTTGAGCCGCGCTTATCTAGAAAGGCAAGCCCGCGAATGGCAACTCTTAAAGAGAAACTTTACCCGCGAAGCCGGGATGAATAACCCAACCGAATTGGAAAATATTATTTTTCGATTAATCCCCAAACTATCTGAGGCCTTTGCCTACTACGTAAACGGACTCAAGAATGAATTAGAACTCCGCGAAGAAATTAAGAAAGCGGCACAGCATCAGCTTCAAGAAACCTGGCCACATCTCCGTGATGAAAAAAAGATCCGGGTTTCACTTGCTATACTCTCTATGTATGCCCTGACTGTTTTTATGGCCCACGGCATTCAATCAGAACTGCGGCGAATCTTCTCTGACGCCATAAAATTCGCGGAAAAAAACCGCTTGCAGCCTCATCAAATTTTCCAAGATGAGAAAGTTTATTTGATTTTTATTTACAAAACCGAAACTCCGGTTTCTTATAGAAAAAAACTGGAAACTATCTTTTCTACGGCATCTCCAGCCAGAACTGGAATCTTGTTCAGGCGGACCAAATTCTGCCTGGAACATTCCGACGAAACCGTAGATATTAACTCTCCGCCATCAGTAGAGGAAGAAACTATCAGGAAACAATGCGCCATCTCTTTCTTAAAACAAATCATCACTTGGCCAGAAGTCATTACTCAAAGAGTTCTGGAAGTTTTCTATCCCCGTCCTTAGGCGGGGATTTTTAATGCGCTGTTTAATTTCGTGTATAATATATATAGAAGTTCATGGCCAAGAAAAATAAAAAAAATCTCCCTAAATTAAGTCTGTGGGTAAAAATCAAATCTGTCCGGTCGCAAATCCATCCAGAAACCGAACGCAGCATACTGGCAGTTTTTTTTATCGGCTTTGCTGCGATTCTAATCCTGGCCAGCTTCCACAATGCCGGTCCGGCTGGAGAATTTATTTATAATTTTCTCACCAAGCTTTTCGGGCTTGGCTATTACCTCTTCCCGACTATCTTTTTAATAATAGCCGGAGTTTTTCTTTCCGGAGAAGAAAAAAAAGATCGGGCAATGACAATGACTTTTCTGGGAGCAACCCTTTTTATAATTGCCGGGCTCGGCTTAATTGACGTCCTCTATCCTGCCAAAGGCGGTTTAGTCGGCGAATGGATGGGATCAGTAGAAATACCATTCGGCTATGTGGCATCGATTATTATTACAGTTACCATTTTATTTGCCGCCTTGCTTTTAACTTTAAACCTGCCGCTTAAAATTAAACGGCGGCTAGAAGAAGCGGAACCAAAAAATCAAGAAATTAAAAATTTAGTTATAAAAACTCCGGCAGCACCGCCCCAAACTCCGAAAGAAAAACCCGCCCCCGAAGAAACTTCCTCCGCCCAAACCGAGGATAAAGAAGGGGAATTAAAAGTTGTAAACCCCAAAGCCTTTTTTACTCCTAAAAAAATGTCCAGCAAAGAAATGAATTGGAAAAATTATACTCCCCCGCCAACCTCATTGCTAAAATCCACTATTGAAAAACCAACCTCCGGCGATCTTCGCGCCAATGCCAACATTATTAAAAGAACTCTGGAAAGTTTTGGAATGGCAGTAGAAATGGGCGAGATTACTGTTGGACCGAAGGTCACCCGCTACACATTGAAACCGGCCGAAGGCGTTAAACTAGCCCGCATCACCGCCCTTAATCAGGATCTGGCCTTAGCGCTGGCTGCCCATCCAATCAGAATTGAGGCCCCAATTCCGGGAAAATCTTTGGTGGGTATTGAAGTGCCGAATAAATCCGCAGCCATTGTCCGGCTGGGAAGCTTGATGGCCTTTCCAGAATTCACCGGAGCAGGACCGCTCGGTTTCATTTTAGGGCGCGACGTCAGCGGCGACCCGATCATCGGCGATATAGAAAAAATGCCGCACCTTTTAATTGCCGGCAGCACCGGCTCCGGAAAATCAGTGGCAATTCATTCCTTAATTGTCTCACTTTTATATAAGAATTCTCCGGATACTTTAAGATTTATAATGATTGATCCAAAGAGGGTTGAGCTGACTATTTATAACGATATTCCCCATCTGATTGCGCCGGTTATCACCGAAGGCAAAAAGGCCCTGGGCGTATTCCGCTGGGCAATCAGCGAAATGGAGAGGCGCTATGACCGGCTACAGGCCGCCGGAGCCAGAGATATTAAAAGTTATAATAAATCCCATAGCGAAGAATCTTTGCCATATATCGCCATTATCGTAGATGAATTAGCCGATTTAATGGCTGCTTATGGAAGAGATATAGAAAGTTCCATTGTCCGGCTTGCCCAAATGGCGCGCGCTACCGGAATCCATCTAGTGCTTTCAACCCAAAGGCCTTCAGTAGAAGTTATTACCGGCTTGATTAAAGCCAACATCACCTCCAGAATGGCGCTTCAGGTTGCCAGCCAGGTAGATTCCAGAACTATTTTAGACATGGCGGGCGCGGAAAAACTTCTCGGCGGCGGCGATATGCTTTTTATTTCTTCCGAACTTTCCAAACCAAAGCGCATCCAAGGAGCTTATATCAGCGAAGAAGAAATGCATAAAGTAACCGACTTCATAAGAGATAATAACCAGAACCGATCCGAAACTACGAATTTATCCGAATCTACAAATAAAGACCAAAACCCGACTCTAGCTGATAAATTTGAAACTAAAGGAAATATGACTAGGGACATAAATTTTGACGAGTTCGCCGACACCGAAGAAGAAGACGAAATGTATGAGGAGGCTGTTACAGTTGTGCGCGAAGCCCAGAAAGCATCTGCATCTCTATTACAAAGAAGATTGGCAGTCGGCTACGCTCGCGCCGCCCGGCTTTTAGATATAATGGAAGCGAAGGGAGTTGTTGGCCCGGGAGATGGCGCAAAACCACGAGAGGTTTTCTTAGAAAAAGAACCGATGGGGTAAATGCTACGGCGATTTGACTTTTTTGAATATCAAATTATAATATATCACAGCATCCTGAAGGAATGATTCCTTTAGGAAAATCCTAACTAAATCAAGGGGGTGAACATGGGCGACATCATTTCCGCAATAAGTCACGATATGGATGACTATGAGCGGCGCTGTCGAAAGTATAATGAAAAAGTCAGAACAAAAAGAGACGCGTATGGAAACTATTTTCCTGATTGTTACGGTAAGCACGCGAAAAAACTAGAGGAACGCGAGCGTACAGAATAAGCAGAATAAGCAAAGTAAGAAAGATGAGGGGGGAGAAAATTAAAACGGCAAAGTGCCGTTTTTTATATGCCGAAATACCTTACCAAAACTTTGGCCGTAAGGCCATGGATAGTGGGCATGTCCGGCACTACACCGCGGTGTAGTGCCGGACAATTGAAGCTTGAACTATAAAAAACCACAGCCCTTAAGCCGTGGAGTTTCATTTTAAAATCTATACAGAAAATTCTTTTGTTTCCAAATCCGGACGGATGATTAAAATGTTTCCAGCTCCGATCTCCTGCCAATTTTCTTCAGTCAATTTCTCCGAACAAACCAGTACTGCCTTTTCCTGCTCTGCCGATTTTCTCTCCAATTTATAAAGAGAATAATAATCCTTAGATCGCTTGGAATATCTGAACGCGTATAATCTGCGGCCGTCGGACAGCAAAAAATTCAATCCGGTATGCGGCCTGGGAATTATCTGCTTTAACGCATTATCAATGCCGAAAATAATATTCCCGTATTTCAAAATATTCTGCAAAATCCAGTAAAAGTATATCTCGGAATCGGTTTCTCCTTCAACTGCCTGTTTATATTCCTCTTTTAAAAGCCGGAACAAATGTCCGCGATCTACCGATCCATTATGCGCAAACAGCCAATTTTGATAATAAAAAGGATGAGAATTTCTATCAGCCGGCGCCGCGCCAGTGCCCTCCCTGACATGAGCAATTATAATCCGTGACCTAACTTCCTTTGAAACCCTGATTAATTCCGAACTCGGGCTCAAAGCAGAAATTCCCTGCTTAAAAACCTTGGGTCGATTATTTTCATACCAGCCAATGCCCCAGCCATCTGAATTATCCCGCGCCAGATTCTTAAATCTGTTTAAAGAAAATTCTAAATCAACCGGCTGGTTCGCCACCACCCCCAGCAATCTGCACATTTTAATCTCCGAAATTAAAGTTCTAACAAGATATTACTATCAAAAAATCTATTTGTAAATGAAAATAAAATATACTAAACTAAAACCGATGGAGCCACATAAAGACTTAAAAACATTATTAGATGAAGCGCTGGAACTAAGAAATGTTAATCACGAAAAACTTTCCCAACTGACCGGCATCCCGGAGCGTTACCTTTTGGCAATTCAAAACTTAGACGTCGCGAAACTACCCGCCTCTCCCTATGTCCGCGGCTACATAAAAAAAATCTCTGAGGTTCTCCACCTGAACCATGATGAACTTTGGGAAATGTATAAAATAGAATTAAATCAAAAACAATCCGGCGCTTATGATAAATTGCCGGCCAACCGTTTTGCAATTAAGCAGCTCTCCAAAAAAACTTTTTATCTGACCGCTCTCGGAGTTCTATTATTAGTTTATGTAATTTTCAATCTTAATCGCCTGACCGGAGAGCCGGATCTTTTAGTCACCAGCCCGGCAGAACCGATAATCTCAACCTCCGAAGACATGATTAAAATTGGCGGGCAAATGGAAAGGCGCGATAAACTTACCATTAACGGTGAAGAAATATTTATAAGTCCGGATGGAACTTTTTCACAGGAATATTCTTTACAGCCGGGACTCAATACTATAGAATTTAAAGCAACGAGGTTGCTGGGCGGAGAAAAAACTATAGTAAAGCAAGTACTATTTCAGCCGACCACCACTCAACCATTAACACCAAATTTCAATGAATAAAGAAAAGAAGAATTCGCCGGCCGGCGAAGAAAATAAAGAACTGGACAATCTGCTTTCCGTTTTACAGGATAAATTCGGCGAGGGCGCAATTATGAAACTTGGCGATGCCAAGAAAGTTAACGTTGATATCATCCCAACTGGTTCTTTTTCCTTAGATCTGGCCTTAGGAGTCGGCGGGCTTCCGAAAGGAAGGATTGTAGAAATATACGGCCCGGAATCCAGCGGCAAAACCACCCTGGCCTTAAACGTTGTTGCCCAAGCCCAGAAAAAAGGCGGCAAGGCAGCCTTTATTGATGCCGAACATGCCATGGATCCGGATTACGCTTCAAAACTTGGGGTAAAAATAAAAGACCTTCTAATCTCCCAACCAGATAGCGGAGAAGAAGCGCTGAATATTTTGGAAAGCCTGGTTAAGTCCGGGATCATTGACGTGATTGTCGTAGACTCCGTTGCCGCGCTTACGCCAAAAGCAGAAATTGAAGGCGAAATGGGGGCACAATTTATCGGCTTACAAGCCCGCATGATGTCCCAGGCTCTCCGTAAACTGACGGCTATTTCCGCAAAATCCAATACCTTAATTATCTTTATTAATCAGCTCCGGGAAAAAATCGGCGTAATGTTCGGCTCGCCAGAAACCACGCCCGGAGGACGCGCACTTAAATTTTATTCTTCAGTCCGGATAGACGTCCGCCGCATTGCTCAGGTTAAAAAAGGTGAATCGGTCGTCGGGAATCGAGTCAGGGCCAAAGTAGTAAAAAATAAAGTCGCTCCGCCATTTCGGGAATCGGAATTTGATATTATGTTCGGCGAAGGAATTTCTTACGAAGCCGACGTTCTTAATGCCGCCTTAAAGCATGGAGTAGTTACGAAATCTGGGGCCACCTATTCTCTAGAAGGCCAAAAACTCGGCGTCGGATTTGATAAAGTCACCGAACTATTGAAAGAAGACAAAAAAATGCTGAATGAGTTAAAGAAAAAGACCGAAGCAGTCACCAAATAAAAAATTTCTCACCAAATCATCATTGAGATTTATTTTTTTGCAAATCTGCCAAGCGATAAAAGTTTTTAAAGATTTCTGCCACTAAAATCGGGCCGGTACCGCCGGGAGTTGGAGTGTAAAAACCTAAATCTTGAAGCTTGGAACTTGAAGCATCTAAATCTCCGTGAATTTTTTTCGTATCTGTTTCATGTTTCATGCCACATGTTTTATCACAAATATCATAGCCAAAATCAATAACGCCAGCGCCCGCTTTTAATATCTCGGGTTTTATTAAGCCGCCTTTTCCAACTGCGGTAATCACCAAATCCGCTTTTTTTAAATCTTTCAAATCACTTTTACTGTCAAAGACTGTTAATTCAAGGCAGTTATCTTTAAAATATTCTATAATTGGTTTCCCCACTAAAAATCCCCTACCGACAACCGCAACAAATTTAGTTCGTAGGTCGTAGTCAATAGTACGCAGAATATCTTTAACAACTTCAACGGGCAAAGGATTAACAAATTGCCGGCTTTCCAAAGAAAGCGCATCTATATCTTTTTGAGGATCGACTGCCGACAAAATCCTGTCCCGATCATAATGTTTAGGAAGCGGCAATTGCACGATAATCCCGCCGATTTCCGGATCTTCATTCAATTTTTTAATTTCCCAAATTAAATCGTCTTCCAGAATGGCTTCGTTATGTTGGTAAAGACAAAAAGGTATACCCAGCTCACCAGCCATACGCTCTTTTTGCTTTAGAAAACTTTTGGATTGGACATTATCCCCGACTAATACTGCCGCCAGCAACTTATCCGGTTTCGGCAGCCGTTTTAACCCATCAATAATATCTTGGGAAATTTTCTTGCCATCAATTCTTATCCCTCTCATAACTTAAACCAGCATCTTTACTACTTTTGCCACTTTTTCCAAATCATGCCGGACCAAACCTCTAGCCCTCAATACATCAGCGGCAAGAGGCATGAAATCTTTGCTCGGGCGGATATTTCCCAAATCCGGTTCCACAAATTCCGATCGCTCCTTAACGTATGCTACCAGCCTTTGCGGTGCTGGCCGCTTATTATTAATCACGGCAAAATCCAGCACGCCATCGCCTAAATACAAATTTATCGTATTAATAAAATCTGATGCCGCAAAATTACCGGTCTCGCCGAATTTAGTCATTAAATTTACAAAATAAATGACTTTACCGCCAGTTCTCTGGAGAGCCTCTTTTAAACCTTTAACCAAAAGATTTGGGATAAGACTGGTATAAAGATCTCCCGGCCCAATAATTATCAAATCGGCGTCCAAAATTTCTTTTTCTGCATTAGGATTAATGTTTACCTGCGGCTTAAGCCAGACTCTTTTTATCTTCAATCGGCCGTCGTGCTGCGGTATGTCAATATTGGTTTCGCCAGTAATTATCTGCCCATCTTCCAGTTCTGCCATCAGCTGCGCCTGACGCAAAGTCACTGGCACAACTTTTCCCTCAACCATTAAAATTTTTCCGGCCTCATTAATAGCCGCCTCAAAATCGTTAGTAATCCTATGCAGGGCAGTAATAAGAAGATTACCGAAATTATGGCCAGTCAACCCAACACCCTCCTCAAAACGGTAAGAAAATAAATCGGCGAGCATCCGATTATTCGATGCCGAAAGAGCAATTAAGGCACGGCGAATATCTCCGGGAGGCAGTATACCAAATTCCTCCCGCAAAATTCCAGTGGATCCGCCATCATCCGCCATCGTTACAATCGCGGTTAAATTCTGAAAATAAGGCTTAAGCGCCGTAAGAACCGTATATACACCGGTACCGCCGCCAATCACCACTATTTTTTTATTTGTTTTGGCTTGATTCTTCACTTTGGTAAGTAAGAAAAAATAATGACAATGCACTCCCTAAAAGAGCGATGTCTCTAAATGAGACTAAGTCTATTCCGTAAAAAAGTAAAATACCGGCAAATTCCGCCGAGGCCAGCAGAGCCGTCCAGGGCAGCCCGACACCACTCAAAAAGCTGAACATCAACAAGAGCTCTCCGGCGCCTTGGAATTTCAAATAAAGCTCCGGCGACATTGGCAGAAGACTTATAAACCAAGCTGGCAAATAACCAATCCAGAGTTCCGGATCAATTATTAATTGGTAGCCGGAGTATAAATAAGTTAATATCAATCCCAACCGCAGCGCCCACAAACCGTAATTTTGATATTTAGTCATTTTAAATTAAAACCTTAATTATCTTTAACTAGTTTTATCTCACCGACTGATGCGCCAGTAGGAAACAATACAATTATTCATCTAAAAGCTGCTTCTCCAATTTTTTTTCTATTCCCCAAAGATCCACCCGCTTGAGCATCTTCTGAATTTCCGGATCTTCCTGGATATTTATTCCATGCTTCTCTAACAGGATCCCGAGCAAACTGATCGCTTTGGTAATTTCTTGCTCGGCAATCATGTTAATCTGCAAATCTACCTCCGAACGCAAACGATCAACTTTGGCGGCGCGATTTTGAGTTATAAGAACCAAAACCGAAAGGCAAATCGCCTCCAAGGAAACAATGGTAATCAGCAAAACAAATGGGTACGGGTCGAATACCGGAAGAAACGGAACCAAACCAAAATTCCAAATTAACCACACCGAAAACCACGAAAGATTGAAAAGGAAAAAATTCATGCTGCCAAAAATTCTGGTTAGATAATCAGTTATTCTTTCGGCGCGCGTTTTTCGCCCGCTTAATTTAGCTTCAAAACTTCGGACGATTTGCCGGCTGCGACTTGGCTTATCCACACCATTATTTAAATTATTATTCTGATGATTCAAATTCTGCTGCATAAAGTTAAAATAACGAAAACAACATAAATCCAAGCATTACTAATATTAAAGAAAGTTTTATTATGCCGCCGGCCAAAAAACCGATGATTGCACCCTTAGCAGACTGCATAGCTTCCTCTGGTTCCTTTCCAAGAAGCATCTCCCCAAGAAGCGCACCAATAAAAGGACCCGCGACAATACCAATTGGTCCTAGCATCATAAAGCCCAGAAATAATCCGAGCATCGCCCCGCCCATTCCATATTTACTGGCGCGATATCTTTTGGCGCCAATAATCGGAGCGACTAGATCCAGAACCATCGTTAAAATAGTCAATCCTAAAAAAATAAGTATGGTTTCTTGTGATAAACTAATAAAGTCGGTGGCGAAACCAAAAATCAGCATCCCAAACCACGCCATTGGAACGCCTGGAAGAAGGGGCATGATTACCCCAACCGCCCCGGATAAAACCAAAATAAAAGCCAATAAAATTAATAGAACTTCCTGAATCATAAGATTTAATACTAATATAATAGTATCATGAAGCTGGCAATCCCAAAATTAAATATATCCGTCCAAAATTTTTTGCGGCAATGCGGATATCAAGAAATCTCCAATCCGCATAAAGATAATGAAATCAGCCACGCCCGCAGCCTGGATTCTGGGCGATTCTATCCTAGATTTCATATTTATTTTGAGGAAAATAAAACTCAAACGATAATTGATCTGCACCTGGATGCAAAAAAACCCAGTTATGAAGGCTTTACGGCGCATAGCGGAGAATATGAAGGCGCGGTAGTGGAACAAGAAGCAAAAAGGATTAAAAAAATATCTGAAAAATCCATACCCCAAAAGCTGGCCGGTAAAATAGGGTTTCCGAAAACAAAATCTCTTCTCCAAAAATTAAAGGACTGCTTCTAGCAGTCCTTTATAAAATTTTAACGCGCCATCCGAGACAAATCACTCATCGTGCCCCAAAACATGAGTAAAAGAAAAATTGCAATTCCAAAAGTTTGGGCGGACATCTTAACCCTCCGACTAACCGGCCTGCGTAATACCATTTCAATCATCAAGAAAAATATCCTGCCGCCGTCTATAGGATAGATCGGGAGAAGATTCATGAAACCGATTCCGATATTCAAGACCGCCGCCATCAGGACAAAACTCCTGATTCCATCCTTAAAGGCAAGGTAGAGTAATTGGAAAATACCGATTGGCCCCATCACTTCCTCGGAAGGCCGCTGGCGAGATTTTTCCCGATCACCTTTTCCACGGACCACCAAATTTTTAGCCAACTGCCAGAAAAATTTTACCTGAAGAACCGTCAAAAGAGTGGTCAATTTGACCGATTCTCTGACGGATTCCGTAAAACCAGATCGCTTAATAATATAGACCGGTTCAATCCCGATATACCGCAATTTGATATTCCCGAATTCTTTTAGCCCCGGTCTAACCTTCACAAAAAGAGTCTTTTTATTTCGTAAAATTTCCAGACTCAAGATTTCTCCCTGACTATCTTTAATCTTTTTAGTTAAATCTTCCCAACCGCCAACCGCTTTACCATTAACACTTCTAATTTCATCGCCGACCAGAACTCCGGCAACGGCAGCTGGCGAATCTTGCAAAACCTTAGACACTTTATAAGTCGGCTCCTTAAAGCCAAGAAAATAATGCAAAGAAAAAAACAATAAAGTTCCCAGCAAAAGATTGGCGATGCTGCCGGCGGCAATGATAATCATCTGCTTCCAGCGCGACTTTGATTCCAAAGATCCAGCAACATCTCGCGGATCCCCTTGATAACCGGATTGCAACAACTCGTCTTCGCTAAGCGGCTTTACGTATCCGCCGAGCGGAATCCAGCCGATAGCATACTCAGTCTCGCCGATATTCTTACTGAAAAGAGCGCGCCCGAAGCCAATAGAATATTTAAGAACTTTAACGTCAAATATTTTAGCGCAAACCAAATGGGCAAACTCATGAAAGGCGATAATAAAACAAAACGTGAAAACGATGGCGACTACCGCTAAAAACAGTTCCATGCGAATCTCCATTATTCAATTTTCAAAGATTAACTATAAAGTAAAGTAAATCTATGGTCTGGTCAACTAAAAATAAAAACCGCCTTGAGGCGGTTATTTTCTGATACAGCGATACAGGGATGTATTACCATCTTTTTTAACAGTTACTGAAAAGTAAGTATCTAAGATATCTGCAAGATAATCCGGCGACAACCAGCGGAAAGATGTAATGTGGCAAGGCAGCCCCTCTCTTTTCTGGACATGATGCACCAAATCCCCGACTAACCAGCTGACTTCAAGAAATTTTTTCCCATCAATTTCATATTTCTTAATCATTGGTTTTTCTGGAGGTTTACGGTTAAAAGTATTGAACACAAACACCCCGCCTTCAGCTAAAACATCAGCCACAAGCTTCGCTGTATTATCATTCAACCAATAATTAACAGCTTGCTGGCAAAAAATACAATCAAAGTACCTGCCTCTTTCCATAAACTCTTCAAGTTGCGACTCGACTGTATTAATAAATACTTTTATCTTCGAATGAAGCCGCGCCTTATTACTCACCATCGCCCTTTCTCGATCAATCAGACAAACTGATTTAGCTCCCAACTTAACTACCACCAAAGATAGCCGGCCATCGCCGCCGCATAAATCCAAAACATTTTTCCCAGCAACCAAACCGGCAATCTTAATTAACTTTTCAGCCGGACGACCCTCATAAAATCTCCGGTAAAGTCTTCTATAAGTTTTATGATCGGGATAGCTTTCCATTTTATAATCTCCGGCCGTCTTTATTAAACAAAAGCATACATCCATGTCCTTTGATATTGAAAGAGATATCATTTCTTCTATTCGTATCCCGGGCAGTTCCAGGCGGAGCATAAAGTAACGTTGGCAAACCGGATTCCTGCTGATGATAATGTACGATACTATCTACTTCTGAATTTTCAAAAATTTTTGCGAGTAGCGGGGCATTTAAACTTGCCTTCATTAATCCGGCAACAACTACTTCTCGCCTCTCATGATCAACCCCCAAGACATTAACCAAGGTATCCAACTCTCGTTTGCCGCGGCCGGTAGTTAAAAATCCTGATTTATGCCGGATAGCAATCGTACCAAATACAATTCCATTTTCCACGGCTTTAAACTTGGAAGAAAATTGATTCATTGAATTCCTGATCTGTGATTGAGCATTTTCAGAAATAGCTTGCTCATCAACTAGGTGAGTGTGATAATACTCATCATTAACCATTTGCCAAACCCATTCTGCCAACTCCTGCTGCATAACAGGATGCACTCCTCTTTCTTTTGTAACGGCATATTTCTGCATAAGTCTTATGGTATCATTCGCAAAAACAACCCCCGCTCCTGAAGCCAGCAACACCTCATAAGCGGCGCGTATTAACTCCTCATGTTTGACATTAGAAAGCAATTTAAACCCAAACAAATGCGCGCGCGGAGCAACTTTCTTTACTTCATCAATAATCCTGGGCGCAATAGTAAAGTTAATCGGTATAATATCTCCGGGCTTAAAATTATGGCTGGGAAATTTGTCCCTAAACGGTTCCAATGGAATAAGATTGGCAACTGCAGCGCCAAGAACAACTGCATCCATTTTGGGAGCCAGCTCAAGAACAATGCGCCGATAATCTGCTATTCCGCTATGTTCATAAATCAAAAGATTGGGTTTAGAAAATGGCTTCTTTATTCCTAAATGAGAAGCGCAAACATAACTCACCTTCGCATCCTTCAAAAGCAGCTGGTCCGCCAGCTCGGCGATCAGGCCGCCCCGGAAACGATTGGTAATTATCTTTACCGCATCCAAATGAGCATGAACCGGCCCGGCGGTAATCAAAATATTTTTCATCTTGAACCCCCTTACTCATATTCATTTTTGAAAGTGCGCTTATATACTACTTTAAAAAGTAATAGAGGGTCAAATTATGGTTAGTAAAAAACCGCCTTAGTGTGACTTAAATTTTTTCTAGTGCTTGAGCGAGATCCTCAACTAAATCCTGGAAATATTCGCGGCCGACGGATAACCTTATAGTACCAGATGAAATGCCGGCCTTTTTTAATTCTTTAGGCGTCAACTGACCGTGAGTCGTAGTAGCCGGATGAATGACTAATGATCTTGCTTCACCGATATTTGCGGCATGCCAAAAGAGTTTGAGCGATTCGAGAACGATTTTTGCCTTTTTTAATCCACCCCTTACTTCAAAAGCCATCAATCCACCAAAGCCTTTTGGCATAAGACGCTTATTGATTTTTTTGCGGTCGCCGTATTCAGGATAAAAAACTCTGCTGACTTTAGGATGACGAGAAAGAAATTTAGCAATAATCGAAGCGTTGCGACAGTGTTCCTTCATACGACCAAAAAGTGATTCAATATGATAGCATAAAATCGCGGCATTGTCCGGAGAAATACACGGACCCGTATCGCGAAACCATCCTGTGCGCACTTCGTCTATCAATCGTTTTTTTCCTAGAATAGCACCGCCAATTACCTCACCATCACCCATATATTTGGAAAGTGAGTGAATAACGATATCGGCGCCAAGCTTAATCGGCTGCAAAAGCGACGGAGTAGCTAAAGTATTATCCACCACCAAAGGAAGTTTGTGTTCGTGGGCTAAATTAGCTAATGATTTGATATCAAAAATGTCTAAAATTGGATTAGACGGATTTTCAACGTATAAAAATTTAGTATTGGGTTGAATGGCTTTTACCCAAGATTTTTCCTCAAATGGATTTTCTACGAAACTGACTTTAATTCCAAGAGCGGGCAGGCGTTCTCGAAATAAATGAAATGTGCCACCGTAAATGCGATTGGATGCGACAATATGGCCGCCGGAATGAGCCAAATGTAAGGCTATTAGTTCAATCGCCGCCATCCCCGAAGAAGTGGCTAAACCAGCTTCGGCGCCCTCCAAAACTGCGAGCCGTTTTTCCAATTTATCTACAGTAGGATTATTAATGCGAGTATAAATAAATCCCTCTTCGGTTCCGGAGAAAAGCCGTTGGGCACGATCAAAAGAACCCAGAGAAAAAGCAATAACTCGATACAATCCTGGCCGGATTTCCGAATCGGTTAAGGACCCACCACCATGAATCTCTAAAGTTTTTGAATGTAATCTTTTAGTAATATCCTTTTTGGCCATTTTTCAATTATATCACAAACAAAAAACCGTGAATTTCTATCACGATTTTTCCTAAATAATCTGGTTCGATAGTTACTTACATTTGCAATTACTTTCCGCCTCTTTGCATTTCTTGCATCTTACTTGCATCATTGCTCCGTCTTTGCATTTCTGCCAATGCGCCGGATCAAAAACTGACGCCGCTTCTCCGCATTTTGGGCACCTGAAACCTTCGCCCTCTCCGCCGCATAAATCGCAATGTTTGGATGAATAAATCGGCATATATTAATTTTAACCTAAAATTTTAAACCCGCCTAGGAGGCGGGTTACAAATTATACAAAAAATGAGAGTTCTGATTTGGTCCGCGTAGTGTGCTGGACCGGAAACTCTGTCATCACAAAACGCATAGCCGAGAGAAGTACGCCGGGATTCTGGTAAACTTTTAACTCAATGATACAACCCGCTTCCTGATTCCCAAGCGGCGTATCAATAGCTGCATATAATGTCTCATCTTCATTAAGAAAGACGGTCCGCTGAAAAGATATTTCTTTCTGCTGATGATCTGCCCGGATAAGCTGCTGAACCTCTGGCGGAAGGCTAGCCGCGGAATCCGGCATATCCTCTTCATTAATAAACCAGTAAAACTTGTCTTTTCGAACCGGGAAATAACGGAATTGGTCCAGCTCCGCTATTACTTCCTCCTGAGGACGAGCGTAGACCACCTGGACGGTTTGCATATGGCCGGTAGAAGTCATTTTTGTAAGACGCGTAACCAAAGTACCGCTCCGAGGACCAAGCATGCGTCTCCGCAATCGGACAACTGGCGCACGACCGGAAAAATCAGGTAGATTATTCTTGAAATACCTGTCGTGATAATTGAGACGCGCCATCAGCTTGAGGCCCAAACCAGATTGCAATTGTGAAATTATTCCTTCCCGCTCTGCTTGAGACCGGATAAGAAACCGTGCCTCGTAGTAACTGGCCACATTAAATCCGGCTTTTGCCGTGCGCCGCTTAAATAAAGCATATCGCGCTTCGGTTACACCAACCTCAAGCCAAGCAACCATGACAACCGCGACCAAAAAACTGGACGACGTCATCAGCCACACCGGAATCCCGGGATAAAACGAAAGACCGAAAAACAAAAATATGTAAATAGGGTCGTGAACGAGAATATCTTCCATAAGGCTGACTGAGCCGCTCCTGAGTGCCTGCATGAAATATGAGAGAAGCGGCTTACGTTCCTGCGGCGATACTTCACGATAGCGCTGCATCGCTTCATGAATATGCGCCGGGAAAAATCCGATCTTCTCAATAATAGGACCGACAAATGCCAGGATTAATGTCGATGTCGTAATAAAACCAGCTAAAGTCGTCCCCACAACGCTGATCGCAAGCGCAATCATCTCATCCCTGCCGAATCGCTTGAATACGTTCCAAAACGGGCTTCCCGGAAGCCGGATCATTTCATTATCGTGATGATCAGTATGCCGGCAACCACGCGAATGACTGTGATCCTGCATGCAACCTCCCGAAGTAAACGAACTAAAAAGATTATGCAATAAAAATCATCCTGCGTCAATTCTAATAGGTCGGCATTCAAAAAAACCGCCGCAGCTGACGCTGTGGCGGAAAAAAATTTCAACTCTTCACTGTTTTCGGAAGATATGAAGTCTCATGAAGCACTATAACATATAAGCCAGTCCATTAGCTTTTTCCGATGCATATCAACCGACCACTCGTCGCCCTTTTTAAAAAGAGACGGGTGCGTTAATTTGAACTCTCTCAATACTGCAAATGACGCCTTAGGAAAACCATAGGGAATATTTTCATTATAGTTCTTTCTAAATATAGCGAGGGTAGTTCTTATTTGATTAAGCTCCAGTTGATTATCTTTATTCTTCATATTATCTAAAATACCACAAAAGGAACTTAAAATCAATTTTTGAAATAACTATAAATTATTTGGAGAGGCTTTTAAAAACCTCACTGGGCTTCATATATTCGCTGGTTATTTTAGAAATCAAAAGCTCACCCCCGGCATCAAAGTTATGCGATGCATCATTAGTTACATCAGCTACATGGGGCCCGCATTCATCTCTCACCTGAATAGTAACCGGCACCAACTCAATGCCATTTTTATAAAATAGTTGAATGCGATGATTTCCAGACTCTAGCCGAAACTTTTTATTTCGTACACCAACCCTCACAATCAGCGGATCACGTAACCCATTTTCGCATATACTTTTCCAAAGAATGTTTAAATCCGCCGGAGTGCCGTCATTTAAATGCGTCATCGGAGATATGTCGGATCCTCGATATCTCCAAACCCAAGCTGTCGGAATTAATTCAACCTTACCTCGTTTATACAGCAAATGATTTTTCCAAAGTGGTTTTATATTCATCATATAAATACTAAATTTAAAGCACTAACAAGTAAAGCAAATTGATACCTGAATTATGTGTCAATTTGGGATTTTAAAAAGTCTGTGGTATTTCTTAATTATGGTATTAATAAATAAAAAAAACGGTTTGACGACAATTTCGCTTATCGGCTTTTTGTTGTCCGCGTTTGCCCTTCCGGTATTCGCCCAAATACTTCCCGGCGCTCATGATGTTTCTCCGGAACTCCAAAAGATTCCGGAAGTTACCACCTCAAAAGAAACTGGCCGTGATGCTAAATCGTACTGTAACGCAATAACGCCGCCGGATTCTCAAAAAAATTGTTGCATCCCGGAAAGAAATTACGGGGTCGGCTGGCCAGATTGTGAATATGCCGTAATCAAAGCCAGCGGCCAGCAAGCTGGCCTTATCCCGACAAAAAAATTTGCAGATCCCAGCCAGCAAAACTATTATAATCTCCAGATTCAATATTTAAACAGGTGTTTCTCTCTCGGAAAAATCTCTGCTGATAACAAGTGTTTTAACGAAAGTCCGGAAATTAAACAGCAACAGCAGATCAGCCGGGCGGCTGAGGATAAATTCGATTGCTCCAAAACAACTACCGATGCCGAGTCCAGTGCTTGCTTCGATTCAAGAAATCAAGCGAGTCGAGAACTTTTCGGAATTGCAAGAGAAGCGAATAAGGACTGGGATGCCTGGCGGAAAGAAACTGTAGATAAGGCTGCATCCATACAAACCAAAAAACAAGCTGGGCAAAAACCGCAAGAAGTAAAAAGGGCTGAAAAAACAACTGAAGCAGTGACGAAAACTCCGCCGGCCACGCAACAAACTACAGAACAACCGGCGCCAACACAACAACCATCGCCAGCCCCGAGGTTCAGACTTATAGAATCATTTTACGGAAAAATAACATTGCCGCTAAAAGATTTTTTCAGGAAAATATTCAGATTTGGAAGATAAGAATTGGTTTTATTTTAGGAAAGCCTGAATATTTTTCACGATATCTACAACTTCATCAACGTTTTCTTTAGAAATAAGTTGGGAAGGATTCTTTGCTCTGATACTTTCCGCAACAATTTTAATTCTTTTCAACAATTCGGTCTTTGTTTCTTCTGGAATCTCCCCGGCTTCCGGCGCTCTCCTCAAAAAAGCTTCACCCATTATCAATGGAGTCGAAAGGGTATTGGCCCGATACTTGCTCTCTTTGCTTCTTTCGTAATTTTCGATATCTTCCTTACTTTGGGTGCGCTCGCTTATTTCTCGTAATTTAAGTTGCTCTTCATATGGAAGTCCGGGTGACTCGGGGATATTAATAAATTCCTCAAGCCTTTTCTTGGTTGAATCATATAGTCCTGAATTTTTTTCAATTGTCGGTTGCTCAAAGCTCATATATCACTATATTTAAAATTTACGCGATTCTTTATCCCGATATCGCCCCTTGATAGTCCTTTTTTATAGCTTCAATAAAGTTGTGGTCCATTTTTTGTGTTTTTTCATTGAGCTTATAGTACGAAAGATGGTCATTTGCAAAATTTTCTTTCAATTTGCCTGGTACAATATAAGCTTGAAACTCTTCGGGGGAAGCGAACTTATTTGGATCTAAATACACAAGCAGATCTGCCTCGTTCTTATATTCCAGATTATCCTTTTTCCACCGTTCATGAATCATATTCCCAACTTGGTCAGTATCGAATTGACCGCTCTCATAAGCTAAGAGGGCCACCTCAACAGAAGCATTGTTGGCAGCTTGCCACTTCGGAGGCAAATCCTCGTAAGGGATATTTGCGATATCAATCATCGCGTTTTCTTGGCCAGTCTTTGGATCTGTTTCCCGACGAATCTGGTCTTTATACTTCAACTCATGTTCTGGAGTAAGCCATTCGGGATTTTTAACGGGCCGAAATCTCGGCACAAACCTGCCGCGTTCATCTTTTGGATTATTATTTTCTAAAAAGCTGTAGTGTGCCTTTTCCCCAGCCTTTTTTATAAATTGTTCCTTGTGTTCTCCTTTAAGCTTTGGATCCTCTTCAATCAGCTTATTCACGCCCTCTTCGGTCTCTTTTAGCATCTTTTTCTGTAACTCTGAAAAATCTCTTCCCCGACGCGTATCCGCGGACTTTTTTGGTTCATTTAAAGAAGGGTCAGGTCGCTCAAAATTAAATTTCATAATATTTATAATAACATATTTGTTTATTGCTAATAAGTTGGCAATTTTTAGAAACCCAGGTCGACAACTGGATCAGATTACCTGCCCGCAATGCTAGCGCAAGTGTTGCAGGCGGGGAACCTGTTTGGTTTAAAAAGAAAAAGCCAGTTGTTCTTAACAACTGGCAAATATAATGTTCGGCATCAGCCGATAGCAACTTTGGCGTCCGCTTTGTAGAGTTTCTTCTGCTCTTTTAAGTCTTTCGGCCAGCACCTAATGACATCTTCAATCATATCGAGGGCGGTGCGAAAGTCGCCGTAAATCGACTGGATGCCAGCATTCAAGCAGAGTGGGTCACCGTCTTCGCCAACAAAGGAGACAGTCGATTCGTTGCAATATACCTCACCATCCTTTTTGTAGTAACTGTCCTTGCTCTTATCTATGCATCTGGCAAAGGTGAACATAATGCGGCCCGCCATAATAAATGTACGAAGTTGGGTCTCGCCAAACTTACCGCTCATTCCTCTCTTATCACATTTGTCAGCCATTTCTCCTAATCCTCGGCGATACACGAGCCGCAAGAACTTGTCGAAAGTCTGTTGGAGAACATACTTTTGGGCGTTGCAGTAAGTATTAAGCTGGTGCTCGACCCAATCTTGACCCGTTATCTCTTTCAGCATAAAGCCAAGCGTAGTCTGTACTGCAGAGCCTTGGTCAAGAAGATTGCTCGCTCCGAGGTCTGTAATGTTGGGAACTTCGTGCCCAGTTTCCAACTCATAAGCCTGACGGAAATAAACAGCCCGATCATCAGTTCCCGTTCGCAGCTGTTCAAAGGCATCAACCATTAATTCTGGGAGATATGATTCAATACTCCAGAAATCATACTTCTCATCGTTTGGAATGTTCAAATTCTCGAGGTAGTGAACGAGGAAATTGGCGAAGGCTCGCTGCCCCTTCCATTGTGCAGTAAACCTCTTTAAGCCGACAACCAGCTCTTTCTTGTGCATTCGTATTCCTCCTTTTTCAATGAACGTTAACTGCTAAAATAGATTAATAAAAAACTAAAATAAAGTCAAATCGCCGGGCGAATTCTCGTTTGATGAGATGTCGTCGTAGAAGATGCCGGGACTTATTTGGTGAGAATATACAATAAAGACCCGATATGAATCGGGTCTATTGAAAAAATATCTTTACTCCTTACTCTTTGCCAAAATTTCCAGAATCCGCAAAAAGAGATTGATGATGTCGAGATACAAACTAATACATACATCAACCGCATTATCAAGCGTGGCCGGGATCTCGCTCGCCCGGTGCATATCGTAACCGATATAAAGCGCAAAAATTCCTGCGGCAATATAGTGAATTACCGTGAACTTCGCGAGCGCTGGGATAAACAAAGAAAGAATGGACACGACCAGAAGCGCCGTAAGTGCTCCGAAAAGAGCGCCACCAATAGAACGATAAAAATTGGGAAACATAAGTCCGGATAAAGCCATTACGCCCGTAACGGCCGCCGTAAGAGTTGCCGCTTCGGAAACGATTCCAGGATACATGACCTGATATTGCGCAAGTGCCGGTCCGAGTATCGCTCCGAATGGTATCACTACGAGATTATATCCGAGAAAAGAAACCAGTGCTGATCCGCTGGTACTAAGCAAAATACCGAGAAGAGGAAGGCCGAGACCAACTAAAAGGAACATAAGAATCCCTGGGCGCCAATTCGCTGTCAATTCGGAAACGATATAGGTAGCCACGAAACCCCAAGAGAGAACGCATCCCATGACAAAGTAGAATGCATTGCGCGACATAGTGTCAGAGCCAGAACGGTCAAATACATCTGCCTTAAGCATCTCTCCACCCCCTTTTCAACGAGCGTTAACTGCTGATGGATATATTACAAAGAAAAATAAGTAAAGTCAAATCGCTAAATCAGCAACTGGATCAGATTACCTGCCCGGCCAAGGAACTGAATAGTGAAGTTATAAAAGAAAAACCTAAACAAAGATGGGTAAAAAATAACTGGGAGTTGCGTTTTTAATTTTTTTTAATTATTATATATATCAGATCTCTTAAATAACGTAAGGAGGAAGAATTGAATTTCAAAAAAATTTTTATTCCTTCTGCCCTAGTTATGACCATAGGGCTCACCTCATCCTGTAATCAAGCAGATAAGTCGCCAGGTCAGTCCGACACACGGCCATCGATAGAAACCCCGACGACTCAGAAGCCAGTGCCACCCGCAACCAAACTTGAAGATCCGGCAAAGAATTCAAAGCAAGAAAAAACACCTAAGCCACAATCCCAGAATAAACCCGCCGAAAAACCTACTGCCAAAGAAACGCCCCCGCCTTCAGTTGTCGAAAAACCAGTCGATGCCCCCAAGCCGAAAGAAAATCCGCCGGTAATCGAGCCCGAACCCAAACCCCCGGTTGTAGAAACAACACCCGTCAATCCGCCAGAGGAAATTGTTTTCAAAGCAACACCAGGAGACGTAACCTTCTTTCACGCGAAACATGGAACGAGGGAAAAACAATGCGCTGTTTGTCACGATACAATATTTCCTAAAGACAAAACAAAACCCTTAAATTTTAAGGGGAATGTGCATCAGACGGCGACTACGAATAAAACCTCGTGCGCAACCTGCCATATGCCGGAGGGCAAAGCTTTTGCGGTCAGGGGAAATTGTATGAAGTGCCATAAGAATAAATAAAAGATAAGCGGTGGATTAATATCACCGCTTTTTAATATACAAATTTCAGAAAGTTAGGTTGCCCCTCCCCCTTACTCACTATGTTTTTATAAAATAAAAAACTCCCAACTGCATTGAGAGCAAAAAATAAGAACTGTTAGCTTTTCTTAAACTTCTTTCTTTTAGCCAGGAAATTCACTTCTTCTTTATGTAAGAGAAAGAGCTCGGTGCCGCTCCTGTCTTCTTGAGCCCAGAACGCGACTTCTTCACCTTGGGGCCAGATACTTATAAGACGATATGAACCAGCGACTTCGGGGTAATTGGCTTTGAAAACAGGGTCTTTCAGATCTTGTTTATTCAGCTTAAACGTTGGTGTAACTGGCTCATCTTTCCGAAAGCCGATTCTTTCCATTACGTCGGCGAATTCAGGAAGTTTCGCAATGTTCTCCTTCTGAGGCGGTTTTCTTTTGTTTTTTTATTACTGGCGCCACGAAGATCCGAGTTTTCTTTCGACGACTAGTTTTTTTACTATTCTCACGAATCACTCTTTTTTCCATTTCCTCAATCATTTTCCTGAGAGCGCTAAAATCAATCGTTACCGATCCTTCGGCAATAATTACATTTTTATAAGGGCAATTAAGATAATGCCCATTTATTAATGCACAAGAACACAATCTCCTCTTCATTGATGCTTCCTTTTCTACTTGGAATGTACTACTAACTATATTACACGAAAAATCGAAAAAATAAACCCGGATCGGTAACTGGAGCAAATTATCTATTGACTCAAAATTGTTTTTCTCTTAATATGTAATATGTAGCTAGCAGCAAAAGCTGTTTGAAAAAGGAGGTGGAAAGATGTTTCTATGCGGCAAATGCCACAAGAGTGAGGAAAAAAATGGCTGTCCCGGTCATTTTTTCGAATCAGAAGGCCCTTGTGAGTCGTGTGGAAAAATGAGTGTTTGTGTAGATTGTAAGTTTTACAAAATAAAACGGCGGGCACAGCGATAATCTAATACTGCCGCTCCTTCAAGAGCGGATTTTTTATTAACACAATCTGGGTGCCGTCGTGTGAGATGTTAGAACTAGATTGATTAGCTTATAAAAGAAAAGTCGCCTGGAACAGGCGACTTATTAAATCAACTTAGTTTGTTAAGAGCCGAGAAGCTGAAAATTAAGAGATGAATATATTATTTCAAAATTTATGTTCTGTCAAAATTTAGCCCCGCACTAGAAAAATTTACGAATTTGCTAAAAGCAAACATCTCAGCTAATATATAAACAGCTTTTTACCAAAAGATTCTGGCAAAAGAGAAATGGAAATACTGATCTTGCTCCTTGGGCCGGCTATTGCCGCGGGATTCATTGAGGGAAATTTAAAAGGTTTTAAATTCGGTGCAATAACCGCAATTACTACCCTAATTATTAGTTTTATATCGGCAATGAATTCTTTTGGATTAGATGGTATGCGTGGCAAAGCACAAGCAATGAAAGATATGGTCTTGGGTTGGATTTTCATTTTTTCTATCTACGGAGCAATTATGTTTTTAATTTTCGGTTTTCCGGGGTTACATCCGGTTTTAGTTTCTTTTATTGCCCTGATTGCTACTGTCGCTGTCGCTCTGATTATTTTATAAATCTATTGATATAAATATCCCGTTCTATACACTCCGCTCATCCAAGGGCGGGTTTTTAATTAAATGATTTCCCCCTTAGTTACTGGATCAATCTGAAGCAATCTCACTTCTTTAAACTTATTTAAATCTTCCCGACAAGGCAACCAGCCCCTAACAATAAAATCATCTTCATAAATCGGCTTCCATATAGCAAAATATTTAAAATTGTTAATCGTTAATAAAAAAAGACTGCCCCAGCTTTCGCTTGGGCAGTAATAATATTACTTTTGATATTTACTTATATCCGCTCCCAGATTCATTGGACCAAACGCGAGAGGCAGCAACTCCTCCATTGCAGCAACGATGATCTTATCCTTTTTAGTGGTAGACATAACCATTTCCAAATCATATTCGGATAGCTGAGCCACTTCATAAAGCATTTGCCTGCAGCTTCCACACGGACCCGTCACTTCAGTAGTATTGAAATTCTCACCGCGACCAATAATTGCGACTCCTCTGAAAATCCTGATGCCCATTGCATTCGCGCGCAAGATAGCAGCCCGCTCTGCGCAAATAGTTGAACCATAAGCTGAGTTTTCAACATTAGCTCCGCCAATCAATCGGCCATCGACTGAAATAAGACAAGCTCCAACATAAAAATGAGAATAAGGATTATAAGCGTTTTCCATGACTCGCGCTGCTTCATCTAAAGCCTGACGCTGTAAATCAGTCAAATCCACATATTTTACCTCTTTCATGTCGCTCTCCTTTTGAAAAACTAGAAATAAACTATCAAAAATTTTTAATAAAGTCAATTTATCTAGGTGCCGTTATAAAGGATGTTTAGAACTAATTTGATTTAAAAAAAAGCAGCATTTCTGCTGCATCAAATTTAATCTCCGGTAACTGATAAATAATCTTCGGGCGTTTTTTCCCATTTTGGTAAGAAAATCCAGAGTATTATATAAAGCACTGCCATTTCCGATCCAGTAACCATATAAGTAATAAACCAGACCAATCTCACTATCCAGGTGGGGAAACCCATCCAATAGGCAACTCCGGCACAAACTCCGCTAAACCAAGAATATCTGGAATCAGTCACCTTTCTTAATTTACGCATTCTACCGTCTCCTTTTCAACGAACGTTAACTACTGATGAATATCTTATTTCAAAATTCATATTTTGTCAAATAAATCTGGGTGCCGCCACGTGAGATGTTTAGAACTAGATTAAGTGCAATTTGAATTATCCCACCCCACGATTCGCCATATTTCTTGACCATTTCGTTCTATTTAGTTAGTATCTACTTAGCAAGTATCTACTTTAAAAACTAAACAAGCTGATGCGCAAGATTAGCAGCATAATTGTTTTATCTTTCTGCATGTTAAATATTCCTAAGGATGTTAATGCCGAGAATCCGTCTTTTACTTTATATACGGGGGCGTATTCCAACTATCTGTTAGATAACGGGATGGTTTTTCATAACGACCCGGTTTTACAAAGCGAATTAATGATTAACCTACCCAAAGGATTTTATCTGGATATGTGGCATTCAATAGGAATGGACGGCAGCGGACCTTCTTCCGGCTTGGACGATGAACTTGATTACACCGCCGGTTGGAAAGGAGACATTAAAGGATTAACGCTAAATATCGGAATATTGTACATGGATATTGTAGATATCTTGAATGTTCCGAGGGGGGATGTGGTGTTGCCTTATGCCGAGGCAGGCAAAGTTTTGTCTTTAACCGAAACACAGATTTTAAATCCCTTTGCCAAAGTTCAACCGGCAATATCAGCCAAAGGAGATTATCCCAAAGGCGGACTCTATTGGGGAACCGGTTTACGACATCTGTACCAAATAAACCCAAAGATGGGCTTAGGCGAAGAGTTAATGTTTATACACGACAGCGGGGCATTCGGGTTTGATAATGGCTGGCTTTTCAAATACGCCGTTAATGTGAATAGAAAATTGTTTGGTCCTTTTTCGCTAGATTTTCCAATGCTCAAATTTACTGCGCCATTAAGTGGAATGAATGACCGGAAAAAAGAAACCAGTGTCGGAGTAAGATTGGGAATGAATTTTTAAAAACAAAAACCGCTTTAAAAGCGGATTTTTTATTTTTTAGCTAAGTATGCCTGTGCCAAAACACCAATACTAACAGCTAATACATAAACAGATTGTACTCCTAGAACGGGATACAATAAAGGAATAGTTCCAGACGCTAAGGCATATCCCGCCTGCATCAATGCAATCAATATACCATTAGCTAATGCCAGTCTAGATGTAGGAACAGATTGTAGAATCATTAATTCAATTGTGGACATAGAGATACCCAGAGTTGCTCCGATTAAAAGATATACAACAAATGCGGTTGGATTTACCCAATTAGTAAGCAAGCTGATAGCCGACATTAAAACTGCGAGAACAATACCACTTCCCCAGGCGGCAGACTTAATATCTCTAAATAATTTACTTCCTAACCCCAATGCATTAGTAACTAAAATTCCTATAGCAATAACAGTAAGAATTAATCCATTAAATAATGGGCTTTTATTTAAAGTTTCTTGGACATGAAGTGTTATAAGAAGATTCAATCCCTGGGTCCCGTATGCAACAATAAATTCCAGTATTGATCCCCAAGCTATCAGTTTCAGTAAAGAAGTTTGATTTTCAGTCGTTGATTCATCTATTTCCCGAGGAATAGGAACGAGATTGTTTAACTTCAAATAAGCAGCGAAGCTTCCTACCGATAACACAAAACCTATCAGGAAAAAATACCTCCATAATTCAGCGGAGGAAAAGGCTCCCCCCACTAACGGTCCAATAATAACACCGAGACCCAATCCAGCTACAGCCATTTCTACGGTCCTTCTAGGCTCTTCCCAGTATTTGAGTATTACAGCAAACTCGGTAGCAAACATACCGCCTGCACTTATTCCTTTCATAATCCTGAATAAAATTAATGAATTAGCGGTAGGCGCAACTGAACATAACAGAGAAGAAATTCCAAAGCCTAGAGTGCTCCATAGAAGAATTTTTTCTGGTTTGCCAAGTTTATCTGCAAAATAACCCGTCGGAACTAATGAAAGAGAAAACGGAATTAAATAAGCCATCAAAAGCCAGCCAGCAGCTTGTCCCGATACGTTGAAATAACTTTGTAATGTTGGAACCATTACTGTTACGCCAGTTGTATCAATTGCAGCCAGCAATTCCATTACTATCAAACCAGCCAGAACAATGTTCCTATGCCTTTCGGTGTTCATAACCTTGTATTAAGTTTTTAATAAAGACTAGTAAGAATAGTAAGTGATTAAATTTGTATAGTCAAACAAAAACCATAACTTATATCACGGATTTTTTATTAAATAATCTGGGTCGGCAACTGGAACAGATTAGAGCCTGTCTGATATTTATTTGAAAAGAAAAACCGCCTTTATTTGGCGGTAGATTAAAAGTTTCTTTGGATTGAATATTATCCAAAAAATGTCTGCAATTTTTGCTGTAAATAATTCGTGAAATAAGTCGGGTTAAGTTCTTCGCCCGTAACTTGCTTTATGAGATCTGCGGATGAATACGTGTTGCCAAATTCATGGATATTTCTCCTTAACCATTCTTGTAAAAATTGTAAGTTGCCGGACTCGATTCTTTCATTCAGGTCAGGAAATTCTTTATTAATCGTATGCATTAATTGAGCGGCAAAGATATTTCCCAAAGCATATGTTGGGAAATAGCCAATAAGCCCATTTGACCAATGTACGTCTTGAAGGCATCCCCCGGCATCGGTGCGTGGCTTCACGCCAAGGTATTTCTCCATCTTCTCATTCCAGGCAATCGGAACATCTTCAGCTTTCAACTCGCCCGCCAAGAGCATCTTTTCAATTTCAAAACGGACAATAATGTGCAAGTTATAAGTAACTTCGTCAGCACTCACTCGTATTGTTCCGGGATTTATCCTATTGATCGCTCGCAAAAATGTGG
Source organism: Candidatus Harrisonbacteria bacterium (assembly GCA_016214655.1). Taxonomy (GTDB): domain Bacteria; phylum Patescibacteriota; class Minisyncoccia; order UBA6257; family 02-FULL-45-10c; genus JACROC01. Next base: position 32,296 of record JACROC010000007.1, read on the forward strand.
CAAGCGGCGGCAACGAACAACCGCTGCTTAGAACTCTCGCACTAAGTTTCGGATACCAAAACTTCCAAAATGACGTACTTCTAGCGACATTATTTTCCCAAAGACGGGACTGAGATTCATGAATGCCTATCGATTTTATCCTTCCGAGTGTAGTAGCGGCCAATCGGAGATCAACACCCTGTTCATACAATCCATGCCCGCCCTCATGAAATATTGAGAAAAGGCTTTCCGTAAAATTAGGTTCAGTGTACCGAGTGGTGATTCGTATATCGGTTGGATGAAGACCAATGGTAAACGGATGGGTGGAAATATCAAGTCTGCCCATTGCAAAATTAAAACCCATCGCCGTCAGTACTTCACGTCCAAATTGATCAAGAAGGCGAGAGTCAATTTTTTGATTCAAAAATGAATAATCTTCTGACGTGTCTGAAGAACGTGAAACGATACCAATTAATTCATCGCGCAATTTTGCAAAAATAGGTTCGGCGGCACGAACAGTGAAGCCTGGTTCAAATTGGTTCAGAAGCGGGTCGTATGGAGAATCTTGATACCCCAAACATTCTGCCTCTCTTATTTTAAGAGCGACAATCTTTTTAAGGTCATCTTTAAATAAACCGAAATCAGATTTCCTTCTTGCCTCAATCCAATTACGGGTACCGCTAGAAGTAGCTCTCGATAGTTCTTCGATTAAACTCAGGGGTATTTTTGTTTTGGAATCGTACTCTTCGTGCATTACTCTTATTAATGCTCGGTCATAAGGAGTAAATTCCTGGCCGCTTCGGATTTCATCTTCAAGTTTTCCTAAAAGTTCAGCAATTTTGGGATTAATTCTTTTGCTGTGGAGCACAACCTTTAATTCTGTTAACTGAGCAGTCCTGGCTTCTGCTGAACCGCTGGGCATATTTACTTCCTGGTCCCATTCCAACATTCCCGCAACAGAATCGATATGATAAATAGATTCGTCTAACCTTAATAATTCTGCGATGCTCTTATTTTCAACAGAAAAAAGCTTTATCTGCTGTCTCATTTATTTCCTTTTCAACGAACGTTAACTGCTGATAAATATCTTATAAGAAAATTAAAATAAAATCCAGGGTGCCATCGTAGAGGATGTTAGAACTAATCTGGTTATCAAGTTTGTTTAATAAAATTTAAACTCTTACTGCTTTAATTCTCTCTTTAATTCTTCTATAAAAATTTTCAAAAAGTTTGTCCGTTTTTCTGCTATTTCTCTTGCGGTTTTTGTATACATCTTATCTTTTGCGACAAGTAATCTATCATAAAATAAATCCAGTGCATATTTAAAGGGCTCGGGCTTTCTGTTATCACAAAAGGGATCGTCCGAATTATAAAATGGCCGATTCATTTGGCCACAAGATGCGTATGTTCTCATGATTGAAATAATTCCGGTCGCTTCCAATTTATCTGCATCTCGTAAAATTCTTGTTTCCGTATCATTTGGCGCTGACTCTTTATGAAACGAACACTCTCTTATTGCATTTTCTACGGCGCTGATCTTGTGAGGGGGGTAATCAATCTCCATTTTTAATATTTCCCCAGCCATTAATGCGCTCTCGTGTGGCGCATTTTTACTTTTCGGATCATTTTTAGGATATATTACAACATCGTGAAATAATGCAGCGGGAATTAATATATCTAAATCACCCCCTTCTACTTTAGAAATTAGTTCAACATTTGAAAGAACTCTTCTGGCGTGTTCAAAGTCGTGAGACGAATCATTGCCTTCTATCTTTTCACGTGCAATATTTATTAATTTTTGTTTAAACTCTAATTTCATAACCATAACTATAACACAATCTAAAATCTTTTTAAGAACTGTCTACAGATAGATTTAGAACCTGTTTGGTGATTAGTTAAATAAAAAAACAGGGTAATTTTACCCCGTCCTTACTTTTCTTTCTTTGCTGCTTCAAGGGCATTTTTACATGCTTCTTCACGAGTTTTTCCGCTGCCGGGAAGCCCCAAGCCAAGATTAACGACATCACCAAGTTTAAGAGAATTATATACATCGTGCAATGTTTTCATTCTTTTACCTCCAATTACTGATTTTTCTTTCTTGGCGTATTTTAACAATTGTTTGAGTTTTTTGATTGGTATAGCAGTCGCCATATAAGCTCCGGGCTGACCAACTAATTCCTTTATCCAAAATCCCCCATCAGCTGCTTGCTGGTAAATAACTGTCAATTCGTCAATAGCTAAACCTTTTTTAATTTTCCTTGTAGACACTAATTACCCAAATCAAAAAATATAAAACTAAATAAAGACTAATAAAATACAAAATTAAAGTCAAATCTGGGTCGTCTAGTGAATAATGCTAGAACTGTGTTGGGAGGAACGATGCGACGATTTATATTCCAAAACTTAATTCAGTAATTTTTTAACGTCTTTCCAACTAAGCACATTTGCCCACCAACTAATTGCAGACTTTTCTAAAACAGCTTCCTTGTCTTTCTCACTTCCGTTCGAATGAGCTACCGCTTCCTTTATAACAATTGGCTTATAGCCCCTCCAACGAAACTCCTGAATTGTCGATAGAACACAACAGTCAATAGTCAATCCAAAAATTATTGGACTAACTTTTTTGGTACCACCAATATTTTTATCGATCCAACGACCAAATCTTTTGGAATCAGGATACGGCAAGCCCGGTTTCTTGTTTTTCAATCCGATATTATCTCTGACCCAAATCGGGGAATTCATACATTTAATCCACTGGGATTTTCGTAACTCCATAGGGATAACCGATTCATAACCCCAATCTCCTGGATGACACATATTTCCAGAGTCTCCGGGTCGCGGCTGACGATAATCTGAAATTATCTCATTGAGCTTAATGCCTTTCTTTTTTAAATAAGGAAAAAGAATTTTCTGAAAAAAATTTATTAAAGGTTTCTGTATGTATTTACCGTCCTTCTTCTTGTAGAAAAAATAGTTTTGGGCATCTACAACAATAAATTCATATTTCATATATCAAAAGTATATCAGGTTAGAACTGAAAAATCCTCATTAGATAATGATATTTTAGCAAAAACTAACGATGGGTCGGCAACTGGATCAAGTTACTCGTGGTGAATCTGTCGAACCAGAACCAGTTTAGTGGGATTATAAAAGAAAAACACTCGACTTACTCCTGGAGTATTGATATGTAAATAAGAAACTCGGTTGAAACCGAGTTAATGAATTTGTCGTGGTTTATTCTTCTCTTTCCCCATGCAATCCGACAAATATGTTTCGTAGACATTTAGACCCATTCTACGCTCCAATTCATCTCGGGACCAACTGATAGCTGGCCCACAATTTTCTTTTGCAAAAGGAAGTTTCTGTGGATCGCGAACTGCGGTTAAGGGCTCTTGAAAGCAGAGGGTGTGCTTATCCTCGGGTAGACCAAATACATTATCCGTACAAAAGATTACTGAACGCTCTGTACGAACAGCAAAAGTTGTACTAGCAATGCCTTTCCGGTCATACTCCTTGGGCATCCCCCTAGTTTTCTGCAAAGATGCATTAGAATGTATTAGTGAAAATATCCCTACTACTATCATCGCTATGGCACTAACTGCCACTAATCGATCCCTTCCCTTAAGAATCAAAACTAACAAAATTAGGAGCATCATGCCGCCCATCAAAAGCGTTCCGCAGAAAGCTTCCATATTTTTACTTTTTTAATGTTCTTAGCTTAGAGATATATTATCAAATCTTAAAAGGAATGCAAATCGCTGGTTGCCATTGTGTGGGATGTTAGAACTAGATTGGTTAGTTTATAAAAGAAAAAACCGTCCAAATTTGGACGGATAAATGTTTATTATTACTTACCATCTAGCCTACGCTTAACCTCTTCCACGGATACTCCCCACTTTTCAGAAAAATATTTTAAAGCTTCTTCATAGTCTTTCCTGCCAAGCGGTGGGTTATCCACTAAATCACGCTCTAATTTTTCCGTTTCTTCCTTAGACCAGTCCCTTGATTCGGCAAATTCTCTTACGCTTTTGCGAGGATCTTACTTCGGATCACTCTTTTGACTCATAAAATTAGGGGGCCCGGAGCAATTATCTCCTTTAGCCGACATTTTACCAGAATCTCGTCGCTCCCAGATTATTGCCTCCACTGGTGTTCCCTTAAGACAACTAAACCCACTGCCAGGAATCATTCCTAAAAAACTGCAAGTCACCTCACCCTTCCCGAGCTTACAAATATTTTTAAGCTGCTCTTCGTTCAGCCCCATACTATTACCCTCCTCCTTTTCAACGAGCGTTAACTACTGATGAATATATTATTTCAAAATTTATGTTTTGTCAAAAGAAAAAACCGCTTTTATGGGGCGGTTGAGTTAATCGATATTAATTTAATTCTTATTCTTGGGCACTAACAAACAATAAACTCCGAATCTCTCCGGCGGCTCGTCTTTATTAAGATTCAAAACTCCGTCTAATACAGATATACCATTCCACGAATCATCTTCGAAATTGATCCGGGGTTTTATAATGGTAAGAGCCCCTATATCATGGATAGTAATATAATTTAAAAATATTCTTTTTTTCAAAATTTCAATATGTAAATTTAATCTGCAAAATTCTACACCGCAATCAACACTAGCAAAGACTACCATTTTTATATTTTTTGATACCCGATATTCTCTTAATTCCCTAGAACCCTCACCAATTAAATTCAAATGAATTTCATTTTTCTTTCTCTCTTCGAATGAAGGGAATCGTTCGCCTTTATGCTCAAGGTATGGCTCTATTTTAATTATATTTTCCGAGATCCAAGAATCTTTCGGTAACTCCAGAGCCACTGCTTTACAGGAAAATGGAAATAAAAGTATCGCCGCAAAGATTATTTTCTTCATCAGTCGCTCCTCCTTTTCAACGAACGTTAACTGCTGATAAATATCTTACTTCAAAATTTATGTTTTGTCAAAAGAAAAAACCGCCTTTAAAGCGGTCAATTTTTGAAAAAAAATATCGCAGCCGTTATCCAGAAGGCCAGCCAAACCACAAAACCGACTATTGCAGGCAAATACAAAAGAGAAAAATTTTCTTCTCTCCAGCGAAAGGGTATGAATCTGAATTCCAATTTTTGCGCCAAAAGCCAATACCAAAACCTTACACTTAACGGTAAACTCACGATTAATGCGGAAATCACAAAAATCATCAGGAAAAAAATTTCTATTAATGACACCGCATTGTCCCCTCGTTCAATTCGTCTAAATCTTTCAGGGCCGCTTCCAATATTCTCAAAGGAATCACTTCTAACGTTTTTGTAAGTAAACCTTCTCTGGTTTCTTCATCAATCCTAAAAGAATAAGCAAGCACTAATGCCCTGAAGAAAATGATTTCTTTCCCTCGAAACTCGTATTTTCTGATTATCTTATCGGTATTAGTTTCGGGGACGTCTTGGTTTTCTGCCATACTATCCCTCCTCGCATCAACCCCTAAAATACATCATGCGTCTGGTGGGTGGACCTACGTAGATAGAGTCTTTTCCTGAAATTTTCTTCCATTCTTTCTCACGTAATTTCCAAAGTCTCTTCCCCTTTTTAATCTTTTTTGGATATATGAAACATTCCCACGGACCTGGATAATAATACTTGACTTTAATTTGACCGCCGGAAGGCAATCTGATAATCATTGGAAGCTTTCTGTTTTGCAATGAAGCCTCTCGTCTTTCACGCTCAATATCAGAATCTCGAATCTCATAAGCCTCAAAGACTGTTTCGCCATCAAATTGAATCCTTAGTGTCCATGGGCAGTAACAAACCAAGGACCAACTGATATCAAATCTAACTTCCCGCCGATGATTTCTATTGCCGTATCTATCCTCGACAATTGTGAAGATTGCATGAAGATCGTGATGTTTATCGGTCCACCACTCTTCTTCGTGTTCCCAAGCACGACCCAAAGTCGAAGCAAATTGAATACCTCGTTTCCAAACTTTCACAATAGAAGCCTTATTGAGAGTTTCCATCCCCCCCCTTTTTTTCAGTTTTGAACGAACCGGAAAGTATTCATATATTATTTAAGAATTTATATTTTGTCAAAAGAAAAACCGCTGGGCGGACCATACGGAAAAATAAAACTCTTATAGACTAAACAGACTTCTCAAAAGACTTTGTAAACTAATTATTCTTGTCTCAATTTCACTCACTTCTCGATACAATGCTTTATACTTAGATTTTTCAATAGAAGGGAGTTTTTGCCAAAGAAAAGTGCGGTGAGTTTTTCTTGTGTACCTTCCTAAACCACAATACTGCGCTTCGCCACCCCAACGAGCATCGCCTTGCCACGATCCCCAGTATTGGGCCTGTCCCATATACCGATTCTGAAATAACCTTAATTTCTCCCGTGCTTTTACCGATGAAGCAATCCAGTATTTCATAAGTCGAATAAGCTTTTTCTTCCCAAGCCTGTGTAAATCTTCAAGGTTCTCGACTTTAACCCATCCAAAATGCTTTGGGACGAATCCCTTAGCGGAAATGTCACGAGCTTGCTTCATTCTTTTTCCTTTTCAACAAACGTTAACTACTTGACGGGTATATTAGCAGGAAATAAAAAGAAAGTAAAATAGATCTGGGTGCCATCGTAGAGGACCCGCCTGCGCAGGCGGGTATTAGAACTAGATTATGCCCCACTTCGTGGTCACCCCACCCCGCGACTCACTACATTTCTTGAAAAGAGAAGTGATTTAAGTTATCCTCCAATTAGAAAATTCAAAACTAAAAAAGGGAAACTGAAATGGAAAGATTAAAAGGATTCACCAACTCAAGACTCGCGCAACATCTTCTTTGGGTAATATGGGCAAAACAAAATAGTGATGGGGTATCTCATGGCGGTTCACCAGAAAATATTATTTTAGAAGCTGTATTGCAAATTATTCCCAATAAGATTAAAAAAAGAACATCTTTTACCGAAAAAGAGTTATTAGAAGAAGCGGAGAAAAGGATTCATAATTTAGATGTAAAAAGTCTTCGAAGACATATCAACAGATTGCGTAAGCGTTTAGAAAATAATTGGTACAAAAAGAGCTAAGGGCAGCTCTTTTTTATTTTAAATGCGGGTTGGCAACTGGATCGGGTTAGCCGCCCCGCAGCGCGGAGCAAGTCTCGCCCAAGAGAGCAGGAACCTATTAGTTACTCCGAAAATTCATCTATTAGTACATCTATCTCATCTGGCGTTAAGCGAAAATCTTGTCCCACTCTTATCAGAGTATCATAAAACCATTTGTGATTTTTTGGAATTTTCTCTTTACCCATGATAAATCTACTTACTAATTCTAATTCTTCTTGTGAAAATCTGGCCTGAGGATCGGTAACCATTTTTTCTAATTCCTCTATATATTTATCTTTAACCTGAGAAAGAAGTCTTCCTTCAAGTTTAACTAATTTTTTCTCCGGCTTTTCAAATTCCATATATATTAATATAACATTGTAAAATACCCAAAACAATTTTAAGTCGGCAACTGGAGCAGATTAGAACTTATTAAATAGTTAGTTAAAAAGAAAAAGCCCCGGGATAGGGGCGAAAATTTTATGCCTGAAAATACTTCAATAAATTGATGGCAAGAGAAACTACAAGGAGTAATGCCGAGGCCCAGGCAACTAGTCCAACAGCAGCGAATGCTCCAAGACCGGAAGTAAAACTTTTCTTACCCGATTCGAAATCTACCGCATTCACCATGCCCCTCATATGGCGAACTTGATTAACCATTACGTAACCGCTAGAAAAGACGAAAGATAACAGCCACAGCCACCACCAGCTCGCCACGAATTCCATCCCACACCTCCTTTTCAACGAACGTTAACTGCTGATGAAGACAATATATCAAAATCGACCACTTGTCAAACTAAAATTTTTCTGCTAATATATCGTCAGCTGTAAAAACTTTTTGAAAAAGGAGGCGCAAGGTGAAAGAAACCCTGCTAAAGATTGTTGTAACCGTCTTTTCATTAGCTATAGCCCTTACCCCCTGCTGGTTATATCTGGCAGTTAAATTTCTATTAGCGCCAGAAGGATTTTGGCAAAACCTTCTTCTTTTGGGAGTAGGTGCCTATTTTCTCGGGTTTATCCAGTTGATGCTGATAATCTTCTGGTTAACTTTTGTAGTTAAGGTGATTCTAGATTAATATTTCTCCGCTCCTCAAGAGCGGATTTTTTATTGAAAAATCTGGGTGCCATCGTAGAGGATGTTAGGACTATTCTTATACGACAAAGTAGATATATTTATATACCTGAGCTGAGAGCTTAATTACCCCACTCTATAGCTCACTATATTTTTATTTGTTAAATATATCTTACTTAGTGTAAAATTGTCATATGAAAACTTTTGCATTCATAGACGCATCAAATCTCTTTTATGGAGGAGAAAAGAGTTTGGGTTGGAAAATAGATTATAAAAAACTTTTGGAATACCTGAAAGAAAAATATGACGTGAGCAAAGTTTTTTATTTTGGCGGCATTGAAATACATAACTTCGTATACGATTATCAAAAAAGTGAAACAGTGTCGCTTAAAGAACTAGAAAAGCACTTAAACAGCTTACTTAAAGATAAAGCCAAGGAACTAAATGAGGCGGAGTTAATACTAATCGGAAGACATTTACAGAGAATAAGGTTTTATATTCGTCTTGATACCTTTGGTTACAGACTTTTTTTGAAACCAGTTAAGTTATATGAACAAGAAGATGGTTCAACTAAAAGAAAAGCAAATTGCGACGTAGATATGGCATTTCACTTAATGAAAGAAAAAGGGAATTTTGATAGAGTGATAGTATTATCCGGCGATGGAGATTTCCTTCCGGTGCTCAAATATCTTAAAAAAGAAGGCAGGGAAGTAATTATTTTAGGTAGAGGCAAACGAACGGCTAAAGAAATTAGGCAATTCGCGGGAGATAACTTTAGAGATTTTGAGTATCTTAAAAATCGCTTAAAAATGGAATAAAAATACGAAAGGCACCCATATAGGATGCCTTTCACGTTTAGTAACTTTACTATAGCAAATTGGTTATTTTCGTCAATCCCCGGAATAATATCAGACCCCATCAAGTCTTGGATTATCTGGCCCCAAATGAATATTTAGATAGGCAGCAAACTAGTCGATCGCCGACAAGAGATGTTATTACCTTACAAGCCTAGGTGGTCACTATGTATCTGAGCCTGGACAAAAAAATCTGGACGCCATCGTGTGGGATGTTAGAACTAGATTAAGCAAAGTTACCCAACCCTGCTACTCACCGTATTTCTTGAAAAGAAAACGCCGCCATTACTTTGGCGGCTGAATTATTAATGCATGAATTCAAGTTTTGTCTCGAGAAGAGCCTTTTCCCAACGGTCAGCACTTTTAACTGCGCGTTCACGAGACCTCCCATACTTTATTAAAGTCTGAATAATTTGTTTGCGATATTTTCGAATTTCTGCCGGACTCAAATCAAGCGGGTCTTTTACCATCATTACCGTCATTCGACTTCTCGCTATATCCTAAAGTAACTAACGCTGATTATAACAACAAGATTTAAAAATGCAAGATAAATAATATTGAGTTCAATGATATTTTTCATATCAAAAGTATATCGAGTTAGAACCAAATTGTCTTTGATTTATATAGATATTTCATTAGAATTTTACGCTGGGTGCCATCGGAGAGGATGCTTGAACCAAATTAAGCACAAATTCAGTTACCCCACCCCCACGATACGCCTTTTTAATAAAAAGATAGTTCGAATTGCTGAGATATTTCTTGAACTTATTTATTTTTCCAAACTTCCTTCAGAACTCGGTCTGCTAACACATGCGCATCTTCTCTAATTTGACCCGTCCTTTCCTGATTTACAGAATCAGGCCTTTCCGCGTGGGCAGATAAGTGTTGTCCTCTAGATTTTTTTTGCACACCACTTAAATCACTATCATTATATAAAAAAGGTACACTAGCGTTCTCGCTACCAATAAATAATCCACGCCTTCCCAAAATTGACGGAAGAAAATAGCCTCCTCCCTGATAACTTCGTTTGGAACTATGCGACGCGATCGAAGCTATATCAAACGGGATATGCTCTTGCTCCAAAATTTCCGCTAATTGTTCCATACTCGCGCCAGTAGCCATGAATTCTGTGACAATCAACGCCTTTTTCTTGATTTCCGACTTTATTTTCCTGAAAAAGGCAATGAGCTGCTCTTTATTAGCATTATGTCTTCCGCTCGCAATAAAACGAGTCTTTAAAAGATTTCTATCTTCTTCGGAAGTAAGATCAGGATGTAATACCCTCATTCTGCTGCTAATGATATCTTTCATTACCAACGTCGGAATTCTACCGCTTGCGTCATCGCCAATCAGCATATCGTATTCTCCAGCGTCGATCGTTTCTTTTAACTGCTCTATTAGCCTACTCGTCGGATACTCTAACTCCTCCATAATACCCCCGAAATGATACTGCAAATCTTTCTCTTGTGTGTTAATAGGCTTTTCTTTGCCCTCTTCAGAAATTTTTTCAAATGTTTCCATAATTATTATAATAAATCATTTGTCCGATATTGCAATAAATAATAGTAACTCATGAATTCAAAATTAATAAAAAAATAAAGTTGGTTGGGTTGACAACCGGAGCAGATTAGAACTTGTTTTATAAATTAAAAAGCGGCTTGATATTATCGCACCGCAAGAGGAATATCGAATCGAAAATATTCGATATTAGTATCTTCTTTAGTTATAAGAACACGAACCGTAGCTTTATCGGAAGAAATTTTCCGTGGCACCACATCTGGCCAACCAATACCACTGCTTTTACTCCAATAACGTTCAATGTATCGAGAACTAACAACTACTTCTTTATCCGAACTGTCTCTTTCTACAAACTGCACTACTAACCTGCATTTTTTCTCGTTTTTACTCGTACAAGGATTTCCTTTCTCTGAAAAGAGTTGAAAATCAATGGTGAGATAAAATTCGTTTCCTCGCTCAACATAATAATCTTTTAATTCATGAATAAGATGAATTGGAGTACCTCCTAAGATGTAGAAATAGCCATCAGTCATTTTAAAGGTTGGACTCGAAACCGTTCCCGCAGAAACAAAACTCGAAAGTAATAATGCAATGCAGCTCAAAAATAACTTCTTCATCCTCGTCACCTTCCTTTTCAATGAACGTCAACTGCTGAAAATATATTACAAGAAAATATAAATAAGGTCAAACTAATCTGGGTGCCATCGTGTGGGATGTTAGAACTTGTTTGGTTAGTTTATAAAAGAAAAAACCGCTCAAATTTGATAGCGGTTTCTAATTTCATAAATTCTATACTGAAAGTTTCATAACTTTATCAACAAATCTCCACCAATCATCATCTGAAGAAATCACGTCCCAAAAAACCTCCAAGTCCCTTTCCGTGTATTCCGAAAAGTGCTTTTTGGAAAATCTCTGTCGGCGGTATCGCTGATTAAAGTCGCCCAAAAGAAAATTATACTTCGACTTCGGCCCCTCAATACAATTTGATTTCGTAATCGACTCAAGAAATTTTCTCCACCAATCCGAAACTAGAGATACCATACCGCCCCTTAATTCCTTTACCATTTCTTCTGCTAAAATAGATAATAATTGACGAGATGATTGCGTAAGGCCCTTGCATCCGATATATGCTAAACAAATCGCTGGACGATCATCTTTTAATCGACAACCACCTGGTCCTAAAAAAACACATTTGCTTCGAGGCTTACCTTCTAAATTTGCCACGCTTTCCTTTGTGTTTTCTGTACACAACCACTCCAAGTCTGGTTCCGGAAATTTGAATTTAGGGTTTTTTAAAAGAAGATAAAAGATGTCATGGGCTTTGATCGGCGGATAATTCTGATAACAACATGAACATTCGCCCTCTTGATGTATTTGGGATGAGAAGTCGGTCTGTTTAGAAAATATCTCCAAGTGCCTCTTGCGGTAGTTATCTATTCTTTCAATTTCTGGCAGAGGAGGCGGGTTTACTTTTTGAATCAATATTCTAGCGAAATCAGCAAATTTATTTAAATTTTCAACGATCTTCCGATAATCAGGCGGATTTGCTTCTAAATACACCCTACCCCCAATCTGCAGATTTTGAATCAATATTAATGAAAAAATTAGAAAAAGTCAAATAAATCTGGGTCGTCTAGTAAGTGATGTGAGGTCCCGCGCGAATCTATTTAACGGGCTTATAAAGTGGAGTTCCTAAAGCCTAATTTTTATCTTGTTGATGCCCTCTACCATTTTTTAATATATATCCTTCAGAAAATAGGTTAAGATTTTCTAGTCAAATCTTGTGCGATAAAAAATCCGCTCGTTCACGAGCGGATTTGGTTTGGCTAACAAGGATTGAAAACTGACCCGGCAATCACTTCTCCGATGGCCATTAAAAGAAAACCTTCGAAGAAACCTCCTCCAAATATGAAAAAGCTTATTGGAATACCACCAAAAAATAAAATTAATCCTAGAATTCCCATGTATAACCGTATCTGTGACGCTGCCTCCGCCAACTTCTTCTGACCAACACAAGCCTTTAGGGCAATCGAATATTTCCAAATCAGTATCATAATAAAAACAGCCAGCGACATAGAAAATAAAACAATAACAGTCTCGGCCCAGCTAATAGGCAGAAGGAAAATCAACAGGGCGCCAGCCGGACACACTAGCGTGATTAAAACTGATAAAAAATATAGCTGTGCTAAATGCTTAGCGGATTTTAGAAATGCTCTCATCGACTTCATTTTTGCCCCCCTTTTCAAAGAACGTTAACTGCTGATGAATATCATATCAGGAAATAAGAATAAAGTTAAATCTGGGTGCCTAGAGAGAATCGAACTCTCGCTACCTCTGCCACAGAGAGGAGTTCTACCATTAAACTATAGGCACCATATCTTTCTGACATCTGACAAATAAGACGCAACACATGACAGATGACTACTAACAATTTACATTTTTTTTTAAAAAAAGTCTAGAAATACGAAAGCCCCAACTGCTGTTGGGGCCACCTGCGAGGACCGCAGGATTTGGAGGGAACTGAGTCAGACGACCGCGAGCATCGTGGGGCGATCGGGGATCGCCTTGAAGAAGCCATGGCCACGGAGGTCCACCCCGTAGTACTTGGCGATCTTCTTGAGCACGCGCCGGCTGACCTTCCGCGGGAAGCGCGCCGCGATCTCATCGCGGACGAACAGTGCCTGCTCATGGCCGGTGAGCTGCTCCGGCAGCGGCGAGAGCTGCAACCGCACCATGAGCGGCGGCAGCGGCACGATGACGACCGGCTCCTCCACCTTCTTCCCCTTGGAGATACGAAGGAGATCCAGCAAGCTGCGGCTGATGCTCTTGAGGTTCATGACTCCACCCCCTCTTAACATTCTTGAGACATTACTGTCTCACATCAAAGTACTGATGCCACAATGGATTATTCATCCACCGTAACAATATAAATATAGCATACTTTAATAATTCTGTCAAGTGGTCGGACTGCTGGGAATTTCGCTGCGCTTTTGGCTGGATAGCCCAAAAGCTTGCCGAACCCTTCCGCCTCACCCCGACCCCCGCTTAAGACACCTTCGGTTTCTTACGTCGCTTACGCTCCTATCTTCCTGATACGGGGTGAGGCTAGTTCGATTCCTAAAACAAAAAATAATAAAAACCGAAATTAATTCGGTTTTTATTATTTGTCGGACTGCTGGGAATCGAACCCAGGCCATATGCTCCCAAAGCATATATACTACCATTATACTACAGTCCGAATGTACAAATCGTACTATTTTTAAATCGAAAAATCAAAAGTCCCGTTTTCCGGGACTAATTATTTAAAAGCTTAATTCCACTCAGCGCAGTCTGAATTGCCAGAAATACAGTAATAGCAGCGAAGACTAAAGATAAAATCGGATCGATTAAATTCCAACCCGGTTTTAATATTAAAACCAACCCAGCCAATATCACCACTAACGACTGGCCCAAGTCTACGCCAATATGCCTCATCAGAGCAGTTTTGGTTATATTCGGCTCTACTATTTTAAAAATGAAAATCATAGATAATCCATTAGCCACAGCCCCGGGAATTGCGAACAGAAGCAATAGGTGACTTTTAACCGCTATCGGATCAACCATTCTTTCGCCGGCTTCCCTGAAAATCAACGCCGCAGTGGCAAGTAGAATTAAACAACTAATAAAGCTACTGAAAGCCCTGACTCTCTTTCCGGCGTAATTTTTGGTAGCCACCATCCAAGCAGTCCAAATTGCCAAGAGATGCCCTAAGGAATCTATAAAGACATGAAAGGTATCAGCTAATAAAGCTACGCTCCCGGAGAGATAGGCGCCGATTAACTGAAAAAAGAAGATCGCTATGCCGATACTAAACGCAATCCAATAAGCTTTCATCTCGCACCGGCATTCGCCGTTAGAATGACTAAAATGCAGCGGCGACATTGCCCCTCCGCATTTTTCTTGTTATATATTTATTAAAGCTTCTGCTTACATAGTAAAAGAATTATAATAAGCAGTCTATGCCCTCGTAGCTTAATGGATAAAGCAGGACTCTTCTAAGGTCTTGATGGGGGTCCGATTCCCTCCGAGGGCACAAAATAAAAAATAAGGCTCAATCGCCTTATTTTTTTGTTTGTTCAGAGACTAACTTTTTGATAACTACTCCAATATCTTTTTGAGATTTCCACATCTCGCGTATTTGGGCACGCATTTTTTGATGTTGAGGATATCCGATATCTGCCCCTCCGTTCATCAGATCGGAAAATTCAAGATTGAGTAGTTCCGTCAATGATTCCTTGATATCGTTGTAAACTAATTTAGAAAGTCCCTTGTCCAACAACTCTTTTCCGAATATATACCAAGTGTAAAAATGCAACAGTTCATGCATTATCGTGTTAGTGGAAAATTCCGAGCCGATTTTAACAAAAAAATAACTTTTCACGGTATTGTAAGTGCAACGCTCGTTATGCGTCAGATAAATAGTAATAACCGGGACAGTATAAGAAATCCCAAATATTTTTCCCATTCGTTCAATGAAAATCGGTTCGGCAATTTTCCATCTTTCTTCTATAGCGACAATTTCTTTATTCACGTCAAAGCCGCTTTCCTTGTCTCGTTCTTGAATAAAAGCTTTGACTTTTTCTGCTTCAAAATTATCGCCGTACTTTTCGGTAAATAAATTTTGAAACTTTGTTGGTTTCTTGCTGTTTATTGCTTTTGTTCCGTTTATGGTGTTTTCAACATCTTTATCTACGTCGTAAGCAAAATATAATTTCATAAATTTGTTTCAAAATTCTAGCTTTCTACCTTTGTATTTAAAGGCTTCTTTTAAAAATTTATCTCCGTCTTTTGTGCCGTGTTCAATCATATGACAATTTGCACAAAGCAACATACATTTTTGTAGCTCAGATTTTATAGAATCCCAGCTTTTATTCGCTACATTGCCAATAGTAAATTCTTTTTCTCGTGGATTCTTGTGATGGAATTGCAATGCCGCTTGATTGCCACTCCAGTCACATTTTATACATTTATTCCCTAAGTATCTAATCGCGGCTGCCTTAGCTCGAAACCGCCTTATTTTCGTATTACACGATCCGCACCTGCTTCTTCCCTTTTTTTGATAATCTTTAAATTCATTGCAGCACAATTTACAAATTTCCATATATTTCTAGTATAGCATATATTGTTCTACCGAGATAATTAATTATTGCAATTCTTTTTATTCTTAGTAATATATTAAATATGATGCCGCGGTAGCTCAGTGGTAGAGCGCAGCCCTAAATTCTTTGGGGCTTTCCATTGTAAAATGGATTGAAAAATCAGGTGAATTCGGGGAAAACTTTAATCGAGAGATTAAAACAATCCCGAGCCAAGCCGACACACATAATAATTTATGTGCGCGGAAGGTGTAGAGACTATCCCTTTATGGGAGTAGTCCCGCTCTGCGGGACGAAGCGCCTGACACCCATTAAATAATTGGGTGATGATATAGTCCAAATAGCTTCGGAAGAGGCTGGCGTCGAGTGTTCGATTCACTCCCGCGGCACACTTGACAAAATAAATATAGTATGCTATATTATATTTTATACGCTGTAGAACCTTGAAAACAACCAAACCTACCAATTTCCGGCCTCCGGCCACCCTAAATAAGGGTCGCCTGGTGCCGGGAGACGAGACGTGCATCCCCGAAGTGCTTCGATGAGGAGGCGCCAATGCACTGGCCGTAGCGCTGCCCCTTCCCAGAATGCTGGGGTGGCTAAAAACTGCTTCGGGTGGGAAGGGAGCCTGCTAAACACGAGGAAAAACCTTGTGTGGGAGGAAAAATGGACTGGCCCTAGTAAGGCCTAAGTAAAAAATGCCAGCCTATAACTCGGCTGGCACCCTTTGACTGAAAATCAACAGCCGACGGAGGATACTTGCGCCAACCAAGAATCACGGAAGAATGGGACCTGCGGGTCATCGATGATCCCCAATTCCTCTGCGTTCCGAGAGAAGAATTGGAAGACGAGGAACTGGGAGCGCGAAACCAACGGCAACCGCAGGACTATATCCCCCTTGAGTTGATCTCTGGGGAGAATATCGATGGATGCTGCCGCTGGCTAGTCTCGGACAACGCCCGGTACGGAGCGCGGGATCCACTGGAGATCCTACTTCGGAGAGAAGCGCGCCGCGAAAGAAGGAAACAGAAGCAACACCGTCCATAACTCCTGCTTAGAATGGGCTGGTGGCGGAATGGCAGACGCGGGGGACTTAAAATCCCCTGTCCGTAGGGACATATGGGTTCGACTCCCATCCTGCCCATTGTAGGCAGAAACGATCAGCGGCTGATCTAAAATGCCGAACCCCGACAGAAATGTCGGGGTCATTTTTTATGAGATTATTATTAAGATGAGTTTCGGACTAAATCGTCAAAAAGTTTCATTTTTTGGTTATATAAATCATTTAATTTATTAATCTCTTTAGTCTCTCCGTTCATTGTTTCTATTAATGCCTGAACGCTGGTATTGTCTTTAAGATCCCCGGAAAATTTCAAAACCAGGGTTTGAAGCAAGCTGTTAAGAACATCATTATAGACTATCAGATGAGTTATAAGCGATACCTCGTGGCCAACCGCTTCCATTACAACATTTCTCGCTTTTACCGGTTTAATACCGGCCGCCGAGCGGGCCATCTTATCTAATTCGGCGGTAAGGCTGATAGCTTTTTTCCGGGATTCTTGGGCTTGATCAAGTTCTGCCCTAACCAATTCCAATGCCTTGTTAAATCGGTTACGCCGATCTGCCTCGGAAATTTCACTCAATCTAGCAAGAGATTCTTCCGCGGATTTTACAATATCCTTAGCAATTAATGCCCCCTGCCTTCTGGCCTCTGTAAAATTATCCGGCACAAAACCTATGCCGATCAAATAATAACCGGTAAAATAAAACGCTACAATAAGAAGCGCCAATGTGACTGTTCTTTTCATACTCTTTCTTAAAGTCATTTAATCCATTATAAGCCCGGAAAAGGGGTTTTGAAAAGGCCTTTATTTATTAAAAAATTTTGGATATAATAAATTCTAATCTCACAAAAGCGGGTATCGTATAGCGGCTATTATGTCACCCTTCCAAGGTGAAGATGCGGGTTCGACTCCCGCTACCCGCTCCAGCTAATCAATTTTAATAATTATGGCTAACGACAAACTCCATAGAAAATCAATAACTGCTGTATTCTTTTTGATGGCAGCTGGAATTTCCCTATTTCTCTATACTCCGAAAAGAAATTCTGGCGGCTTTGTTGAAGAAGCGCGGCCAAAAGCCAACCTAGCCAACATCCAAGAACAGCTGCAGGGGCCAGCTTCTCCGGCCCTCGAGGGATTCAAGAATCTATCAAAAGAAGCCGAGGGTGTATATTCAGAAACAACGGAAACCGGAAGCCCAGCCGACCAACTCTTGCCTCAGGTAGAATAATCTTGTATAATATATAAAAATATGGAAATCCGTGCCAAATCTGGTACGGATTTTAAATTTTATCATTATAGTGAGATATAATGGTAATAGAGGACGGGAAAAATGTGGCATGAAATAGATTCTCCCGTCATTCGTTCTATTATGTTAGAAGAGGAAAAAAAACATATTCAGCGGGCAAAGGGGGGAAATAAAGAGGCTTTTGGGCTTCTTTATGACCATTACTTGCCTAAAATATACAGGTTTATATTCTTGAAAGTGGCTAATCGGGCAGAGGCTGAAGATCTGGCGCATGAGGTGTTTTTAAATGCCTGGCAAAGTATCTATCGGTATAAAGACGAAGGATTCCCTTTTTCCAGCTGGCTCTATCAAATAGCCAAAAACGGCGTTATAGATTTTTACCGGACATCCAAAAAAAATATCCAATTGGAGGCCGTTAATGAAGAGTTGGTAAAAATCAATGCTAATTATCCGGAAAATCTGGAAACGGCGCTGGCACTGGAAAAATTACAAAAAATCATTCGCCTGCTTAAACCAGAATACCAAGATGTTCTGATAATGAGATTTGTGGAAGATATGTCGCATGAAGAAATTGCCGCTATCCTCAATAAAAGCGAGGGGGCGGTGCGGCTAATACAGCATCGTGCATTAAAAGAATTAAAGTCTTTATACGAAAAAAATAGCCAATTAAACGACTATGGAACAACTACTCTCGAGGCTTAAGGCCATCGAACCAAATAAGGAATATCGAGAACGCTCACGGGTGCTAATTTTAAATTCCCAGCAAATTAGCTATCCGACTTTCTTTAATAGGATTTTGGATACCATTCAATATGGCGCCGCTTATAGCTTGGCGATAATATTTATTTTCCTGCTAGTCGGAGGATTATCAATGTTTAGCCGCGGAATTTACTCTCCCGCCGTCATTTCCAACCTCGATCCTCAGACGCTAAAGGAGGAATCTGAAAATTTCGACATCCAAATTCAGCTTTCGCAGGCAGAATATTACGAAAACTCGGCAAAAACGATTGAAATTGCTCTGAATGCCACTTCCGATGAAATTAAAACAAATAATGATAAAGAAAGGCTGGACGAACTCCTAAAAGAACTAACCCTATGAACATGATCTGTAACGTAAATTTCAAAAAACTCTTTCTGGTATTTACCGCAAGCCTTTTCCTGGGCTTGTTTTCGCCTTTTTCCCGTATCTATGCCCAAGAAAATCTGAAGTCGGTACTCCGGGAAGTCGCCGGGAAGATTGAAGGTATCGGCGAAATTGAAAATAATCGCCTGTTAACTGACGAACAACGGGGGCAAAGAGAGGCCACGGCCCGCAAAGAGGCCTTGGGGAAAATTTTTGACCTTACCCTTTTGGAAGACAAAGATCTGAAAAACAAGCTCAATAATTTGGAAAATCTTTCAGAAGATCAGGAAACAGCGCGGGAAATACTTTTATCTATTTTTACCGAGAACGAAAATGCTTACCAAGAAATGCAGAAAAGGCTTGCGGCCGCCAAAACTCTGGAAGAAGTAAAGCGGCTTGCTGTTGATTTCAAAAATTGGAGAAATATAGTTTACAGCCCCAAAGTAGAAAAAATAATTTCTTTTGTGCTGGTTTTCCAGCAGCAAAAAACGCTGGCTATTGCCCAAGAAAGATTGGCGAAAATCAAAGCCGATCTAGAGGAATTGGAAAATAGCGGATTGGTCACCAAAGAAGATACTGATAATCTCATTCAGATTGCGGAATCCAGTTTGCAAAAAGCCGAAGAAATTAACAAGCAAGCGGAGAAAAATAATATCCAGATAATCAACCAATCATTATACCCGCAAAATATGGCGCGTTCGCTTCTGGAAATATTCGGCTTCAAAAATTCAGAGCCGCCAAAGGCCCTGGTGGCCAAATCGCTTGGCAAAATAAAAATAGCTTACGCCGCCTTTCTGGATATAAGCAATCTAGTCAAAGACAAAATCCAAAAATAATCCCCACATGAATTTATGTGGGGATTATTTTATTTAACTGCTTCCTTTAGGGCTTTTCCGGCTCTGAATTTCGGCCGAACCGAAGCCGGGATCTGGAGTGTTTCTCCGGTTTTCGGATTTCTGCCTGTCCGGGCTGCGGCTTTAGCAGTCCGAAAAGTCCCAAAACCGGTTACCGTCACCTCCTCTCCGCGCGAAAGAGACTTAGTAATAACCGCAAAAACAGCATCTGTAGCTATCTGCGCCTGTTTTTTTGTTTCACAATTGGCGACTTTCATTACTACCTCAATAAGTCCTTCTTTAGTCATATAAATTCAGTACGTAGTTCGTAGAACGTAGGGCGTAGATTTTTCTACGAACCACGGGCTATTGCCTACGACCTAATAATTCGACCATTGTTTATTACTTATAAAGTTACTTTTAAGTATAACAAAATCTGTAATCTTTAAAAACAAAAACCGCTGGGCGAACCAGGCGGCAAGTGCTTAAAAAATTAAATTTCTAGGAATCGAAAATTCTCCTATGCAAATCCCTTCTTCTCCATCATAAAATACTAGAAAATTTCCTTTTCGCAATTCTTTTACATAATCTTTCATAGATTCTTCAACTGAAGAACCGCTACCATAAGTTTCGGGACCAAAATATATTCTTTTACGTTTCTTTAGTACCGTTGATCCCTCAAAAAAACATAAAAAATGAGAGTCTGGCGTTGATAATCTTTTAATCGTTAAAATCCTAGGAATAGAATCCGCAAACTCAAATAAGGTGACGCCTTTCTTTTTGGCCATCCTTCATCATTTTCTATTGAAATAATGCTACCTAATATATTAGTAAAAGTGTATCCGGATGTCAAATTTAAAATTCCCCCAAATAACAACTAAGCGAGGTTAGATTTTCCAAAGCTAAAATAAAACCAGCTTGATGCCTTCTGGAGCGAAGCCCGAGTCCGAAGGACGAGAGCGCGGAACGCGCATGGCGAGAGGGGTTGAGGAGCGAAATGACGAAATCGCCCGAGCGGAAGTGCTGTTGCCGTTTAAGAAAAGTTTTTCTCCTTACCGAGCCACCTCCACTGCGCGCATCTCCCGAATTACGTTCACCTTGATTTCACCCGGATATTTCATGTCGGTCTGTATTTTATTGGCAATATTCTTTGCCATCTCCAAAGCGCCGAAATCATCAACTTTTTCCGGAATAACAAAGACTCTGATTTCCCGGCCGGCAGAAAGCGCGTAGGCATTCTTGACGCCGGCAAATCCAGTAGCGATTTTCTCAAGATCTTCTAAGCGCTTTATATAATTCTCAACCGTTCCCCGGCGAGCTCCCGGCCGTGCGGCAGATAAGACGTCAGCCGCCGTAACAATATAAGCCTCTGAATTGGAATAGGGATATTCGTCATGATGCGATTGCATGGCCTTAACTACCTCTTCGTCAATATTGTATTTTTGCAAAAGCTTCCGTCCAAGTTCAACGTGAGTCCCTTGTACCTCATGATCAATCGCCTTTCCGATGTCATGTAGGAGAGCTCCTTTCTTGGCGACTTCGATATTAGCGCCAAGTTCCGCCGCCAGCATTGCGGCCACATGAGCCATCTCAATTGAATGCACTAATACGTTTTGGCCAAAACTGGTCCGGAAATATAATCTGCCCAACAACTGGACGATTTCTTTGGGCAATCCAACCACTCCGACTTCCAAAGTGGCATTTTCTCCAATCTCCGTCATGCGTTTATTCAATTCCTGCCTGGCCTCTTCAACCTTTTCTTCAATCTTAGCCGGCTGAATGCGCCCATCCTTTAACAGTTTCTCCAATGCCATCCTGGCAATTTCTCTCCGCAAGGGATCATAGGAAGAAAGCATTATGGTGTCTGGAGTTTCATCCACCACGATTTCCACGCCAGTCAATCTTTCCAAAGTGCGGATATTTCTTCCTTCTCTGCCGATAATCTTTCCTTTTAATTCTTCATTTGGGAGATGAAAAACACTAGTAGTCACATCAGCGACATGAGAACGGGCATAACGCTGAATTGCGGTAGTAATGATTCCCAAGCTGCGCTTTTCAATTTCTTCCCGCCTTTCAGTTTCCAGCTTGCTCATAGCGACTAATAAATCGTTTTTAGATTCCTCCTTAACTTTTTCCAAAAGTTGTTTTTTTGCATCTTCAAAAGACAAGCTGGCAACTTTTTCCAGTTCTTTCATTATTTTCTGCCGCAAATCATCGATAGCAGCTTTTTCGCCAACTAACCGCTTCATCTCTTCTTCCAAATTAAGTTTTTGAGAAGTGAAATCCGCCAGCTGTTTTTCCAGCGTTTCTTCTTTCTTTAAAATATGCTCTTGCAGCTTATCAAGCTGGGTCTTCCTGCTTTTTTCTTCAGTTTTAACTTCTTCTAAAAGTTTCGCCGCACGTTCTTTGGCATCTAAAACAACTTCCTTGGCTTGAGTTTTAGCTTCTTCCAGCCAATTTTTAATTCTCTGTTCAGCAGAACTAGCTTGCCTTTGCGCAACGTACTGGCGAATAAAATACCCGGCGGCAATACCCAATAGCAAAAACACCCACACGAATGGATTGGTTAGCATATATTCTTTTGTTCGCTAAGTATTTCATTATTTAATGAATTTATTAGGAACTTGGTTTTTAATTAATTCGATTTTCTATATTATAATTTAACTATGATGAAGCGTCAAGCAATTTTGGTCATTCTGGATGGCTGGGGCGTCGGCAGAAAAGACGAAACTAACCCCATTTACATTCAAGGCACGCCGAACATAGACTACATCAAAAATTATTTTCTGGTTGGCTCACTTCAGGCATCGGGCATCTCTGTCGGCCTGCCCTGGAACGAAGAGGGTAACAGCGAAGTCGGCCATTTGACGATCGGCGCCGGTAAAGTGCTCTATCAGCATTTTCCAAGAATAACCATGTCCATCCAAGACGGCAGCTTCGCCAAAAACAAAGTGTTCCTTGATGCATTTGAGCATGTCAAAAATAGCGGCGGCGCCTTAAATATCGCCGGCCTCCTGACTGAGGGAAATATTCACGCTTCTTTTGAGCACCTAGTCGCCCTTATTAAATTAGCTAAGGCATACCAAGTTTCTAAAATCAATCTGCATATATTTTCGGATGGCAAAGACAGCGATCCCAAATCTTGTTTAAAAATTTTAAAAAGACTGGAGGCGGCGGCAGATGGCGGCTGGCGAATTGGCAGCATATCCGGCCGGCATTTTTCCCTAGACCGGGATAATCACTGGGACAGAACTGAAAAAGCTTATCAAGCATTAATAGGCAACGCCCCAACCGCCAATACCGTGGAAGAAGTAATAATGAAGACTTATGAAAATAATTCCAATGACCAGCACGTGGAACCGCATGTGATAGATCCGGATGCGGCCATTAAAGATAACGACGCCTTGCTTTTTATTGATTTCCGGGAAGACAGCGTCCGGCAAATTACCTCGTCTTTTGTTTTAAAAGAATTCTCCGAATTCCCGGTTAAACAATTTTTTAATCTTTATATCGGCACCATGACCAGCTATATGGATAAATTCAATGTTCCGGTCGCCTACCCGCCGGAAAAAGTCGATAATCCACTTGCCAAAGTCCTGGCAGACAACAGTAAATCACAACTGCATATTGCGGAAACCGAAAAATACGCTCACGTAACTTATTTTTTCAACGGATTAAAAGAACAGCAATTTCCTAATGAATACAGAGTTTTAATACCATCCCGAATGGTAGTAAGCCACGATGAAAAACCGGAAATGCAAGCGGCGGAAATTACCTCGCGGGTCATACAGGCAATTGAAGAAAAGGCATTTGATTTTATATTAGTTAATTACGCTAATGGGGATATGATAGCGCATACCGGCAATTACGAAGCGGCGAGGGTTGCAATAAAGACAGTTGATGATTCTCTTGGGGCGCTCATTCGCACCGCGCTCCAGAATAATGCGGTCTTAATCATTACCTCCGATCATGGCAATGCTGAATCAATGCTTAACCCGCGAACCGGCGAAGCCACTACTACCCATGATCCGAATCCAGTCCCGATCTATATTATCGGAAACGAGTTTGTAAAACAAAAATCTCCCGGTGATATAGAAACTTCCGAAAGAGAAACGGCTGGAATTTTATCCGATGTCTCGCCAACTATTCTGGAAATCTTAGACATCCCAAAGCCGCTAGAAATGACCGGCCAAAGCCTGCTAAAAATTTTAAAATAAGAAAACCGCTTAACGGCGGTTTTTATTTAATATCCCATCGGATTCAAGAGAAACTGCGAAATACCAAAGATCAACAATTGTTATCATGTGTTTATCACCAACCCTTCGCCCTCTCAATTTCCGATTTCTTAAAGCGTGCAAAATTCTCTTTTCCGGGATTCCCGAAACAAAGGAGGCTTTACCGAGATCAACTTCCGGAAATGGCTCAACTCCGGCTTCTGCGAATTTCTTGGCAACATTATTTTCGGCCCGCATACCAATCTGATTATAAATATCGCCGCGAGTTCTTGACATTGCTATCCCTTATCTCTATTTTGTGAGTAACTGAAATATATGATAGCTAATATTGTTACAAAAATCAAAAATGCCCCAAAAGATTCGGGTGTCTATATATTTTATTCTGGAAAAGAAGTTCTTTATATCGGGAAGGCTTCCAATCTGAAAAATCGTCTTCAAAGCTATCTGAAAATAACTGATTTTAAAACTGAGGCTCTGCATCGTGAAGCCAACAACTTAAAAATTTTTAAACTCAGCTCAAATATCGAAGCACTCATTACAGAGTCCCAGCTGATTAAAAATCTGAAACCGATCTACAATGTTCTCTGGCGCGATGATAAAAATTACTTTTATGTCGCTATCACCAAAGATAAATTTCCAAGAATATTTTTATCTCATCAGCTCAATGAATATCCCGGCGCTAATTACATCGGGCCATTTACCGAAGGACGGGCAATTAAAGTAATTCTGCGCCTGCTTAGAAAATTCTTTCCGTATTGCACCCACAATCAACACTTGCGACTTTGCCTCGACGCCCAAATCAACAACTGTCCCGGATACTGCTGCCAGAAAAATAACCAACAGCCGACAACTAACAACTTACACCTGATTAAAAAATATAATAAAAATATCCGAAAGATAAAAAATATTCTTACCGGCAAAAATAAAAATTTCATCCACCAACTTAAGGATCCGTATGAATTACTGGTCTTAGAAAAAATCTGGGCGCATGAACCATATCTCGAGGGTGGAGGGTTAAGGGTTAAGGGTTTAGAAGATAAAAACAGTAAAGAAAAAAACCTATATCCTAATCCCTATCCCCTAAACCCTAACAAGGTAGAATGCTACGATAACTCCCATCTCTCCGGCAAAGAAGCTGTGGGAGCGATGACTGCTTGGGTGAGACAAAAAAACGAAAAAACAGAAGAACAAAAGAACAAATGGGAAGCAGAAAAAAATATGTGGCGAAAATTTAAAATCAAAGGCAGTTATACAGAAGACGATCCGCGGATGATGGAAGAGGTCGTCTCTCGCCGGCTAAATCACCCGGAATGGCCATATCCAGACCTGATTATTATTGATGGAGGAATCACACAGTTTAATGCGGCTAAAAAAGCAATCCAAAGGTCAAATGTCAAAGGTCAGGCGTCAAATGTTATCAAAGTTATTTCTTTCGCTAAACCGCAGCAATTGATTTTCGGCTTAGAAAAAAATCCGATTCCGATTACCAAGCTTCCGGAAGAATTCCAAAAACTTATCGGAATGGCAATTCAAAATACCCATAATTTCGCGATCCGCTACCACCGGAAAATTCGGTCACGCAACATGCTATAATCAATTTATGGGCTTTATTTCAAGAATTATCTTTTCTTTCTTTTCTAATCTTATTGCGCTGGTAGTAGCCGGAAACTTCATACCCGGATTCGAATTAACTGATAATTTCGTGAATCTTTTAATTACGGCCGGTGTTTTTATGCTTATCAATATTTACATCCGGCCATTGATAAAAATGATTCTGTCCCCGTTAGTGATTCTGACTCTCGGCCTATTTACCTTGGTTATTAATGCCGGGATGCTCTACCTCCTTGACATTCTCAGTGAGAATGTTACAATAACAGGAATTGAACCTCTTATATACGGAACTTTGCTTATGACGGGCGTAAATCTTTTACTCCATTTTTCGGCAAAATTCTTATCTTAATAACTAGCCATTATGTATCTTCCAATTGCACAGGTAACAGTTTCAATTCTTTTAATAGTCTTAATACTGCTCCAAGAGCGGTCTTCTGGTTTATCCGGAGTTTTTGGGGGTGAAAGCGAGGGATCCTTTTATCACACCCGGCGAGGATTAGAAAAACTTATCTTCTGGGGCACAATTTTGTTATCAACGGCCTTTGCCGCCTTAGCTCTTCTTGACCTAATCTTATAAACTTCAAGTAGGATGGATTTTGGCCTGCAAGAATCAGTTTCATTAGTAAGCGGCACACTGCTTTTAATCTGAAATGAATCGTCTATATCAAATTTTTAATAGTTTTACGAAAACCGAACGGTATATATTTTGGGCGGCATTTTCTATTTTTTTAGCCGCCAGTGCACTCTGGACCATCTTTACCATTCGGAATTCCACCGTAGAAGTTCCAGTCAGGAGCAGCCGTTATCAGGAGGGCGTTGTCGGCCAGCCCATTGCCATCAATCCGATACTAGCCGGAACTAATGATGTCGACCGCGATCTTATTGAGCTTTTATTCGACGGATTAATCAATCTTTCCGAGAACTACAAAGTCAGCGCCGACGGCCAAACTTGGAATGTAATCTTAAAACCGGACCTCCGCTGGAGCAACGGAAAATCGCTTACCAGCGACGATGTAATTTTCACCATTGATGCCATACAAAATTCCGACAGCCGTTCGCCGCTATTTTTAACCTGGCAAGGAATAGTAGTAGACCGGATCAGCGAGCGAGAGGTTGAATTTACCCTTAGAACTCCGTATGCCTTTTTCCTAGATAACCTCAAAGATCTGAAAATTATTCCAAAGCATATTTTCGGAACCATACCGGTAGAAAACTTTCGGTTATCCAATTTTAATCTTGAACCTACCGGCAATGGTCCGTATAAATATATCTCCTTTGAAAAGCGCAGTGATGGCTTTATAACTGATTATCTGTTGGCATCTAACGAGTATTTTACGGGCGAAAAACCCTACATTAAAGAATTGACTGTCAGATTCTATCAAGACAGTAATCAGCTGCTTAAGGCCTTTAATCGCAAAAAGGTTGATGGTTTCGGCGGCCTGAATCCAAATAACCTCAAAGAATTAAAGCTGGGATATAAATTATTCGAAAAATCAATTCCGCAATATTATGCCATTTTCATCAACAAGAATAGCGCCCCCACTCTTGCTAACCAGAAAATTTTATCGGCGTTGAATTTAGCTACTGACAAACAAAAAATCGTCGATCAAATTTTCGGCAACAAAGCAACCGTGATAAACGAACCAATTTTACCGATTATAAACGGTTACGAACTATCCGCGGATCCCGGCAATGAATTTTCTATCGAAAGAGCGGGTTCTCTATTAGATGAAGAGGGGTGGTTAAAAAATGAAAAAACTGGTGTCCGGGAGAAGAAAATCGGAAAACAACTGGCATCACTGGAGTATTCTATTGTTGTGCCGCAGATACCATTCCTTGTAGAAACTGTAAATATTATTAGAAGCGATTGGGAAAAAATAGGAATAAAATTAAACCCGATAATTTTAAACCCCGCTGATATCGCTAATGAAGTAATAAAAACTAGAAATTACCAAATGATAATTTTCGGAAATATCTTAAGAAATAATCCGGATATTTTTTCCTTCTGGCATTCCTCGGAAAGATTTTATCCGGGCCTCAACTTGGCCCTCTACGACAATAAAAAGGTCGACGCCCTGCTGGAATCCATCCGGAAAAATCCGGATGAAAATTCCAGAAAGGATGATCTAGTTAAATTGCAAAAATTAATCAGCGAGGATAAGCCGGCGATCTTTCTCTATTCGCCAGCCTATCTTTATGCGGGACCAAAAAATCTTGGGGGGGTTGAAGAAAAAATCATTACTACCCCATCAAAGCGATTCCAAGACATCAACAAATGGTATCTAGAAACGCGGCGAGTCTTTAAATAAAAATCATTACCAATAATATTTGCCCCCGTGGCGGAACTGGCAGACGTACACGCTTCAGGTGCGTGCGGCCGAAAGGCCATAGAGGTTCAAATCCTCTCGGGGGCACGAAAATTAATAATTAACAAACGCGATACCAATATACTAATACGTACGAATTATACTAATAATACTAATTTGATTCGTATTATTCGTATCATTAGCATGAATTCGTATATTAGTATCGCAATAGCGTAAGCATATGATACGAGCACCAAAGAGAATATTTAAACCGGCAGTCCGACGGACCGCTGAAAGAAAAAAATCATCTGAAGAAAAAGAGGTGGTTTTAAGATTTGTCCCGCTAGGCGGATTGGAAGAGATCGGCCGCAACTGCGCCTTTTTTGAATACGGAGACGAAATAGTTATGATTGACGCCGGAATTCAATTCCCGGAAGAAGAAACCCCTGGAATTGATTACATCATACCGAATGTTACCTACCTGGAACCAAAAAATAAAAATATCCGGGGAATCATTCTGACCCACGGCCATTATGACCACATCCATTCACTGCCATACATAATAGAAAAAATCGGGAATCCTCTTATTTATTGCGTAGAAATTACCAAAGCGCTGATTGAAAAACGCTTTTCTGAATTCCCAAATCTTCCAAAACCAAAATTTCAAATCGTAAAAGAGGGCGACCGGCTTGCCATCTCTGAACATTTTACCGCTGAATTCTTCTATGTGGACCACACCATTCCGGACGCAGTTGGTTTTGTGCTGGAAACTCCGGCTGGCAATATGGCGCATTTTGGCGATTTCCGGGTTGAATATGACAGAAAAAATAATCCAATAAACACGGAAGTATTCGCCCGGCTGGCCGATAAAAAAATCCATACCGCCTTCTTAGACAGTACCAATGCGGATTTTGAGGGCCACTCCATCTCTGAAGAAGTAGTCGCCGACGAACTGGAAAAATTGATTGTCGCCGCCAAAGGAAGAATAATCCTCACTACTTTCGCCTCCCTACTCACTCGCGTCGCGGAAATAATCAAATTAGCTGAAAAACATGGAAGAAAAGTTGCGCCTAACGGAAGATCAATGAAAGATAATATCCAAATCGCCCAAAGACTAGGCCATATTAAAGCTAAGAAGGGGACTTTTATCGCCGTAGAAGAGATACATCAACATCCCGACAATAAGGTCATGATTCTTTCCACCGGCGGACAAGGAGAACCCAATGCCGGCTTAACCAAGATGGCCAATGGCGAACACCGCCATATCCATTTTAAAAAATCAGATACGGTTATCTTTTCTTCTTCAGTCGTTCCCGGCAACGAACGGAGTGTCCAACTTTTACAAGACAATATCGCGCGGCAGGTAGATGAAACTTATAATTCTAAATTGCTGGATATTCACTCCAGCGGCCACAGTCTCGCAGACGACATCGAGCTGGTCTTAAAATTAGTAAAGCCGAAGTTTATGGTCCCGATCCACGCCTATTATTTCAAGTTAAAAGCGGCAACCAAGATTGCCCACAAACTGGGTATGCCTAAAGAAAATGCGGTTATATTGGATAATGGGCAAGTTGCAATCTTAACTAAGGACAATCTTATTCCTACCCAAGAAAAAGTTCCCACTAATTACGTAATGGTTGACGGCCTTGGTATTGGTGACGTTGAAGAGGTGGTTCTCCGTGACCGCCGCTTGCTGGCGGAAGAAGGAATGGTCGTAGTTATATCTACAATTGACCGCGAAACCGGCCGCTTACTAAAAACTCCGGACATCATTTCCCGCGGCTTTATTTACCTCAAAGAAAATAAAGAGTTATTAGACGACGTTCGTGGAAAGTTAAAATCTCTTTTAATCCGTATCCCCCGCCACACCCACCCGGAGCCGGATTATATCAAAACCTTAATCCGCGACCAAATCGGACAACTCTTGTATAATAAGACTAGACGGAGACCAATGGTGCTTCCGGTACTTATAGAAATCTAATGTCAAAACCAATTCTAATTTCTGGCACGCAACCAGATGGCAGATTGCATTTAGGCAACTATCTCGGCGCCATCAAAAATTGGGTTGAGCTACAAAATTCAGAAAAATATGAATGTTATTTTATAATTGTTGATTATCACTCATTAACGGTTGATTTTAATCCGACTGAAAAAAAAGAGGAGGTTCTGGGGGTTGTCAGGGCATATCTAGCGGCCGGGATTGATCCGAAAAAATCAAAAATCTTTGTCCAATCACGCATTCCTGAGTGTACGGAATTAGCCTGGATTTTAAACACTATTACGCCATTGGGGGAATTAGAAAGAATGACTCAATTTAAAGAAAAGTCCGAGAATAAAGAATCGGTTAACACGGGATTACTTACCTATCCCATTTTAATGGCGGCGGATATTCTCCTTTATGATGCACGATTCGTGCCTGTGGGCGAAGACCAATTGCAACACTTAGAACTCACAAGAACGCTGGCAAGGAAATTCAATAATAAATTCGGAAAAACTTTCATTGAACCTCGGGCAATTCTATCCAAAGCCTCACGGGTTATGAGCTTAGATAATCCCAGCAAAAAGATGTCTAAATCGCATCCGGAAACTTGCCTATTTCTAGATGATCCCCCGAAAGATATAGAATTCAAGATCAAGCGCGCAGTCACTGATTCCGGTTCAGAAGTAAAATTTGATTTAGAAAAAAAGCCGGGCGTTTCCAATTTACTTCTTATTTATGAAGCATTGTCTGGAATAACAATTCCAAAACTAGAAAAGAAATACGCTGGCAAGGGATATGGCCAGTTTAAATCTAATCTTGCCGAAGTTGCCATCAAAACCTTGGCGACCTTCCGCGAATCAAAATTCAGCGACAAAAAATTAAAATCTATTCTCACAAATGGAGCGGAAAAAGCTAAAAAAATTGCCTCAAGCAAAATGCAAGTAATCAAAAATAGATTAGGCTTACGTGTCTAAAAGATCTTTTAATACCAATAAACTAGAATCCACTGCAACTAAAAAGCCGGGCATAAACCAGAAACTCGCCCGGAGACCAAAGAATCATCTCGGCCATTATTAGAGAATTGGTCAACGTTGACAGGGGCAGAAAAAATGAACGACTAAAAATATCCTGCCAGGCAGGATATTTTTAGTCTTCTTCATAGAATTCCATTTTCCCTCCATCCACCCGCTCAATAGCTTTTCCTTCTTTCTCATACCACTTCTTTCGCTCAGCCTCACTTTTAAATTCATCGATTTTAAATTTGGTGCCAGGAGCCTCTCCTTTTGGTGGATGATAACGAATCGCATAAACTTTTAGCTTAGGCAATTTTTCCTCCAGGCCCTGTTCCCGAGAAAGTCTGTCAAATTTTTCTGATCTTTTAAATGATTTATCGATCATATATAAAGTTTACAACTTTCTTACGCCGATCCAAATCGGCTGATCTTCTAATTTTGTATTAAGTTCGGCATCAAATTTGGCAGATCTTTTAAATTCAACTGATCCAGCACCGACGTCTTTTCCTAAAAATTTACTATGGCGCCCCCAAATAAACATAAGTTCTCTGGGTGCCTCAATCATTAAATGAATTTTATCCTTAGGCACATAATTGGCATCATGCCGCAATCCCTGCACCGCCCGGACTAATTCCCTGATTAGCCCCTCCTCTTTTAATTCCGGCGTTATTTTAAGATCTAAATCTATGTCACCGGCCAATTCCTGATTCCATTTCACTTCTTTTACATTCACTTCATCTTTCAAAATCTCCAATAACTCTGCATCTCGTACGTCCAACTTTTTACTTTTAACTTCCAGCGCTTGAAGCGGTTGACGCACCTTAACTCCTTTTTCTGCACGCAAAGCCAATGCCAAACTCGATAAACGCCGGATCTCTTCCATTTTTTCCAAAAGCGAATGATCAATAATTTTTTTATCCGCCTCCGGCCAGTTTTGCAAATGCACTGAATTATGAATCATGAATTTCGAATCGTGGGATTTTTTATTTCCTTTATTCGTAATTCCTAATTCATTATTCAGCGATAGAAAAAGTGCATCAGCGAAAAATGGCGTAAAAGGCGCAATCAATTTGCTCAACTCCACCAAACAAAGATTAAGAACAGCCGATGCTCCTTTAAAATCGTTTTGATCCTCCGGTCTTTGTAACCGAGTACGCGAACGCCGGATATACCATCGGGATAAATCATCGACAAATACCTCCAGCGTCTTCCCAGCGGCACCAACGTCATATTTTTCTAAACCGTCCGTAACTTGCTGAATAGTTTGATTTAACCTTGCTAAAACCCATTTATCCAAAATGCTTTTAGGGTTTAGGGTGGAGGGTTTAGGGTTTAGTTTTTTTTCTGCATACGTATCAAAAAATACAAATGAATTATAAATGATCATTATGAATTTCCGCAGCATCTTTCCAAGATCCGCCTCGTCAAACTTTTTTGGTTCACTCGGAGGATTCACTGTATAGAAATACCAGCGAACAGTATCGGCGCCATATTTATTCATCATATCCCAAGGGCTTACCACATTCCCCTTTGATTTAGACATTTTCTGGCCATTTTTATCCAGAACCAAGCCAAGCGTAATTACATTTTTATACGGATTTTCTAAGCCAAGCGCAGTCGCAACCGCCAACAACGTATAAAACCATCCGCGCGTCTGATCAATTCCTTCACTGATATAATCAGCCGGGAAGTCAGTACATTCTTTTAGGGTCGTAGGTCGTAGGTCGTAGGTCATAGGTTCCTTCGTGCAAGCGAATGGATAATGATCCTGAGCAAAGGGCATTGCGCCGGAATCAAACCAGACATCTGCCACCTCCTTAACCCTTTCCATTCTATTTTCGCATTTTTTACAGCGGAGAAAAACGCTGTCTATATAAGGACGGTGTAAATCTAATTCCGCATTAGAGTTGTACGGCCAATTATGAAATTCTGCTTTGCGGACTTCTCCGTTATTTTTCGGATAATCAGACTTCAAAATTTCCTCATTAGACAATCCGCCTAAAGCGCCGGCTAAAACCCAGAGCGGATCTCCATGACTGACGATCAAAATATTTTTATCTTTACACTTGAAATTAATATCCCCTACTGCCGCAAACATCCTTTTTTTTGCATCGGAAAGATTTTCGCCTCCTGGAGGAGTTTTAGTAAATTCTTTTATGGAATCTCCAAAAAATTCTTTATGTTCTTTAATTTTTCTCCAATTAAAAATGCCGCAGTTTAATTCACCTAGCCGCTCATCGGTAATGATTTCTGCCTTAGTACCTTTAGCCACGATTTTCGCAGTCTGCTTGGTCCGTCTATATGGAGAGGTCACAATTAAATCTAATTTTTCCTTGCCAAGCATTTTTTTAATATTATGGGCGGCAGTTTCCGCGTCCTTCTTTCCTTTTTCGGTAAGTTTAGAAATTTGCTTTCCTTTCTCTGGTCCGGAAGCAATTAAATCATTCAAATTATGTTCAGCCTCACCGTGACGCAACAAGAAAAAATTATTCCGTGCATAAGCTAGATTATCCAGATCTCGAAGGCTGCCTATAACTTCCAGATGATCGCACTTTACGCATTTCCAGATCGGCAGCGGAGTTCCCCAATAACGATCGCGGGAAATTGCCCAGTCTTTGATTTCCCGTAGCCATTCTCCAAATCTTCCCTCTTTAATATGTTCCGGAACCCAATTAATCTTTCCGTTATTTTTCAAAAGCTGATCTCGCAGACCGCTCATTTCTATAAACCAAGAAAAACGGGCATAATATAAAATCGTAGTTCCGCAACGCCAGCAAAACGGATAATCGTGCTCAATAACTCCGCTTTTATATAAATTTTTCCGCTTTTCTAAATCTTTCAAAATATCCTCGTCTGCTTTTTTCGCAAATTTTCCTTGCCCAGGCAAACCTTTCCGTACAATGCCTTTTTCATCAATAGTAATAGGTATCTGCCCGACTAACTCTTTTTGAAAACTTTTGACTAAATTCATGTCGTCTTCACCGAACGCCGGAGCAATATGAACCATCCCGGTTCCCTCTTCAGTGGACACGAAATCGGCACCATAAACTTTAAAAAATTTATTATTCTTCAGCCACGGACCACTAACTTTGAATAAAGGTTTATAATTTAAACCGACAAGCTTTTTCCCGGAAACCTTTTCAACGACCTCGACTTCCGCGCCGCCATCTCCCGGAGGTGCGCTAAATGACCAGATGAAGTCCTTACCTACTTTGTATTTGGTATAACTTAATTCCGGATTTACTGCGATCGCCACATTTGAAGGCAAAGTCCACGGAGTAGTAGTCCAAACCAATAAATGTTCTTTAGCTTTTATTCTTGAGCTTTTAACTTTGAGCTCAAACTTTACATAGATTGAGGGATCCTTAACTTTCTTATATACTCCCGGCTGGCCCATTTCATGGCTGGAAAGCGGCGTCTGGCAGCGCGGGCAATAAGGAACGATTTTAAATGATTGCCTTAGGAGACTGCGGTTAGCAATTTGTTTAAATACCCACCACAAACTTTCTATATAATCATTTTTATAAGTGACATAAGGATTTTTTAAATCCAGCCAAAACCCAATGCGATCAGTAAATTTTTCCCATTCATCCTGATATTTCCACACTGAAGCTTTTGCTTTTTCATTAAATTCTGCAATGCCAAACTTTTCTATGTCTTGCTTATTCTTTAAGCCAAGTTCTTTTTCCACCTCAATTTCAACCGGCAAGCCATGAGTATCCCAGCCAGCTTTCCGGCGAACGAAATATCCCTGCATAGTTTTGAAACGTGGAATCACATCCTTATAGGCACGGCCCTCTACATGACCCATATGCGGCCGGCCATTTGCAGTCGGCGGTCCCTCAAAAAAGCGGTATTTTTTCGCACCCTCACGCAACTTTTGCGCCTTCTCGAAAATCCGGTTTTCTTTCCAAAACTTAAGCACTTTTTCCTCTATCTCCGGCAAGTTAAGTTGTTTTAATCCCCGCAACATATCCTTATATATTAAGAGAGTTTGGAGCTATTTTCAAATAAAAACTCCTCATTCAGAGGAGCGTTTATGATTTTTTTCCAAATGGCGGCCATAATCTGTATGCTTATGAATTGATTGAAGATATCTATAATATCTTTCAGATTCCTTTAATAAAGAAATATAATGTCTTAGTCTTCCAACTTCTTCACGAAGAGCGTTGAGTCCCCTTGGTCTCGGCTTCTTTAAAATTTTTTTTAAGCCTATCTCTGTTAACCAATGGGCTAAGGCAATCTTCAATCTTGAAAACCTCACCTTATTTTTTAAGTAATAATCTCTACACTGCGCGTCATTAGGAATTCGGATCATGGTTACCAAAATTTATTCATCAAATAACTAAAAAGAATATATCATTTCAAAATTAATTAAGCAATCTTAAAAATCAAACAAAAATCGCTCTAACTGAGCGATTTAGTCTTAACTAAAAAAACTTGTATTTTATTATTTTCGAACGAACCAAACATTTTCCGATAAAAGAAAGTCCCGGCCACATCCGCCGCAATATCGCCCCAAGAAATAAATATGGGTCTGGCAAAAGAAACGCACAGCCCAACCCAGGGACTTAATAAAAATTCTTCTGCTGCCTCCCAGCTAAGCCCTACAAGAAAAGATATCAAGAGAAATGCCAGCCAGCTCCTGATATTTAAAAAATGAGCGGCTAAAGCTCCAATAAAATAACCGCCGGCAAGATGGAATAGTTTATCAACGCTCCATCTGTCCACGACGACTGCCAATTGCGAATTGTGAACTACTAAATATGCAAGATACAAGGATAGAAAACCGATACTGATGGTCTTTAAATCCTTCAAAGCAGCCAAATCTCCTCCCGCGTTGCTTTGATATTTCTCAGTAAATGCCGGAAGCCGAATTCCGAATTTAAAAAATCCATCCTTAGCGATTGAAGCGGGTCATGCTGGCATTCATTGCAAGTACAAGGACTATTCAACCAAACCGCTGCCGACTCCTGATCCCTAAAATCTGCCAACAATTCAGCTACTATCTTACAAAAACGTGCATCCCTCTCCTGTTCCCAAATCCCAGCCTTCATTCCCGCAAAATCCGACTTAAACTTGACGAGCATCTCCACGATCATACTCTGTCGTTCCTGAAGGCTTCCGGGCATCTGTTTAGAATTTTCAATAAAGCTCAATATAGAATAACGCGGGTAAAAAAATTTTGCAATTACATTTTCTTCGGCTTGCCCATACCCAAAATCTCTAAGCCGCTTCCCAGTACCACCCCAAAAGCTTCTGTTAAAGCTACTTTATACGGGGAATATTTATCATCTGGATTAACAATTTTAACTTTTGCGTAGTAAGAATTAAAAACTCTGGCTAATTCGGTCAAATAGAAAACCATATAATTAGGCGCGTATTCTTTACCAGCCCTCTCTAAAATCTCTGGGAAGCGGCATAGCATCCGCTCAACTTCGCTAACCTCGGCAGGTAAAAGCTTAAGCGATGGCCGCACGCCCTCTTCTTTTGCTTTGGTTAAAACTGAATTAGCGCGGGTATAGGCATATTGAAGATAAGGACCAGAATCACCTTCAAAAGAAATTGATTTTTCAAAATCAAAAATAATGTCCCCTCCAACGGCCTGCTTTAAAATAGAATATTTTATGGCCGCGATTGACACCGCCTCTTCAATTTCCTTCTTCTCTTCATTACTCAATTCCCGGTCTTTGATTTTTTTCCGCACCAACCATTGAACATCTTCAATTAATGATTCGGCAGTAATAACATCGCCAGTCCTGGAAGACATTTTACCGCTCGGCGACCGCAGCATACCATGAGAAAGATGCGTAGTCCTTTCCGCAAGCTTGGGAAACATAATTTCCATAACCTTTAAAAGAACTTTAAAATAGTCATTTACCTCGTTACCCGTAATAACAATGGATTTATCATAAGAATATTTTTTATATTTTAACTCAGCCAACCCTAACTCTTTGGCCTCATAAGTCGGAAGGCCTTCAGAATTTATAAAAACCCGGGTATGTAATCCGTACTTTTCTCCTTTAAAAACTGTAGCGCCCTGGCTTTTTTCAAAAACTCCCCTCTTTAATCCTTTTTCAACTATTTTTTTACCAAATTTTCCGGTTTCGCTTTCAAAAAAATAATAATTGAATTTTGTGCCAAGCCTTCTATAGATATTTTCAAAATGATCTAGAGATAAAGCCTTGCCGCTATCATAGATTTTGTTAATATTCTTATCGTTTCGATCATATATTTTTTTATTAATTTCGTTTATTTCCTTTTTAACTCGTTCGTCGGATTCATAAACCCGCGACCCGGCCGCATATGCTTTGGCTAAATCTGCCATTGAATCAATTTTCTTAAATCCTAAATGATCAATTCCCCAAACCGCTTTTGCCACATGCATACCAACATCCCCCTGATAACAAGCCCTTTTAACTTTAGCCCCGTTCCATTCAATAATCCGCGATAATGCCTCGCCGATAGAATTACTCATTAAATGCCCGATATGGAACTCTTTAAAAGGATTTGGGTCGGTGTATTCAATAATCGTCTTCTGTCCTTTTAGATTATTATTTCTTCCATATTTATTTTTATTTTTTAAAATTACGGCTAATTCTTTTTGGAATAATTTCGGCTTCAGCCAAAAATTCACAAAACCCGGCGCCACCGCTTCCACTTTCACAAATTTACTTGACGCTTGACGCTTGACGCTTGACGCTATTTCTTTAGCAATCTCAAAAGGCGGCTTTTTTAACAACGGCGCAAGTTTAAAAGCCACATTCGTGGAATAATGTCCGAATTCCTCTTTTTCTGAAGCGCTTATATCAAATTCCGTATCTGCTCCTATAACCTTTTTAATCTGTATCTCTAAATTTTCTACCATGCTTATTTTAATGATATCCTAATTGACAACGAATATTAAGCCTTCTAGTATTGTTATCAGTTATTTCTCAATATAAAATACCTCGTGAAAACAGCCCTCCGCCTTACCTCTATCCTTGCTTTAACTATTTTATTTGGCTGCGCCAACACCGACGTAATCATCGAAAAAACTAGAGAAATTATTACAACCGGTACAGTAATGAATAAAATTGAATTGGAAAACCATTGCCAAGTTGCCATACACACTAAACGATATGGAACACCATGGATACTCCTTAATCCCGCAGAATGCCGCCAATACTGGAAAGGAGACGGAGTTAGAATTAAAATCCAAGATGGAAATATTGAAATATTAGGCTACGCTGAAGAATAAATCTGCTGATAAGCAGATTTTTTTATTACAATAAAAAAAGAGGCGCAAGCCTCTTAATCTTCCTTATAAAATTCTGGGTTTTTTGCAATAAGTCTGTTTTTAAGCCATTCATATCTCCTTGCGGTGTCCGGATTTGAAAGAACATATTCCCGAGTTCTAACTTCTCCTTCCGGAACTATTCGCCTAATACCCGGTTCAAATTGACTTACGCTTAAATCTACTTCTATATCTATCAATTTCGTTTGATCCCTGCGACCAGTGCGGCGTAAAATAAAATTCTTATGGACATCTTCTGCCAGTTCACCATTT
Organism: Candidatus Harrisonbacteria bacterium; assembly: GCA_016214655.1. Taxonomy (GTDB): domain Bacteria; phylum Patescibacteriota; class Minisyncoccia; order UBA6257; family 02-FULL-45-10c; genus JACROC01. The sequence goes on from JACROC010000007.1 coordinate 70,900, forward strand.
CCGGGTAAAAGATTCCAATAATGGCTCCGCATATGCGCATATTTCGGAAAACTCTCCAAAGATGCACGGAGCAGATTGCCGCCCAAAAAATCTTGAACTATTAAGGCAATCACCGCGCAATGTCCGTAAGCGGGATTATCTTCTGACCAATGTTCCATACAAGAGGTTGTTTCTAAATCACAGCATTCCAATAAATCCAACTCCAACATCTCAAGAAATGCACCCAACGCTAAATCTATGCAATATTGTCCTTGTGTACGCGCCCTCATCCAATACATCGGCCTGCGCATTATTTTTTCCTACAAAGAACAAAGCTGACTCTATGTTATCAGTCTTATATTAGCGATGTCAATTTTTTATCTATATAATAAACTTAATGAAATATCTGTCAGAAAATAGAAAAGCGCAGTTTGATTACGAAATTCTGGAAACCTATGAAGCGGGCCTGGTTTTGACTGGCCAAGAAGTGAAATCAATCAAAGCCGGGCATGCAAATCTGACTGGTTCATATGTCATCATAAAACCTAATGGGGCTTTCTTAATCAATGCCCAGATACCGCCATATCAGCCTAAAAATTCGCCGCCAGATTATGAACCATCAAGAACGCGGCAATTGCTTTTGCGCAAAGAAGAATTGAAATATCTCCTAGGTAAAGCTAAGGAAGGAAATTTGACTATGGTGCCACTTTCGTTGTATAATAAAGGCCGCCGACTAAAGATCTCCATCGGCCTAGCTCGGTACAAGAAAAAACAGGACAAACGTGAGACAATTAAGAAAAGAGAGTTTGAGAGAGAGGCGCGCAGAACGTTGAAAGAATAAATATGGGGATGAAAAGCTTCGACAATTTATTTTCTGTCAGGTTCGCAAGCTGAGCTGAATTAACTCGTAAAACTAATTCAAAATTATAAGTGCAAACTTATTCAATCGTCAGCCAGCTTACGCTTTAGCGTAATTTATCCCGGCCTTAGCGTCGGGACTGGCCATCGATCAGCCAAAGCTTGATAGGCTGCCAATCGGTGTCATACATCAAGCTCTGCCTTGATAAACCGAGTATCAAAGCGAATTGCAATCGGTAAAGAGAATAGCGTATTTTGTTAGATCTAAACGTTATTCTCTATAAATTTAATCTAACTAAGCTTGTAGAAAATTTGGCGGGTATAATTTGGACGCGGATGCAATTTCCGCCATCTCCACAAATAAAAAAGACGGTCCCATAACCGCCCATAACTTTTCTGCCTGACTATCAAACTAAAATTTACCTCTACAAAAATCATTAGAATCAATTTTTAAGAAAGGGAAGGACTGTTTCGGGATTAATCTCATGTTTTCTGCCTGGATTAACTTCAAGAACGATCGCGTCCTTAGCTCCCTGATCTTCATAAATTCGTTGAGCCCGATGAAAAATGCTAATTACGGCAGGAGTGTAATACTTATCGTCTCTCCCGAAATGAACAAGGAGTTTCCGTGGTGCTATGAGGCCAGCCACATCAGAGAATTCAGCAGCTTCCTCAAATTGACTGAAATGTTGGCATGCATGGTGATAATTGGTATTGATACAAGCATACGGGAAAAACATTCCCGAAATAACCGTCCGTTGTATTGCCGGATTCAAAGCAGAAAAATGTAAGGCAATGTAACCTCCAAGTGAATGGCCCACAACGTTAAGGCTTCGAAAATTCTTATATCGCTGTTTAGCGAACTCCGTAACAGAAAACATATCAGCGAGAACTTCTCGTAAAAATTCTCCATCTGCTTTCTTTCGGATATAAGCACCGTGCCCCTTATGGTTGATTTCGAATTCTCCAAAGCTTCTAATTTCGGGTGCCAAAACTACAAAACCGGCGCGGGCAAGCTGCGAACCCAAACCTCGCATCTGAGATTTAACGTTTGTCATATCATCAATTGATTCATGATGACCATGAATAAGTAAGACAACATCAGCTCGATCGTCGCTTAGAGTAGTTTTCGAACTTAAAATAAGAACCGGGATCATCTGGCCATCAAAAGGAGATTTAATAGTCACGTGTGTTTTCATCATCCCATCGTCATGTCCTTGCATAATTTCAGGATATCCCAATGTAAAGGTTAAATCTTTTGCTGTCTCATTCAAATTCTGCAGACCAAGATCGTATTGCATTTGCTGAACCAATTTACTTCTCCAAACAGTATACGACTGGCCCCGATCGACTACGGTCATTTCATAACCCAATATCCCTTTTCTTTCTGAGGGGGTAAGGCATTGCCGGGGCGTCGCACAACCTGCAAAAAAAACGAATACTGATATAAAAATTCTTGCAAGATTATCTATTAGCCACGAACTACGATAAGTCTGCATCACGGCACCCTCCTTTGATTAATTTAATAAGAACCAAAAATAATATAACACATCTTTGCGAAATACACAAATCCCGTCGTCTCCACCAAAAGAAAAGCTGCTATAATGGCAGTTTTTCTTTTTATAGCGAATCTATTTATATTTGACATAAAGATAATTTTATTATATTATCTATATAACTTATGGCTAATAGCTGTAAACTGCACCTTGAAAGGAGGCAAAATGGAACACCCGGGAGAAGAGAATCTTGATCCAGACCTCTTGGCCCTCATAAAAAAGTCCGAAGAAGACGGCGGCATCTCCTTGAAGGATGTGCCGAAGAATTCCCTCGCCCATATTCATACACAAAATACCGTTTACATTATCGCAGTTATCGATGAGAAATCCGGCAAAGCTGCTGTTACCAGTAACGGCAAACATGTCACGCAACCGGAAATCTGCTATTTAAGAGGATCCACTTTTGGCGGATCAATGATAAAAGTCGATTGGATAGGCATAGGAATGCACCTAGAGATGGCTCTCGCAGATGGCCGCGTTTTAACCACTTCACAGATAAAAATGGTCCGCTTTAAGGCCGATCACCAGAACGCGCGGCAAACCATGATTGAATCTGCCCAAAGCCGGGAGCCGAAGCCTATAAGCAAAGAGGAATTTCTGCAAAATCTAGAAAAATTTATAACAGATAAATTCCCAGAAAACATCCGCCCCGATGCAAAGCAGATGATAGAAAGATTTTCTCTTAACGGCAGGTTTGCAATCGCCAGCGTACTCGCAATCGCCCAAGAACATGATAAATTCCGCAAAGCCATGGCCACTCTAAACCGCTTCTATGCTGAACACTGGGCATACCAACATCCAGAAGTCAGGGGCGACCCGGGCTTCACGCCAAGCAATGCGTTCTATCTTGAAAGAGTATATAAAGAATTAAATCTCCCCTTACCTGGAAAAAAATAACAAAAAAACCGCTAGGGCTATCCCTGGCGGTTTCCTTTTTAAAATAAAACTAATCCGTCATACGCAACGCTCACTTTAGTATTTTTATTTTGAACAATCCTTATCGCTTCTTTGTGCGGTGGCCACTCTACTCCGATTTGAGTTAAAAGGGCTTGCTTGGGTTTTACTTTATCCACTAATGCCAATGCCTCTTTTAAATTCATATGCCAGGGCGTTTGTTTTTTGTACATTGCCGAATCTAATATCAGCGCATCGGCATTTTTCATTTTTACCAAACTTCCTTTTGGTACTTTCTTGACATCGGAAATATATACAACTCTCTTCTCGTGGTTTTGGATAATATATCCAAGTGTAGGAAATTCTTTTTTGTTAGTAGTATGCTCTACCCTAATTCCTTCCACAATCAATGAATTTACAAAAATCCGTATTCCCGGCTTAATCGGCTGAAAATTGATAAAATCAGGATCGCGGAATATTTTTTTAATCCGCGCTATTGTTTCTGATTCAGCAAACACAAAAATGCACTCCTGGCCAAGCCGCTTTAAAATATTTTTTAACCTTAAGATACCGCCCATTGCATCCTTATGCGCGTGGGTGATGAACACCGCATCAATTCTATTGATATCTCTAAGCAGACCCCATTGTTCCCAAATGTCCTCAGTAACATCAAAAAGCACGTTCCGCCCGCCGCACTCAATAAATATAGAAGATTGGGTGCGCCTGCTCTTTGAACCCATATTTCGCGCATCCTCGCATGCTGGAGTAAAACATTGTTTCCGCGGAATCCGGCCAGCTGGTCCAGTGCCTAAAAAAGTAACCTTGATTCCCTTAACATCCACACTTTTATTATATAATTAAAACATGGCAGAAACTAACAAAATAAAAATTCCGCTTACATCAATTACACTTGAAGGAATCTTTAAAATCCCGCCGAAAGCCAAGGGGGCCGTTATTTTCGTCCACGGCAGCGGCAGCAGCCAGCTAAGCCCAAGAAATACCTATGTCGCAGAAATTCTGCAAAAAGCTGGGTTCGCCACCCTGCTATTTGATCTTCTTACCGAGAAAGAAGACCAATTGTATGAAAACCGATTTAATATTACGCTTTTAACCGAACGCCTAATAGAGGTTACCAAATGGCTTAAAAAGCAGCCAAAGACCAATAATTTGACTACCGGCTATTTCGGCGCCAGCACAGGCGCAGCTGCCGCACTTGAAGCCGCTGCCAGACTCGGCACCGATATAAAAGCAATTGTTTCAAGAGGCGGGAGGCCGGATTTAGTCAAAATAAAAAAATTAAAAACTATCCAAACACCAACTCTTTTAATAGTCGGCGGGAAAGACGACGTAGTTCTTCGGCTTAACGAGCAAACACTGCAACTTCTGGATGCGGAAAAAAAATTAGAAATCGTGCCCGACGCCACTCATCTTTTTGAAGAACCAGGCACCCTCGAAAAGGTCGCGGAACTTGCATCTAATTGGTTTAAAAAATATCTACTGTGATTTTCAAAGACCGCCAGGATGCCGGAAAAAAATTAGCGGCAAAACTGTTAAAATATAAAAATAATCCGGATGTAATTATTTTAGGATTGCCTCGCGGCGGAGTTATTGTAGCATATGAAATAGCGCGGGAACTAAATCTGCCGCTGGATGTAGTGGTACCCAGGAAAATCGGCACACCTGGAAATCCGGAACTTGCCATCGGAGCTATAACCGAAGACGGCCAAAATTTTTTCGACGAAAAAATGATAAATGATTATAGGATCGGCAAGGACTATATTAATGACGAAATAGAAAAAGAAAAAACCGAGGCAGAACGGAGATTAAAAATTTACCGCGGCAAAAGGCAACCGCTTAATTTAAAAAGTAAAATAGCTATATTAGTTGATGATGGAATTGCCACTGGCGCGACCATGATCGCCAGCATCCGATCGGCCAAAAATAAAGGCGCTAAACAAGTAATAGTGGCTGTGCCGACCACCGCCAGCGACTCCTTAAAAAAAATTAGCCAAGAAGCGGATAGGGTTATCTATTTGGATGCTCCGCTGCTCTTTTTTGCCGTAGGTGAATTCTATCAGGACTTCCCGCAAACTACAGATGCAGAAGTGATAGAATTATTAAGTAAGGCCAAACAGCCATGAAGTTACTTTTTACCACCAACAGCAATCCGGATCTCACTAAATTACTAATCCGTAAGGCCGGCCTTCGGCTGGGAAAATACCAATTGGGACGCTTCGTAGATAAAGAAATAAAATTGGAGCTGAAGGAAGAAGTAAGAGGAAAGGAAGTTTGTGTATTAGGATCCAGCTTTTCTCCGCCTGAAAATCTACTGGAGCTATTAATCTTAATAAACACCTTAAAAATAAACGGCGTCAAAAAAATAACGGCCATTATTCCATATTTCGGCTATTCCCGGTCTGACCATCAATACCTGCCAGGTACGCCAATTAACGCGAGGCTGATGGCTCAATTAATTGAGACTGCCGGCGCCACAAAAATAATTACTCTGAGCCTACACGGCAAAACAAAAAAATTTTTTCGGATACCGATAACTCATTTGAGCGCCATGCCGCTTCTAGCGGATTATGTGAAAAAACTAAAAATTAAAAATCTGGTGGTTGCCTGCCCGGACAAAGGCGGCATTCCCCTGGCGAAAGAATTTGCCCGCGCCCTGAAAATTAAAAACATCTTAACCTTGGAAAAAAGCCACCCCACACCCCAGCAAACGAAGGTAATAAAAATTTCTGGCGATCCGCGCGATAAAAATATAGTGCTGGTTGACGACATGATACAATCCGGGGGCACGATCATTAAAGCCGCCGAAGCCCTGAGGGCGAGTGGCGCAAAAATTATTTATGTGGCCGTAGCTCACCTCGTTTCTACGGGACCAGCACTCAATAAATTAAAAACAGCGAGAACTATTAAACAAGTTATTATCACAAATTCAGTCCCTATTAAAAATTTGCCAAAAAAATTAAAGATTGTAGATATAAGCGGCTTAATAGCCCGGCATCTGTACAAATAGGTTTAAATTTGCTATTATTTTAAAATCTTGGTTAAAACGAATGAAAAAATAACCGCTCTTGAATTGCGGGTGATAGATGAAGCTGGCGCTAATTTGGGCATTTTAACGCCGCAGGAGGCGCTGAAATTGGCAAAAGAAAAAGGGTTAGATTTGATAGAAATCGCGCCAACAGCCAAACCGCCGGTAGCCAAGATAATGAGCTACGATAAATACCGCTATCAGGAAACAAAAAAGCTTAAAAAACAAAGAGCGCAACAAAAAATCCAGGAATTAAAACAGGTGCGAATCAGCGCCAGAGCGGCAGAACACGACCTTCAGATCAAAGCCAATCTGGTAAACGAATTCCTTGAAGAGGGTAATGTAGTAGAAATACAGTTAGTTCTCCGAGGACGGGAAAAAGCTCATAAAGATTGGGCTAAGCAAAAATTATTGGATTTTCTAAAAATAATAATGCCGGAGCATAAAGTGCTGCTTGAACCAAAATACGGCATGAGAGGATTTAATATGCAGATAGTAAAAAAGTAACCGATACAAAACTACGAATTGATGCGAATCTACGAAAATTTATTTTGTTTGTTATTTGTGGATTCGGATGCATTTGTAGTTTGGCATCGCTATCATGAATAAAAGTCTCAGAAAAAGATTTAAAATAACCGGAACGGGAAAAATCATGCGCCGGAAAATGGCGCAGGATCATTTTCGCGCTAAAAAAACCGGGAAACAAATCCGCGGAAAACGTAAAGGCTTGTCTTTAAGTAAAGTTGATGCTAGAGTATTTCGGAAACAGTTCTAATGACCTCTAAATAAAAACTATGAGCAGAGTCAAGCGCGGCGTTATTGCAACCAAAAGACGCCGAAAAATATTAAAATATACCAAAGGATTCCGCTGGGGACGGAAATCTAAAGAAAGGGCTGCTAAGGAGGCGCTCCTTCATGCCTGGTCCCATGCTTTCCAAGGACGCAAACAGAAAAAGCGCGATTATCGCGCACTTTGGAATGTCCGAATCAATGCCGCCGCCAGGGAAAATGGAATAAAATACAGCGAATTGGTTCATAAACTAAAAAAGGCTGATGTGAAGCTAGACCGCAAGATACTCGCAGATCTAGCCAGAAATGAACCGAGGGTATTTGCTAAGGTTTTAGAAAAAGTAAAATAAAAAGCAGTCGTTAGACTGCTTTTTCTTTCCTGCGGAGATGGTCATTGGCATTTTTAAGTATGGCTTTACTATTTCTATGCTTTAATAACCTCTGTGCGTCGTTATGTAAAAACCAGCCATAACCTTCATGTTCCCAAGAAATTTTAACTTCCGGCTTAATCGCCTGCGCTAAAAAGAAAATGACAATCTTAAAAAACTTCTGACCCTCACGCTGATAAATATACTTATCGGTCACTTTAAAATTCCTGTCTACGCGGAGCGAACGGGATGAAATACCAGTTTCTTCGACTACTTCACGAAGCGCCGCATCGTATCCCCGCTCACCAGCCTCCAATTTTCCTTTTGGAAAATTCCAATATCCCTTGCCGTGGTAAAGCAAGAGATATTTAGTTTCCACTTTTCCATCTCGATCCTTTTCTCGCTTATATATAATTATTCCAGCTGAAATTTCCCTTGGCATAGCTCAATACTATATAACTCTATTTTAACATTTTCAACATTTTCTCCGCTGGCCAGGCATTAATAATATCTTTCTTCTCTGCCCAACCTCGCCGCGCTTGTGAAATACCATACTGCAAATGTTGGAAATGATTAATTGAATGGGAATCAGAATCAATAGACATTTTTACTCCGGCATCAACGCATTTTTTTACATACTCATCCTTCAGATCGGCGCGGTCAGGAAAAGCATTGATTTCCAAAACCGTCCCGGTTTTTTTAGCATATTTTATGAGCTCCTCAACATCAACTTCATAAGCCGCCCGCTTATTTAAAATCCGACCGGTCGGATGAAATACAATATCAACATGCGGGTTAGACATAGCCCGCTTAATCCGCTCAGTCTGATCTTTTCTGGAAAGATTAAAAAGAGAGTGGACCGATGCCCCAACCACGTCACATTTCGATAAAATATCATCCGGTAAATCCATAGTGCCATCCTTTAAAATATCGCACTCAGTACCCTTTAAAACCCTAAACCCTATACCCTTAACCCCAAACCCTTTATTAATCCGATCAATCTCGGCCCACTGTTTCTGAATTCTTTTTTCGTCTAATCCATTGGTTATTGTCAGTCGTTTAGTATGATCAGTAATTACAATATATTCTAAACCAGCTTTAATAGCCGCTTCTACCATTTCTTCAATTGAGTTGGCGCCGTCGGTCCAATCAGTCTGAACCTGTAAATCACCTTTTAAACCGTCATAGCCAATCAATTTCGGCAATTTATCAGCTCGGGAAGCCTCAATCTCTCCTCGCATCTCCCGCAATTCCGGCTCAATATAATCCATACCCAACTTTTTATATAGCTCCTCTTCCGTCCTCCCCGCTATAAACTTTTCCCTTTTTCCTCTTCCCTTTTCACTCTGAAATAATCCGTATTCACTGAGCTTCCATCCTTTTTCGATAGCCAACCGCCGAAGTGCGACATTATGATCCTTTGAGCCAGTAAAGTAGTTTAAGGCGGCCCCATAGGATTCCTTTGGCAAAACCCGCAAATCCACATCCAATCCATTTTTAAGCTTAATAGCTGACTTAGTTTCTCCGTGCGCAAAAATTCTCGCCACCTCCGGCATATTAACAAAAAAATCCATAACTGGTTTAGGGTTATCCGAAATAATCAAAATGTCTGCGTCGCCGATGGTTTCTTTCCGCCTGCGTACGGATCCAGCAACATTAATTTTTTGAACCTGGGGCAATTTTTTTAGACGCTCTTCGATCTTTCTAATTTCCGGCATGACAAATCCCAAAACAAACCGTCCGCCAGACTTTTTTAAAAATTCAATACCCTTAAGAATATTTTCTTCGCTCTTCTCGCCAAATCCTTCGAGCTCACGGATCTTCCCTGCCTTAGTTGCCCTTTCCAGATCAGCTAGTGTGCGAATTTTTAATTTCTGATAAAGCGTTTTAATGGTCTTGGGTCCAAGGCCCTCAATCTGCCGCAATTCATCTAAATTAACCGGCATTTGCTTTTTCAACTGATCATGATATTTAACCCGGCCAGTTTTCATAAATTCTTCTATTTTTTCGGCAATAGATATTCCCACGCCGGGTATATCTTCCAGCGCTTTTAACCCGCCTTCTTTATAAATATCCTTAACATCCCTGTCAAGGCTCCCGATTATTTCGCCAACTTTCTCATAAGCTCGGGGCTTAAATTGAACGCCTTGCATTTCCAGATAAATCCCGATGTCTTCCAAAACTTTAGAGAGTTCCTGATTAGCCATATTATTTCATCCCCATCTGCGAAGGATCTTTTATCTTCATTGGCGGAAGAAGCGGCGCCACAGTTTGCCTAGGCAAAATCAAGTCCGGAACAACCAATAAAAGCGCCGCGCTAAAAAGCGCCAATAGACCAACAGTTAAAAATACAAAATTAAATCCGGCAAAGTTGGCAATTACTCCGCCGAAAAATCCAGCGGCGCCGGCTGCCAGACTGACAGCGCTACTGCTTGCGGCCCACTCAAAAGCCGTGTTTTCTTTATCTAAATGCCGTGTGGCTATAGCCGACCAAGACGGAATATACAGCGCAAAGCCAATGGCTTTTAAAAATTGGACGAAATAAATCTGATTCATTGTTCCCGCCACCATAAAACTGAAAGCGGCAACGCTCATAATCATCAACCCGAAAATCATCGCATAAAAATCATCTTTTTCTCCGTCAGTCTTATCTAAAAATAGAGAAATCGGAATCTGCAGAATACCCTTAGTAACCCAGTAAATCGTCGCCAAAAGACCAATTGACGTCAAGCTGGCGCTGGTAATATTTCGGATGACGAAAATCGAAAAAATCGGGTCAATAAATCCCCAACCGGCCCACATAATCAAATCCCCGATAATAAAATATCGGATAACCCGGTTGATTTTTGGTATTGAAATCGAACTAATTTTAAATAACATGAAAATTTAGCTCTCCGCCTTCTAATTTTACCGTTATATTACTTCCCCGGATAACTTCTTTTTTTAATATTTTTTCCGCTAAAACACTTCTTAATTTATCCGAGATAACTCCCCGGAGAGGCCGGGCGCCGAAAACCGGATCATAGCCCCACTCGGCAATTTTATTCAAGCCAGCCTCATCAATAGCCAATTCAATGCCTTGGTTCTTCTTTAAATCGCCGATCAGATCATTTAATAAAATCCGGGTAATCGCAATGGTATCCTCCCTAGACAGACTCTTAAAAACAATAATATCAGAAAAACGGTTAATCAACTCCGGGCGGAAAAGTTCAGTCAATTTTTTCTTCAGATTTTCACTGACTTCTTGCATGCTTTTTCCCGCCTCAATCTCCGATTTAATAAAATTGGAATGCGCGTTGCTGGTAGCAATAATAATGGTATTTTGAAAATCCGCCACCCGGCCGGTATTATCAGTCAGCCGTCCGTCATCAAAAACCTGCAAAAACAAATTCAAAATATCCGGATGGGCCTTTTCAAACTCATCCAGCAATATCAGGCTATAAGGATTTTTCAGAACCGCATCGGTTAAATTACCGCTCACATTACCGTCCGGAGAACCGATAAAGCGAAAAATACTCTGCTTATCCTGATATTCCGACATATCAAAACGGATCATCGCTTCTTTTGAACCAAACTGAATTCCGGCAAGAATCTTGGATAATTCAGTTTTACCGACGCCAGTCGGTCCGACAAATAAAAAGGTGGCTATCGGCCCCCCTTTTCTGGAAAGGCCGCTTCTATATTCTCTAAGCGATCGCGAAACGGCTTTAACCGCCTGCTCCTGATCAACTAACCGCTTATGGATCAGCTCTTCTAAATTTAATAATTTTTCAGCTTCCGCCTCCTTAGCCTGGCGCAAAGGAATATTTACCCGTTTTTGCGCCACATCAATTACGTCATCCGCATTTAATATCTTATCGTCCTTATCTTTTGCATCCGAAAGAGCTTCTTTAAGCAAATCCTGAGCGCTGGAAGGCAACAATTTATCGCGAAAATAACGGGAAGCAAGAAATACGGATTGCTTAATGGAGGCAAAACTGATTTTGATATGGAATTGGCGTTCCAAAATTATACTCTCATATACCATAAGACGAATTGTGTCATTGACAGAAATTTCCTGTACTGGAATTACCTCAAAAGCTTTGGAAAAATCTACCTGCGACTCGACGGTTTGTTTATATTCTTTTGGATAAGTAGATCCGACGACCGAAAAAGCGCTTGAGGCAAAAGCCGGTAAAAATATATCAGCAGCGCTAACGCCGGTTTTACCGGAAGTCTTTAATAAATTATGAATTTCTGGGATGTATAAAATAATGTTTCCGGCCTGCGCTATCTCCTCGACTATTTTGGTAATCCTAGTCTGAAGCTCACTCTGTTCCGCCCCGGCCATCAGACTGCCGATTCTCAGCATAACCAATCTTTTGTCAAAAAGTTCCGATGGCACCTCATCTTTAGTAATCTTGTAAGCCAGATGATTAACCAACGCCTCTCTCCCGGAACCAGGATCTCCGATTAAAAGCACATTGGGACGAGAGGGGCGCGATAAAATATCTACCAATCTGTCATATTCAATCTCGTGGCCAATCAAAAAACCAATCTTCTCCAGCCGCGCATAGTCAGTCAAATCTTCGCTAAATCTATCTAAAGTAGGAGTTGGGCGGGCGCTCCAGGAACGGTTCATAACCCGATGGCGAATTTTATACGGCCGATAAACAAATCCTCCAATGGTTGCCGGTAAATTTTTAAGCCAGCCGAAATTTTCGCGATAACGGCTGAAGATCAAAGCATTTTGTAAATCGCCGGGATCAATATTAAAAAATTCCAATATTTTCAAAACTGCGTTGCTTTCGCAATAACTTAAAGCAGCGAAAACATCTTTCGGTTCAATAAAGCGATTGTCCGCAAGTAAGGCCTGTTCAAAAGCAATTTTCAAAATTTTCTCAATTTCCACCAAAAGATGTTTTTTTCTTTCTTGTTTATCGCCTGCAAATTTCTTTTCTTCCAAACTCTTTTGAAGTTCTTCTTCAACTTTATTGGCTACTTCTTCAGGATTAAGATCCATCCTTATCAATCCTTCTTGTATGTCTTTGCGATCAACTAAGCGTTTTAAGAGAAATAAATAAAAATTTCCGTCGGTAAGTAGTGCGCGTTCAAATGCATATTCCAAAAGCATAAAAGTGACCGAAGTGATGTATCGGGTTAAATTAATGTCGCCCCTAAATTTAACTCCCCGCAAAGACCACTCAGCTTGCCCGAAATGTTTTGCGCGATCAGTTAAAATCAATAATAGCAGCACACCGGTCCAAAATACCCACGATATATCCGAAAGCAAAAAGGTAAAAGTTGCCGCCAGCAACAAGCCATAAGTAGAATAAAAAACTGAACGCACAAAAAACCTCCCGGCGTGGGTCATTTCCAGGCGGGGATCCTTAAAATATAAATTGATCTCCGGCCCGCTCATAAATTAGTAAAAATTTTATAAATTACATAAATAGGGACTGCGGCCCATAATATATATACAGACGCGGACAGAAAAATTATAACTGCATACACAATTAAACTGATTAAAATCCGCACAGTCCTAAAGGTAAAACCCCAAAGATAACCAATAGGGGTGTAATCTTGGTAAAGCGGCTGAAACCAATTTTTCATTGTAATTCTCAACGCAAAATACCTATCCAATTTCTCCAAGATATTATAAGTCCAATGAACTATCCTTAAAAAACCATTAATATACCAATGCCCGAAAAAACCCAGAATCCTCTTCCCGAGATGGGTAAAAATATAAACCAAAGAAACACTATTAATCTCCATTATTTAATTATAGCTCAGCGAGTCTTTTCCTGTCTTGCTCATCAAATATCTTAATTACCCCAAACTCACCGTCATAACCCGGCTGAATAGTTAATTTACCTTTTCTAACCCGATCCACTCCCTCGGCAATTTCTGGCCTTGAAGCAAAGGCAATCTCTTTAATAGGCGCATTAAGTAAAATATTAAATTCGGATTTAAACATTCTAATTAATTTTTGATATTCTTTCATCACTGATTTTGTCGCCCTTCCGACATCCAGCGCCTCGCCGATAATTGAATCCAAAGTTACCAAATTTTTATAAGGAACCCGGCTTAAATCTTTAAAGCCTTCCGGCCGGTCTTTTTCCGCCAGTTGATCCACCCGGTAAACCACGCCAATCGTCAATTTCTTGCCGCATTTCGGACAAATGCCTTTATGCTTTTTGGTTTCGGCTGGGGAGAATACCACTCCGCAGTCGCGATGGCCGTCATAATGATATTTTCCTTCTTCGGGAAAAAATTCGATCGTGGACAAAAATTTCTTCGGGTCCCTGGAGCGGATAGCATCCATAATTCCTTTATATGAAAATTCAGTATCTAAAACATTGGCTTCTCTGCCGATCCTTTGTAAGCTATGAGAGTCTGAATTAGAAATAAAAGCAATCTTATCCAAACTCTTTATACGCCAGTTCATAGCCGGGTCAGAAGAAAGACCGGTTTCAATCGCAAAAATATTTTTTGAATATTCGCCAAAACATTCCTCCAAAGAATCAAAACCGGACATTGAACCAAACACTGAAAACCACGGCGTCCAAGCATGCGCCGGAACAATAACCGCTTCCGAATTGGAATTAAAAACTATTTTTGCCAACTCTTCGGAATCCAAACCTAAAATCGGCCGGCCATCAGAAGCTAAATTGCCGATAAATCCAAGTTGGGTATTCACTTTTTCCGCAGTTTCAAAATCCGGTACAAAAACGATATTATGGACACGCCGCATTTTACCACCACGGGAATAAATGCAGGAAATCTCCACCGACAGCAAAAAACGCGTATCGGCAAAAGTTCCTTTCAATGTTGGCAGTTTATATTCTTTCTTAAGCTGGAAAAGTCCCAATTCTGCCGGTTCTAACTTCTGCTTCAACTCCTTAAACCAAGCTGGATGAGTAAAATCACCAGTGCCCATCACCAAAATCCCCTTATCATCCGCCCAGCGATCCAACTCTTCCAAAACCATATTTTTAGATACAGCACGAGAATATTTAGAATGAATATGTAGGTCGGCTATAAATTTCATTAGTTATTAATATAGCACCGTAAACCAAAATAAAAAACCGGGTATTGAACCCGGCCTTGTTATATCAATCCATTTTGGGCGCTGCTAATCCCTGCATCGCACCGCGTATCTCCTCTCCAAATTTCGGACCCACCGACATACTAGCATGATATTTATGTTTTCCCGATTTTACGTCTTCCGGAAGTAAAATATATCCGAACTCGCCATTAGTCAGTCCAAAAATCATTTTTGGATTGCCATGTATTTTCGGCTTAACTTGCCACCAAATTTTTGGAAATAATTCTCCCGGCACAGTTAATATTTCCGCCGGACCAATCTGAATCTTTCCGACTTCCGCCGATACCAATCCATTCTTGCTTAAAAAATTCGGTACCATTTTAGTTTTAACGGCAAAATAGAGTTCCTGCTTATTTTCAAAAGGAGCTTCGATCTTTATCTTCTTTAATTTGATATCAGTAAAACTTGGAATAATGGGGCTCTTCATGATACGCACAATAGCATCAGCCAAATCCTCGCCCAATTTCTTTACGAAATAAGTTTCGCCTTCCAAATTTTCAGGTGGCTGTACTCCGCCGATGGCCCCGGGAATAAATATAACCTCTCCGCCGATAAACCTAGCCAACCGCTGTTCCAAAAAATTTGGGAAGTCTTTGGAAATCTGCAAACCCTGAACAACATCGGGATGGCAAGCATAATTTACCAAGGTTACCGGCATAGAAGAAACCAGCACCTGAATTACAAAAACCTCTGCATCGGCCGGGTTTTCTTCGCGTCCATGCGCATAACCCCTAAATTCTCCTTGTCCGAAACGTATCGTCGATCGCTGCAAGCTCGCAACTGATTCGTCGATCGATTTAGCAATCGCGGCGCGAACCAGTTTCATATATCTCTTATTCTTACCGCTAGTCATTGGAATTCCCCAAAGACCCAAAGTATCCGGCCCGGAATGAGTATGCGTGGTGCTTATAAATATCTTATCTCTGTGGACCAACCTCACTTCGTCAGAAATTTTATTAATCTCATCAGGAAACAATCCAATCAAATCACAGGATACGATAACCACGATATTTCCATTTTTATCTTGAAGCGCCAAGCTTTTTACCCATAGCCGATCCTTTATCGAAAAAGCGGGGTGAGGAGGATAATATCCGGCCACCCAAGAAAATCTCGGCGGAGTGATATCCTGCTTAGAGAAGCCGGCCTTGATCGGACTGCCAAAACTTGAAAAATCGTATTTTATAACCCTTGGAGAAAAGGTGGTTGGTTCCGGAAAATTTACCAGCCACATTAGAACATGCCAATGCCGGCTCAATAAAATAAAGGTTAAAAGAACACTGAATAAAGGAAAATAGACCAGGACGCGCTTAATCAGCCACCACCGCTTTCTAAGCATCACTCTTTTTTAGTTTTCAAACTACAGAATCAGGGTATAAGAATAATGGACTGGTGTCAAAAATATCTGACCTCCTCCTCAAGATTAATTCCAAATCTTTTTTTAACTCGATCCTTCAATATTTTCGCCATTTTCTTTACATCAGCCGCTGTTGCATTTCCATTATTAACGAATAAGTTCCCGTGGAAATCGGCAATTTCAATTCCACCGCAACGCATTCCTTTTGCGCCAACTTGTTCAAGTAAATAACCGGCAGGAATCTTCCCTTCTATTATTTTATTTTTGTCGATTAACGCTAAAGGTTTCTTTGAAATATCTTTTACTAATACATTTTTAAAGAAACTCCCCGGGCACCGGAGGCCGGGTTTATATTTTTTAAGCCGAGTTTGAATAATATCTTGAGAAATTTTCTTGAGCTCTTGCGCATTTCCTTTCTTAAATTTAAGCACTGCCCGCAAAACTACATATGGCTTTTGTTTTAAAATGCTTTCGCGATAACCAAATTCACACTTTTTATTTTTAAGCCAACATGTTTTACTATCATCTAAAATCTCAACTCCGTTCACCACTTCCGAAATCGAATGCCCATAAGCGCCGGCATTCCCGACAATCGCACCACCCAATGTTCCCGGAATTCCGGATAATGTTTCTAATCCAGATAACCCATTTTTAACTGCTAAATTAATAACTTTCGCCAATTCTACACCGGCATCAGCAATAATTTTATTGCTTT
This sequence comes from Candidatus Harrisonbacteria bacterium, assembly GCA_016214655.1. Taxonomy (GTDB): domain Bacteria; phylum Patescibacteriota; class Minisyncoccia; order UBA6257; family 02-FULL-45-10c; genus JACROC01. Next base: position 87,543 of record JACROC010000007.1, read on the forward strand.
CTGCTTTTATCTTATTGCTTTTAATCCTTATAAGTAGGCAACTTAAATTTGTATCCGGAAAAACCACGTTGCTTCCGCCGGCAATAATCTGATAAGGGACTTTAAGTTTTTTACCCCAATTAATTACTTCTAAAAGCTCTGAATCATTTCTAACTTCGCAGAAATATTTAGCTTTATTGCCAATTTTAAAAGTAGAAAGCCCAACAATGGATATATTACGCTTAATCTTCACCATTTAGATAATGACGCGAAAGTAAAATTGCGATACTGGGCAAAATTAACATTTGAAGAAGCGGTGATAAGCCGATACCGAACAGGAGAGGCATCGTCCCCGTATATGCCCATCGACTATACATATATACCGAATAATACTCAATAATTCCTTGCCAAAGCGGTAAGGCCATCGACAATATTATCCAACCGCTATTAAAAGTTTTAACCCATTGCCAATTTCTTATCAGAAACCCAATTAACAAATATGCCACCACAACCACCAGGGCGTCTTTTAAGGAAACTTCCCAATGAATTTTTACAAAATCATTATAATTATCCAGCGATCCCATACCCAACGGACTATAAAACCTCATCTGGCTGATCTCCCAAGCAAAATTAAGGAGAGAACTGATGAAAAATAAATCAAGTAAGAATTTTATCATATATCCCCGCGAGGAATTCCTGCCTGCCGGCAGGCAAGGAACCTCGATTACCTTGTGCCCTCGGACCGAATCGAACGGTCATCACCTCCTTCGGAGGGAGATATTCTATCCATTGAACCACGAGGGCATGACAAAAATAAGATAAGACTATTTACCAGAAAATTCAACTATAGCTAGGGCGACATCTCCGGGCGCCTTATTAAAAGAAGTTTTCGTTTTCACGCCGTTGAAAGTGCTCCTGATTTTCTGAGCCAGCTTATTGGCGAGCTCATTTTCCGTAACTGTTACCGATAAATCACCGTCTTCTTTTTTAATTGCAATTAATCTATCCATCGGATCCCGGTCATAGGCGCGTTTGCAAAATCCCTCTATTAAACCAATTAATTCGCTCCGTAATTTCTCTGGAATATTCTTGATAAGCACCCTTCCCTCATACTGTTTGTTTTTAACCATAGTACAGGCCGGGCACAACGTAAATCCGACCGGCACATCCTTATTTTCACGCTTCTCAATATAAGCATCGGCACTGTGATGCCAGGCTTTCAAATAATAAAAATTACTGCACTTTTCGCAAATCAATAAACCCCTCTTACCCCTTCCGAATTCCTCAACTTCATGCTGGGATTTTGGTAATTTAACTTTACTGTAATTTGATCTGAAAGTTTTAGACATACTTATATTATAAAATAAATAATTGCAATAAAAAATATCATTAAAAGCGTTGGGATGCTGGCACGGGTTATATTTCCAACTAATACCCGCGGCATACTTGCCATCTTATCCGCTTTCAGCCACATGAAAATTATGAAGATGCTTTCCAGCGGCAAAAATATCGATCCAACAAAGGTTACGGCCTCTATAAAATTTTGGAAACCCGACATATATAAACTTATAGGAATAATGGTTATCAAAATACGGCTTAACCAGCCAGACAAAAAAAGATCGTATTCTAAAATCCTCCTGGCATTCAAGCCAACTACTATATAAGAACTTATCAGTGATAAAAATCCTAAAATACCCAAAAGCCGTAAAACTACATCCGGCACTTGGCCAACTAATCCGGAAACCGCATCTTCGGAAACCGTTACGGATAAGCCCAAAATCCCAAAAACAAATACTAAATAGGCAGCCGCCGGCAAAACCGCGCCAGCAATTAGAGATTTTTTTATAAAATTAATGGGTGCGGCGGATTCCCGAAAATAGCTTATCAATTCCGGCACAGCCAACGAGCCGGACAGGGCAAAAAGAATCGGGCCGGCAACTAATAATTTAGAAAGGTCCAATTTTCCCCAGTAATTAAAAACAGGCGATGAAAAATCGGTCAAACTGAATCCAAAAATTATCGCAATAATAAAAACTATTCCAGCAACGATTAAAAATTCCAATAGGGCAATTCTTCTAGTGTTAAATAAAATTATCAAAGAACCAAATAACCAGAATGCCAGAAGCTGGTGAAGATAATTATCGCCGACGAATAATTTGGAGAAGCTCGGAGCTAAAATTAAATAGATAGTTAAAACAAAAAACGATTGGATTAAGCCGATTAATAAAGAAATCCAAAATCCGGCGTTACCTAAATACTTTTTCGCATATCCGACAAAACGATGCTCTCCCTCCGTCCTCAAAATCAAATCAGTATATAAAAAATAAATGAAAATATAAACCGAACTAAAAAACAGCAAGTAAAATAAGCCGGTTGATAAACCAGCCTCTTTAAAAACAAACGGCAGAGAAAACATCCCCGCCCCGATAATGGTACCCGCCAAAATACTAGCCGGCAGAATAATCCTGGAATACATGATAATTATTTAACTGGAAAATATTAGGGGTGATTCAATCTATGTCCTTTCTTTCTTCTTTTGCGAATCTCTTCACAAATTTCCGCTCAATGGGCCACAAAATTGCAAATACCAGAATAGTCAGCACGGTTGTAAAAATACTAACGGTATACATATGAAAACCAAGCGCCATTCCGATTGCCGAAGCTACCCACACTCCCGCGGCAGTAGTCAAACCCTGAACCCTTTCACCGTGAAAAACTATCAAACCCGCCCCTAAAAAACCGATGCCAGTCACAATTTGAGCTGCTATCCTAGTTGGATCGATATAAGGACCGCTCAACGCTTGGGAAATTATAGTAAAAAGAGTTGATCCTAAAGCCACCAAAGCATGGGTTCGCATGCCAGCGGATTTATGCGCCAACTCCCGTTCTACGCCAATAGCAGAACCCAAAAGAACAGCAAAAAATAATTGTCTGAAAATTTCTACTGTTTTAGGATCAAAAAAATCCATTAATTAAGATAAACTTTGTCGCCTTCTCTCACCTTATCTTTAACCTTAATGCCGACCTCTTTTCCTTTTGGCGCCTTATCCACCGATTTCCTGTCTACCTGCATAGAGGTAACATCTTGAGAAAAATCGGATGTTGCTCCCTGAAAAGTCAAATTTTTCCCCGCCGGAATATCTTGATTGAATTTAACTATTGCAACACCCAGATGGCTGTAATAATGAGTTACTTCACCAACCGGCTTATCCGTCCGCGGAACTTTCTTAGAAAGCCCAAGGGCTTTTAGTAATTTTTTTAGCATAATTTAAAATTTTTATCCTCGCGTAAATCGACCGTTTGCTTTTTTATCTTTTTCTATTTCTTCAACAACCATATCCAATAAATCTTTTATATCTTTCGAATAAACTACTCGTCCCGGTCCGCGATGCATCTTGGAAACAATATTTTTAAGCTCGTCAGCCGTGCCGCCGGTCCCCTCTAAAACACCAATTGGCTTATTATCCTCAAAAGCAATTGTAAATTCGTTCAGCGTACCCATTCTACCGCAAACCGTGATCACTGCATCAGAAGAACGAGTTAGTAAAAGATTCCTACCCGAATACTCAAAACCGGTATAAATAATTAAATCATGATAATCTGTCGGCAGCTTATAAGTTTTTAAATGCGCAGATTCCGAAGAAGCCGGCGAAAGACCGATGACTATTCCACCTTCTTCCTTAGCCCCCTTGGCAGCCCAATAGGGAATCCCGACAGTTGCGCCAGTCACTAAAACCATTCCCCGCCTGGCAATTTCCCTTCCTAATTCTTCGGCTTTCTGAGGCGCATCAATAGCGCAATGCCCGGTATCCGCCGCTCCAGAAATGCATATTTTATATTTCAGTTGATGTCGGCGACTTAATTTAATAGCCATACTTATATATTATAGCATAAAAATTGAGCCTGTATCAGGCTCAATTTCGTTGGACAAAATTTCCGGTAAATAAACTACAATTCGTATGGTTTTCCCTCCTCTGGTATAGCGGCTTCCACCGCCAGGTCGTTAATTACTCTTTGAACAAAAGCAGAGCTAGATTCGTCCTCACCCTGTACCACGAAAACCTTTTTCAAAGTAAACCGCATTGGGTGCAGCCACGATAAAAGTTGGCGCTGGTCAGCATGAGCAGAATAACCATGAATGGAAACAGCTTTACAGCGCACTAAAACTTCCTCACCGTGAATTTTAACAGTCTTTACGCCCTCTTGTATCTTCCTCCCTAAGGAGCCTCTTGCCTGATATCCGATAAATAAAATTGTACTGTTTGGGTCGGGAAAATATCTTTTCTCATGATGCAAGATTCTCCCGCCATTAGACATTCCTGATCCAGCAATAATCACTTTGGGCGGCCTTACTTCATTAATAGCCCTGGATTCCTCCGTGCTTAAAGCCTTTTTCAGCCCAGGGAAATCAAATAACATATTATCTCCTCTTAAAATATTCATCGTTGCCTCATCGAAATAATCCTTATATTTTTTGTAAACATCGGTGACCTTTATCGCCAAAGGACTGTCCAAAAAAACCTGTACTGGCGGCACGCGTTTATTTTCTATCAATTCATTAATATCAAAAAGTAATTTCTGGGTACGTTCCATGGCAAATGCTGGAATCATCAGCACTCCGCCGGCTTTGATTGTATCTTCTATCACATCCTCTATCGCTCCTTGCGGCAATTCGCCGTGTATTCGGTCTCCGTAAGTTGACTCTACTATGCAATAATCCGCCTCTTCCAAAACATCATAAGGACCGATAATCGGCGCCGGGCTATTACCAAGATCACCGGAAAAAACAATTTTCTTTCCTTCAACTTCGACTAGTACAATACTGGATCCTAAAATGTGGCCAGCATTGTATAAAGTAACTTTCATCGGACCGACGCTAATTTCCTGATGATAAGGCACGCCCTCCCATTTCGCCATCAACTCTTCCACTTCTCTGACACCATAAAGCGGTGGCAATTTAAACCGCTCCGCCTCATCCATAAGTACATGTTCCGAATCCAATAAAAGAAGATTAGCAAAATCCCTTGTGGGGGGAGTGGAATAAACCTTTCCGCGAAATCCTTCTTTAACTAACTTGGGCAGGCGGCCAGTGTGATCCACGTGAGCGTGGGTAGGAAAAACCGCATCAATATCCTTCGGATTATATGGAAATGGGCCCCAATTATGTTTTTCGGAAAAACTGCCGCCCTGGGCTAATCCGCAGTCAATCAAAATTTTGGTGTCGCCGCTCTCCAATAAATAATTAGCGCCAGTTACCTCCTTAACCCCGCCATGAAAAGTAAGTTTCATAGATTAATTATAACAAATAAAAAAACTGACTGGAAAAATGACTAAATCTCAATTGTCTCATGATTCAAAATCTTCAGTGCAACTTCTTTTTCGTTCCACGGAATCTGTTTTTCGCCGACAACCCTGATATATGACTCACAGCCCTTGCCAGTCATTATTATGGCATCGCTTTTTTTTGCCATTTTAATGGCGGCCCGGATCGCCTCTTTTCTGTCCACAATTTTTTTAACCTTTTTCTTATTATCATTCATAATGCCGGCTTCAATCTCGTCAATTATTTCAATAGGATCCTCATCAAATGGATCTTCATTGGTTAAAATGATCTGATCGCAATAACGGGCCGCAATCTCCCCCATTACCGGCCGCTTCCAGACATCCCGCCCTCCGCCGGCAGAACCCAAAACACAAATCATCCTGCCGTTAACTTTCGACTTGGGACTTTTAACTTTTAAAACCTCTCTCCTAACTGTCTGATAGACTTTTTCCAATGAATCTGGTGTATGAGCGTAATCCACAATCACCGCAAAAGGAATACGCTGCACAAATTCCAAACGGCCAGGAACGCCGTCAAACCTTTCAATCGCATCGCGGATAATATCCCAGTCAATGCCGCGACTGCGGGCAAAAGCAATAGCCGCGGCGATATTTTCACGATTAAATTCACCAATCAACTTGGTCTTAATTCTTAAAGCGGCGATATCTTTTTTATTATAAAAAATTATATTACCCAAACCCTTAACCGCTTCGGAAAAATAACTGTGATCCCGGGCATCACTGTTGATAAAAAAATATTTAGGCTGTTTCAGTGAATTATGCGCGACATCATAAAATAATTTTACTTTGCTGGAACGATAATTTTCATAGGATCCGTGCGCCTCAATATGTTCTGGCTCCAAATTAGTCAGAAAAACCGCATCAAAATCAATAGAATTATGCCGGTGCTGCAAAATGCCCTGTGAAGTAACTTCGACAATGGCATACTGACACCCGACATTAGAGGCTTCAAATAAAAATTTCTGCAGGAAAAATCTCCCTGGCATACTCATCCCGGTCAAATTAGATTTTGATGAACCATTAATCTTAAAACGGACGGATGAGCTAATAGCGGTCTTTTTTCCGGCAGCCTCCAAAATAGCGTTCAATAATTCAATGACTGTAGATTTTCCCTTGGTGCCAGTCACGCCGATAACAAAAATTTTCTTAGATGGCTGATTATATATCTGGCTGCCCAGCCACGCTAGGAAATAATGATATAATGATCGTAAAAAATACATAAACTACCTGTTTTTTAAAAGTCTTAATACCTCTTTTATCCTTTCTTCCATTTTTACAACCCCGGGATTAATTTTTGCCAATGCATCTTTTGCTTGTGATTTCGTGTAGCCCAGATTTGAAAGCGCCTCCACAATATCATGATCAGCCTCCATTATGCCTACTATTTTTCCGGTTCCCTCCTGTGCTAATTTATTACGCAGCTCTAAAATAATCCGGTCAGCGGTCTTTTTGCCGACACCGGATGCTTTAGTCAGAAGCTCAGAACGACCCTCGATAATCGCTGCCCGCAATTTATCAGCCTTTTCTACCCCCAAAATCCCCATAGCCGATTTCGGACCGATGCCAGAAATACTGATTAACTTCTCAAATAAATTCAGTTCTTCTTTATCTAAAAATCCGTAAAGTTCCAGCGCATCCTCCCGGACATGTAAGTAAGTATATACATTGACTATTTGTCCAATTTGTGGCAAACTCTTCACGACATTGAAAGAAGATTTTACCAGAAATGCCATACCGCCAATTTCTACCACAAACCAACTGCCGTGTTTTTCTAATAATGCTCCTTTTAGAGAATAAATCATTATATTAAGTATATTCTATGTTTAAACTAGTCTCCAACTTTAAACCAACCGGCGACCAGCCCAAAGCAATAGAAAGTCTGGTCAATGGAATCCAATCCGGGATAAAAGACCAGGTTCTTTTGGGCGTCACCGGCTCCGGAAAAACCTTTACCATGGCCTCGGTTATTGAAAAACTAAATCTGCCAACACTGATAATCTCTCCGAATAAAATATTGGCGGCTCAACTTTATCAGGAATTCAAACAATTTTTTCCTAACAATGCCGTGCATTATTTCGTTTCTTATTATGACTATTATCAACCGGAAGCCTATCTGCCCCATACTAATATTTATATCCAAAAAGACGCCCGAATTAATAAAGAAATAGATAAATTACGCCACGCAGCAATCCAAAGCGTTCTTAGCCGAAAAGATACCCTAGTAATTGCTTCTGTTTCTTGTATTTATGGGGTCGGCGATCCATCTGAATACCAGAGAATCCGGCTCGAATTAAAAGTCGGGCAAGTAATTGGAATGGCGGATTTGGCTCGGCACTTCAATTTTCTGCAATATGAACGCACCACTCGCGAGCCGGACCAGGGACAATTTAAAATCTTGAAAGATAAAGTAGTAATTAACTCTGTGACCGGGGAATTGTTCACTGTGGAATTCCGAAATAAAAAAATAATCCAAATTTTGGGAACAAATTTCACTCCAGTTGAAAGTATAGCTATCTATCCGGCAAAATTCTGGGTGACTCCCCAGCAAAAGTTGAAATTAGCTCTCCAGAATATCAAAACGGAAATGGAAGAAAGGGTTGAGGAGCTTCAGTCAGCGAATAAATTTGAGGAAGCCGACCGCATAGAAAAAAGAACACTCTTTGACTTGGAAATGCTGAAGAAAAACGGGTACGTGAATGGTATTGAAAATTATTCGCGGCACTTGGCTTTCCGGCAGCCAGGCGAACCGCCATCAACTTTGCTGGATTATTTCCCGAAACCGTTTCTTCTATTTACTGATGAATCTCATATTGCCGTCCCCCAGCTCAATGCCATGCAAGAAGGCGACCGCCGGCGCAAGACCACGTTGGTAGATTACGGTTTCCGCCTGCCATCAGCTTTGGATAACCGACCGCTGAAATTCAACGAATTTAATTCCCGGATCGGGCAGACTATTTATGTTTCCGCCACCCCAGGTCCTTATGAACTCGAAAAAGCCGGAGAAAACATCGCCGAACAATTAGTCCGTCCAACCGGAATCTTGGATCCGGAAATTGAAATAAGACCGGTAGAAACCCAAGTTATTGATTTACTGAAAGAAATTGAGAGGCGGATAGATTTGGATGAGCGGGTGTTGGCTCTTACCTTAACCAAGCGCTCAGCTGAAGATTTAACGGAATTCTTGCTTAATAAAGGGATTAAAGCCCACTACCTCCACTCCGAAATCAAAACCTTGAAACGGCCGGAAATTTTAAACGACCTTAGAAAAGGAAAGGTGGATGTGATAGTGGGTGTAAATCTTCTCCGCGAAGGATTGGATTTGCCAGAAGTAAGTTTAATGGCGATTCTCAATGCTGACCGGGAAGGGTTTCTCCGCAACTACCGCGGCCTGATCCAAATGGCAGGCAGAGCAGCTAGATCTATAAATGGAAAAGTTATTCTGTACGCAGACAAAATCACCGACTCGATCAAAAAAGCAATTATAGAAACTGAGCGCCGGAGAAAAATACAAAAAAAATACAATGAAAAACTCGGTAGAGAGCCATTCGCTATTAAAAAAGCTATCACCGAATCAGATCTGACAAGATTAGCTAATATTCAGACTAAATCCTAGATTCTGCATTTTTAGAAAAAAAGAAGCCCCTCCGCGACCTAAGTCGCAGAGGAGCTTTGTGTTAAGCCGCAGCGGGCGGCGCGGACGACACCTCCGCCTTCTTCCTCTCGATCCACTGCACCGGCACGATCCGGAACTTGCCGTTCTCGCCCAGCACCTTCTGGGTCTGGATCGCGGCCAGCACCCTGCCAAGCTCGTACTTCTCGGCGTACACCTGAGCTGCCGCGAAGCCGCTCGACTGGATGATCCGGCGAAGGACTTTGTCCGGATGCTTATCGCGCGCCGGATAGGCCCTGTTATCCGGCTTCCGCTTCTTGGCCGTCTCCTTCTTCTTCTGCTGTTGCGCCATATGCCACCCCCTTCCATTTTATTAAGGACCGACTGTGTAAATAAATACTATCACAAAACCACATATCTGTCAATATTGACCTTTTTGTCTAAACCCTATACCCTAAACCCTATACCCTAACAATGATCACTCAATCAGCTAAAAAAGCTTACCGCCAAAACCTCAAAAGACGCGCAGTCAATCTTAAAAGGAAAGAAGCATTGAAAAAGATTTTAAAAAACTATAAAAAACTGGTTTCCGCCGGCAAATTAGATGAGGCCAAAAAAGAACTGCCAAGTGTTTATAAAATTCTAGATAAATCAGCTAAAGTAAACCTCCTCAAAAAGAACACTGCCTCGCGGCTTAAGTCTCGCTTAACAAAGCTTCTAGTCACTAGTCACTAGTCGCTAATTACTCATCACTAAATCTAAAAGGGCTTCATCATACTCCAGTTTTCCCGATTTAACTGCCGCGTCATAATCCGCAACTTTTTCTTTCCAGCCTTTGTCAGCATAAGGAGAAACCGCCATAATATTAAAAATTACAGCCGCATCTTCGCTTCTGGATAAAAGTTCTTCTAATAAAGATAGGCGCTCGCTTTTTCTGGAGGAATTCCGAATCTGATTAATTATGAAAAAAATATTTACCGGCAACGAAGCGTCTAGGTGATCTTCTAAGATTTTTAAACTAATTTTCTTTTCATCGAGCAAAGATAATTTATCCAATTCAGTTACCAAACCCCAACCATCATTCATAAAAGCCCCCAATAACAGATCTTTGGCCGCGCTATTAAAATTTAAATCCCTTGACTTTGCTTCCCGATCAAAAAACTCACCAAGCTCTGCACCAAATAAATTTTCAAATTCCTGATGCAATGCCGGTTTTTCCAATAAAAATTTAAATTCTTTAGTTGGTTTTTTGTCTTGGCTGATTACCAAAACCTGTTCTTTAACTTTTAAATTTTCTTTTAATAACTCTATATATTCTTTTTGTGCAGTTTTTTCCAAATTACTGCCGCCTTTAACTATTCCCAATTTAAAATTGTCAAAAAGCGATCTGGCCTTAACGAAGTCTTTTAATTTATCCAATCCGCCGTCATCTTCTAAATTGAAATGCTCAATGGAAAAGCCGGAATGTTTTTCCTTATATTCCAAAACAATTTCCTTTAATTTTTGCTGGCGCCGATAAGAATCGGGGCCATATAAAAAAATGATCATAATTTTATTATCTCTGGCATTTCGGACAAAAATGAGCTGATCTTCCCCCAACAGTAATTCGCTTGATTTTAACTCTACATCTCCTGCACGGTTCACCTTCGCGCTGATAAACTAAGCGCTCCTCAGTATATCCTCCTTTCTTACCAGCAGTGTCCCGATAATCGCTGGTAGAAGTACCGCGAAGTTTTACTGCTTTACTCAAAATTTCCCGCATAGCTTTCCATAACCCATTCAGCTCCTTAATGCTTAACTTATTCGCCGATTTAAGCGGATGAACTTTGGCCTTCCATAAAATGTCATCTGAATAAATATTACCAATACCGGCAATCACTTCCTGATCCATCAAAACTTGTTTGATCTTCCGTTTTTCATCCTTTATTAACTTTACGAACTTTATAAACTCAAAACTCTTGTCTAATGGTTCTGGCCCTAATTTTTGAAGTTCTGGCAAATTTTCAATTTGTTCCTTATTCCCCAAAATAGCTTTGCCGAATTTACGAACATCAGAATATCCCAACATTTTTCCACTATCCAAATAAAAAATTAAATGGATGTATTGATTATATGAATCCTCCACGGCCTCTCGCGGCTCAAGTGGTATAACCATTTCTTTTCCCTTTTTACTTTCTACTTTCCACCTTCCCACAATTAGGTGTCCGGTCATTTTCAGATGAACCAGCATCATATAACCGCCACTTAAATAAATAAGTATATTCTTGGCGCGCCTCTTTACTTCCAAAATCTTTTTATCCTTGATAACTTTTTTAAAAACCTCTACATGCTTATGCGCGACTTTATTTCTCTGCTGATCCAATGGATCTTTCAGCATCTTTGGCCAATCAAACCAAACACCAACAATCCTTCGGCCACGGACCTTTTTATTTAAATCACTTACTATTGTTTGTACCTCTGGTAACTCTGGCATAAATACTATTCCTGTCCGCCGGCAATTTGTTTTTGCGGTATCAGGCGGTCATCAGTCGGCAGGGTAAAATGAAAAGTAGTGCCACGGCTTAAAACCGAATCAACCCAAATCTGCCCGCCATGGCGGGTAATAACATTTTTAACGATATAAAGCCCCAATCCGGAACCAGCAGTTTCTTTAGTAACCGCGTTATCCGCCCTAAAGAATTTAGTGAAAAGCTTATCCAAAGCATCCTCGGGAATACCCAATCCGGTATCTGCAATATTCACCTGAATAAAAGGCGCATCGGTTCTCCGCTCTAAACTGATTACCACCTGACCGTTTTCCACATTATATTTAATGCCATTCTCCAGAAGATTAACAACCGCCAGTCCGAGCTTTTCTGGATCAAATTCAATTAATATTGAAGGTTCTTTGGGTGGTTCCATAAAAAGATTTACTTTATATTCTTTCGCGGCTGGCAATGCCTGGTCCAAAGTAGATTGTAAAAACTTAATCAAATCGTTTTGCTGGAAATTATAGCCGTGTCTGCCCTCCTCCACTTTAGCGATATTCAGCAAATCCTCAACAATTTTTACTAGATTAGAAGCCGCCGCCAAACCAGTCTGGGATAATTCTTTCTGGCTATCAGTTAAAGGTTCGCCCAAAAGAGACTGAAAAACCCAATTAATCGCGGAAAGAGGGGTTCTTAATTGATGCGCCGCAATAGTAATAAATTCACTTTTAGATCTCACCAAATCTACCGATCGAGTTCTATCATGAATGACTTTTAAAAAACCAGTCATCTCCCCTTTCTCGTCCAAAATATGATGCGTAGTCACCCGCACCTCCAAATGCGGATCATCAAAAGAAATATCCACCACGTTAGGCTCAACTCCCGGCGCAGATTGCCGGACTACTACCGGAGCCAATGACGGGAAAAAAACCTTAGCCACGGTGCCTAAACGAAGATCCCGGACGCTCTCCGGTGATAATTTTTGCCCCACCGCCTCTGCGGGAGTTAAGTTAAAAATTCTTTCGGCTGTGCCGCTAAAAAGCAGAATTTTAAAATCCTGATCGTAAATAATCACCGCATCCGACATGCTGGAAATAATATTGTCTAGCCTAGACTTTTCCAGCCTAACCCCCCTCAACACCCTGGCTTGCTGATTAATTTTAAAAAAAAGGAAACTGGCAAGCCCCGCAGCTGCCAAAAATAAAATTATTAAAATTATATTCAACATATTATTCCAATTCCCCCCAGTTTTTGCCGACTTTAACTATTATTTTAATAGGAACCTCCAGCTCATAAGCACTCTCCATAATCTTACGAATTAAACTAGTTGCCTCCTTCATTATATCCTCGCTTATTTCGAACAACAATTCATCGTGAATGGTTAAAAGCATTCTGACTTTATCTTGCCATTTTCGCCTTTTTAATTCTTCAGCAACCCTAACCATCGCTATTTTTATGATGTCCGCTGCCAAACCCTGCACCGGCATATTGATTGCCGCCCTTTCTGCTTCAGCCGCCTCACCGCGGAACATTGAAGTGGCCGACAAAAGCCAGCGCCGGCGTCTGTTAAGATTTGTTACATAACCCATAGTGCGCGCTTGCGATTTTACCTCCTCTTGCCACTCTTTAATTTTTTTAAAATCATTAAAATATTCTTCAATAAATTTTTTAGCCTCAGAAAAACTTAGTCCGCTGGTTTTTGCAAAAGCATTTGCCCCCATTCCATAAACTACGCCGAAGTTTAAAGTTTTGGCCAAGCGACGCATCTCTGGTGTCACTTTTTCCAGTGAAACATTAAAAACACTTGCGGCCGTTAGTTTATGAATATCCTGATCGTTATTAAATGCCTTCATCATCTCTGGGTCGCCGGAAAGCGAAGCCAAAATCCTAAGTTCCATCTGCGAATAATCAAACGCAACTATCTGATATCCTTTTTCCGCAACAAAAGCTTTTCTCAGTTCTTTTGCCCATTCACCCTCAGCCGGAATATTCTGCAAATTCGGATTTTGTGAACTCAAACGGCCAGTAGCAGTTCCAGTTTGGATATAAGTAGTGTGCACCCTGTTATTTTTGTCGGCCAGTTCTTGAAGCGGCCGGACATAGGTTGACTGCAGTTTAAACAATTCCCGATATTCCAGAATATATTTAACGATCGGGTGGCGATCCCGGATAGTAAGCAAAGTTTCTACGTCTGTAGAAATAGCGCCTCCGCGGGTTTTTTTGACTCCCCTGATATCAATATTTAATTTTTCAAAAAAAATTTTACCGAGCTGCTTTGGCGAATTAATGTTAAAAACTTCTCCGGCTTCCTTATAAATACTTTTGGCTAGACCCGATAGATTTTTCTCCAATTTCTTATCTAAATCTTTTAATTTCTTAACATTCAACTTTATGCCCAATATTTCCATATCTGCCAGCACTGCCAGCAGTGGTATTTCCACTTCATAAAAAAGCTTCTCCAATTTATATTCCTTCAATTTTTTAACGGCATAATTATACAATTCTTTATTAGTAGCGCCATCTTGGTGCAAATATCGGTTACTTAAAAATTCCAGAGAATATTTTTCTTCGTCCGGATTAAGCATCCAAAAAGCGACGCCAAGATCAAAATATTCTGCAGGCAATTTCTTGCCGACCCTCCTCGGTTCTTTAAATTTTTCTTTGAGATTAAAGTCAATAAGCATTTTCTAGTATTTATTTCAATTCTACCACGATATCCTTGTAAAAAGGTGGCAATATTCTTATACTCTTAATAGCCAAATTTGATAATCTATAATCATGGGACCAACCCTACTCGATCTGCTTTTCCAGAATAGATCTAAATTCAGCGACGTCATGCCAAAAGCACTTTTGAGAAAACCGCATCGTGAAGTAGGTCTGGCGGAGGAGTTTTTTAAATTTAAAAAACGGCATCCTCGACTGAAACTTACTACCAAAGACGCTGCTGATCCTGGAAAATACGTTAATCTAGTTGACCGAATTCACCAAGATTTAGGCGTAGCTTGGACTTATGGCGGCTGGCTGGAAAATCGCGAACAACTATTCGCCGACACCTACCTCCAAGAAACCGGTGCCTGGATACATTTAGGAATCGATATCAATGTTCCAGTTGGAACGCCAATACTAGCAGCGCTCAAAGGAACTGTTTATCTAGTAAACACTGACTATCCGGAACCGGGCGGTTGGGGAAACTTTGTTATTGTTAAACATGAAATCAAAAAAGTGGTTTTTTACAGCATTTATGGACACCTGGCTTCTTCGGGGTTAGTAAGTAGCGGAGTCAATGTAATAAATGGTCGAGTCCTAGGCAAAGTTGGGACGTATAATGAAAACGGCTTTTGGCGACCACATACACATTTCCAATTCATCTCCGAAGCCGAGATGAAAAAGCGAGAGAATCCCTTCACGCTTGACGGTTATGGCAAACCAGAAGATCTGCCTTACCTAAGACAACATTATCCCGATCCGCTAGTATGTCTGCCAATGACAGATCTTCCAAAAAAGAAAGCGGCTCATTGAGCCGCTTTTTATAATCTTTCCACTAAACTCTTGAAACCAAGTTCTTCAAAATATTTTTTAAGCGCTTCTCTGTCTAACGTCTCTTGTTTTAAGTCATCTAAAGTTATTTCTAAAGGCGCATCTCGTTTTATCATCGCAAGTTTTTTAGATAAAAATGCGCTCTCGCGTCCGGCTTCCAATTTTTTCCGCAGAACCTCTTTTGGAATCAAACCGACTTCTTCGTATATTTTTTCTATTGATCCATATTCTTTAATCAAATCTGTAGCGCCTTTCGGGCCAATGCCAGTTACGCCAGGAATATTATCCGAGGCATCACCAATTAATGCCTTATAATCTACCAGCTGCTCCGGCGTAAAACCATACTCCTGTAAAAATAGCGCCTTATCATATGTAATAGTTTTACTGACTCCGGTTTTTAAAAGCTCTACAAAAACTTTACCCCCATCAATCAATTGAAGATTATCTTTATCTCCGGAAAAAATGATAATTTTGAGCTCAAAATTATCACCCTGAGTGTGTCGAAGGGTTTCCGAATTCTTAAATTTCTCGGCCAAAGTGCCCACTATGTCATCCGCCTCTAATCCCACTTTCTCAACTACCTTAATTCCAAATTTTTCAAAAGTTTCATGCGCTTTAATGAGTTGTGAAACTAATTCGTTAGCGGTCGGAGGACGATGCGCTTTATAGTCTTTGTACATATCATCTCGAAATGTAGGTTCCGGCCGGTCAAATGCCGCTGCCACATAATCCGGGTTATGCTCGCGCAATAATTTCATTAAAATAGAAGAGAGTCCGTAAACCGCATTTATCGGTTCTCCTTTCGGCGTTGTCAGCGGCGGCAACGCATGAAACGAACGATGGATTAAAGAATTGGCGTCTATAAGAAGGAGTTTTTTCATATTATTTTACTTCCAATATACCTAAATCGCGACAAATTTTTCTTACAATAAAATTATTAATCTCGCTGTGTCGTGGAACCGTTGATGTTCGCCGAGTTTTGGGATTAAAAAAACGCTATGCTTAGCGCCTTCTCGCAAAAGAAGGCATCTTTCTTTTTTGAGATGCCTTAACAGATCGCTTCTTTTCATTTTACCGAAACTGCAATAAGTTCACGAGTGACTCGTTTATTTTCTTTTAACGTTAAAAGCCGATTAGTTTCAAGAACCAATTTAAGCGCCTCTCGAAGATTTTCTTTAGCCTCTTTGGGTGTCTCTCCTTGTGTATTCACCCCTGGTATTTCTTCCACCCAGGCCGAATACCATTTACCTGTTTTCTTATAAACCGCAGTAAACTGTTTTTTCATATTTTCAATATACCTCTTTTTAATCAAGCCCGCAACGCATTATAGACTCTAATATATAAACAGGCGCTCCAAAGCTGATCATGCGAACCGCCGCCCTTACCGGTTACTGGGTCATAAAATTCTCTAAATCCATCCAATAGATTCCATTTCTTGAATTGCTTTTTTGCCTTATCAATCTTGCCGCTGCTTAAAAGCGCTAAAATCATGAAGCCATTGATAAACGGCCAAATAATCGAATGCTGCGGGGTCCGATTCATAATCTCTTCTTCCTCTTTATTTTTTGGCGGCAAAGTTACTCCATTCACCATATATCCAAATTTTGTGTTTACGCATTCAACCTCATTAAATATTGATTCGGTTTGTTTCTTATCGGCAACGCCATAAATAACAGCCAAAGCATTTCCAAGAGTATCAAAAGCATTTTCATCCGAGCCCCCGCCTAAATAGTTACGATAATATTTTCCGTTCCAAAATCTCTGATTTATTGACTCTTTAAGCTTTTTAGACTTTTCAGATTCTCCTAACAGCTTATATGCCCAGTATAAAGAACAATTATTGGTAAGTAGGAACTTATGATCTAAATCCGGGCGAGTGTCCCGCCAATCACCTCCATAAACTAATTCATTTTCCATTAAAACATTCTCTATGTAATCTAATGCTATTTTGATTTTTGGCCTTACTTCAGCTAAAAATTTTTTATCGTTGGTCTTATTTACATAATTCATTAACCCTAATATATAAAGTATTTCCGAATCCCGAGTCCAAGAACTTAAATCTCCGATTCCGCCTTTACTGAAAAATTTAGCTAATAAGAAAGACTTTCTCCGTTGAATAATGCTTTTCCAAATTTTGGATAACAACCAGCGCGAAGTATTGTCTAAAAACATAATGGGAATTTGGCCATTTGCCCATTGCTTATCGCCTAAATTCTTTAAATGATTTTTCACAGTTTCTGGCCTATCAGAGTTTAATAAGACATCTTCGACTGCAATAACAAAATCCCGCGTCCAGCACTGGTCCTTATATCTCGGAATTCCTGCCCAAACTCCCTTTTTACCAATACAACTCTCTAAAATTTTATAAACTTCTCGTAATTTATTTTGATTCATAGATTAATAGTAAACTTACTAGTCGCCAGTCGCTAGTCGCTAGTCACTGTGATAATGCGTTCTTTCTCGCTTTTACCATGCTCAAACTCTATCCAAATCGTATCTTTTGGTAAAATCTTTTTTACTCTCTCCGGCCATTCAATAAGCAAAATATTATGCGGATCGCTGATAATTTTTTTGAATCCTAAATCTAAAAGCTCCTTTGGTTTTTGAATTCTATACAAATCAAAATGGTACGCATGGTGAAAATGTATAAAACCCCTCTTAATCGGAGTGGAAATTTCATATTTCCGGACAATTAAAAAGGTGGGGCTTGTTACGCGATGTCTTACGCCCAATGCCCCCATAAACCCCTGTGTAAACGTAGTTTTACCAGTGCCAAGATCACCGCGGAGAGCAATCACCTTTGTCAATTTAAGGTCTTGCGATGACCTTAAAATTTTTTTGGCAAATCGTACCGCCAATTTTTGAGTTTGTAACTTAGATTTACTTAACATGTTATATAAAATGCATTAGGACAATTTTATTATACCCGCGCTTTAACGCGTCAAAGTGTCACCAATTCAATTCTTCAAATGATTTCTCAAAACAATTTCGTATCTAACCTCTTTTCTAATTGTAAAACAATATACAAGCCAAGTCCCGCCAAAATCACTGCGATTAAAAAGTTTATAAAGAAAAAATTGTTAGTAATTAAAAATTGGTAATTAGTGATTGGCTCACTAATAGCTAAAGTATTATTTAAAACCATATTGTCATCTGTCGTTTGGTTACCAGTCATTTGTGATTTATTGATAATTTGTCCCTCACTCGCCTGCCCGGAATAACTTAACTCGTCAACTAATTTTCCCGTATCATCATATAAAAAAATTTGCTCGCCATTATTATTTAAAGAAATTTTAGTCTCTGAATATGGCAAAGTTAATGCCAAACCACTCTCTAAATTACCGCTTAAATTAAAAATCTTTCCGGAAGCATCTTTCAATTTCCAGCCATCTAATAAAACGCTGGTATTTCCATCATTTAGAATCTTTATATACTCGCCTTCTTTGTCGCTGCCGACCGGATTAGGCAGAAATTCCTTAATCTGCATGATTATAAAATAACCGCAATTATTATTTTTTGCAAAAAAGAGACCCCTAGGGTCTCTTAGATAATGATTTTTCGATTTTATCGCACTCTCCGAAAATCTGTATCTCCAAATATTCTGCGTGCCACAGCTCTTTCCGGTTTAGCTTCTTTTTCAACACAGCAATCACCTTGGAAAGCTTTTCTCTGGTTTCCAGAATCTGCCCCAATTGTTTCTCTCGCTTGCAGCCCTTAAGCGTCCGCAGATTATGAAGCCGATCGCAACATTTCACCAAAAGCACGTCCGGGTCAGAGCTTAAAAGATTAGAGAAATAGTCCTTATCACCTTCCTTGGTCAAGGCCCGCACCCAGCGGACAACCTTTTTCCCAAAAAAATCTTCTACATCTTCCCAGGTAGCAATGAAAGAATCTTCCTGAAGATCATGTAAAAGCGCGCTGGCAATCGTGTCGGAACGGAAAATTCCAAGTTCCTGGATGACAATCAAAGCGACGGCTTTAGGATGTTCAAAGTAGCGCCCCCCGCAATCCCGCGCCTGGCCCCGATGACCATACTTAGCTAAACGATATGCGCGCATCACCTTCTTAAAATCCGAAGGCGCTAGCCGATGCTTAATCAAAGCTTCAAATTGCTGGCGGCCAACCCGATATCTCTTAAGCTGCTCAGCTGAATCCTTGCAAACGGCAAGCTTCTGAACACTGGTCATCTCACCTCCCTTCTGTAATTTTTAAGGTAATTATACAATACAATAAAATTGAGATTTCTGCAAATTCCTACAAAAGAATTCCTTCTTCCGGAATTTTATAACCAAGGTGCTTGTAGGCGGCGGAAGTAACTAGCCGTCCAGCCGGAGTACGGTTAAGCAAGCCGATACTCATCAAATAAGGCTCATAAACATCTTCAATTATTCCCCGGTCATCATTAAGAGCTGCAGCTAAAGTTTGAATACCAACCGGTCCGCCATGAAATTTTTCAATGATAGCAGTTAAAAGCTGTCGGTCAGTCGGCTCAAGTCCAAGATGATCAATTTCCAACATTTCCAAAGTGGCCTTCGCCGCTTGTTCATCAATCTCCGGCAAATTATTAACTTCGGCATAATCGCGGACCCTTTTTAAAAGCCGGTTAGCGGCCCGCGGAGTAAACCGCGCTGCCCTGGCAACTAAGGCTATTGCTGGACCGGCAATTTTAACGTTTAAAAGCTTGGCAGAGCGGCGCACGATCGCCTCAATATCAGAAACATTGTAATAATCCAGCTTAAAAGATGCTCCAAAGCGCGATCTTAGCGGTCCGGATAATAAATTAGCCCTAGTAGTCGCGGCAATTAAAGTAAACGGCGGCAGATCCAAAGAAAGAGTGCGGGCTCCCGGACCCTTGCCGACAACTAAATGTAATTTTCTGCTTTCAAGCGCCGGGTACAAAACTTCTTCAATCTGGCGATTCAGCCGATGCGCCTCATCAATAAACAAAACTTCTCCTTTTTCCAGATTACTTAAAATCGCAGCGAGGTCTCCCATTTTTTCTAAAGTTGGCCCGGAGGTGATCTTCAATGATGCCCCCATCTCTTTTGCAACTAAATACGCCAAAGTGGTTTTGCCTAATCCGGCTTGTCCATAAAATAAAAGGTGGTCGCAAGGTTCGCCGCGCTTTTTAGAAGCATCTAAAATAATGCGCAAATTTTTCTTTACCTTTTCTTGCCCGACATAATCGGGCCAAACAGTCGGCCTAAGTGCCAAATCAATGTGTCCGTCTTCCTCGTTGCGTTTTATAGAAGTTATTTTTTTGATTTCCATTATGATATAATTTATATCTACACCGGCGTCTTACCTATATTTAGCTCCATTTTTATACCAAGCGCAATAGGCTTGACAAACATATTTTTTTATGCTATATTACTTATAACCCTAATTAGATCTTTTTTGTTCTATTTGGGAAGATAAAAAACTTTGTTCTGTGGGCGGGAATTGTCTCTAGATGGATGACTTGGCTTAGGCGGGGTCACTCCTCAGAGTAATTCTATCCTTTTCTAAAATTTATTTTAGGAAAGTTCCACTTTTCCCTTGCTCGGGAGATTGCCCACAGAACAAAGTTTTTTATTATTTTTTAATAAGTCCAAATAGGATTTATTAAAAATTTATCGGTCCGGTTACTTTTTCGACCTCATCCAGAGTAGTCAAGCCTCCAATAACCTTCAAAACTCCGTCTTGCTGCATAGTAACCATTCCTTGTTTCATGGCATATTCTACGATTTCTAATTCTCCGCCGCCTTTGCTCATTAATTGTTCAATTTCTTTGGTAACCATTAATAACTCATAAATACCGACTCTTCCTTTATAACCAGCCGATCGGCATTTCTCGCAGCCTTTTGGTTCATAAACATCAATTTCTTTATAATCATTCCGGTCAACTCTTTCCGGTAGACTTTTTATATATTTTTCAAATTTATTTTTTATTTCAGAATCTAATTTACTTTTAACCTTGCAATTTCCGCAGAGCCGCTTGACCAGCCGTTGGGCAATAATCAAATTTAATGCCGGACCAATGCTGGTCGGTTTCACCCCCAGATCAACTAGACGCGGCAAAGCGCCGGCTGCTTGATTGGCGTGCACCGTCGAAAAAACCAAATGACCAGTAAGAGCCGCCTGAATAGCTATTTCCGCGGTTTCTTTATCGCGGATTTCACCGATTAAAATCACATCTGGATCTTGGCGCATCAATGAGCGCAAACCGTTGGCAAAAGTATAATTAGCTTCCGGATTAACCTGGGTCTGCTCAATTCCTATCACATGGTATTCGATTGGATCTTCAATGGTAATAATCTTTACTTCCGGAGAACTTTTATCCTTTAAAAAAGCGTATAACGTAGTGGTCTTGCCGGAACCAGTGGGGCCAGTATTCAAAATCAATCCATTTGGCTTTTTTAATTCTCCCTCAACTATTTCCAAATCGTCCTTACGGAGGCCCAAGTCCTGCATGCTTAAATTAATCGCATCCGGATCCAATACCCTCATTACGATAACTTCGCCGAATTCTGATGGCGCAATAGCTATGCGAAGTTCAATTTCTTTATTACCAAAACCGATTGTAAAACGGCCATCCTGAGCCTCATCGCGGACATTTAATTTTAAGTTGGAAAGTAATTTAATCCTGGAAACTAAGTGACCATAAATCGGCTTTAAAAGATCGTCCATAACATCGTGTAAATCTCCGTCTATCCGATAGCGCAATTTTGCGCTTTTCTCCGCAGATTCAAAATGAATATCCGAGGCGCGACTTGCTAAGGCGCCGGCTAGGACTATTTCTAATATCTGCGCTGTCGGATATTTCCGAAAATCAAAAGCGTTGATCTCTTCTCTAACTTTTTTTAAAGTAGTTAATCTTTCTTTTAAACCTTCAATTCTCTCTTTATCAATATTAATTCTGCCAGTAATCGGAGCGGCCTTGGCAATAACATACCTATAAAACTCCCAGGCACGGTTAAGACTGGATAAAGAAACAACAAAGGTTTTTAGCTTCAATCCCCTTTTTTCTAAATCTTCGGTAATCTTTTTTACCAGACTAGCGGTTGGATCAAAAACGACAAGCACCACCCGGTCAGCTTTTTTTTCAATAGTAGCAACTTGAGCAGCCCTGGCTTCCTCTTCCGGAATGAGTTCTAAAGCATCAGTCTCTACTGGCTGGGTTGCCAAATTGATATAAGCAATTCCCGCTTCTTTTGCCCTCCTTTCCGCGTCTCTCTCCTCGGCCTCTTTCCGGCCTTTATCTAATATGCTCTTTATTCTTAAACCATCATCCGCCATTAACTACATACTAGGATGGGGGTCTTAATTTAATCAAGGAAAAATGTGGATAATTGATTTTACTTGACAAATATTAATTAATATATTATAATAGAAAAAGGTTCGAAAAGGGGGTGTGCTATGAGAAAAATAAGGCTGGTACTACCTTGCTTTGCTATATTGGCAATGGGGTGCGCTGCGGTTAGCAATCATTCACCGAAAGTAATGGTATATACGAATATACCCTTTTTCTTTAACAACACAATTGAGGTTCAAAATTCTGCCGGGCAGCAAATTGTCATTGTGCCAAAAAATGCCGAAGGTGAGTTCGCCGCGGAATACAAGTATGGAGAGAGAATTTGGTGGACCCTGTGGATTATCAGGGAAAAGATCCCGACAAAAATACTAGGCCTTAGCCATGGCCAGCACATTACCCTTCCTCTTTACTATGGAACAAGTCAGTATACGGTGGAAGTTCCATTTTCAGTAAGAGTAATCGAGGACGGGAAGGTGCTTGGATTTTTCAATGATTGTTATTCCGTCTATCCGCAAAGAAGCAATCGTTTTACCTTCCATTTCGGAAGGGAAGAACTTCGGCGAATAAAACGCGGAGATCCCGGAAGATTGTGCTCTAATAGTTCTAGGTGGTATTAGATGATGATTATGAAGCCCCGTCGAGTGACGGGGCTTTCTGTTGCTTCTTATTGTTAAAAAATATAAAATGATGGTAAAAATCCGTCTCCTTATGTCAGGACATAGTAAATGGGCGCAAATAAAAAGACAAAAAGGGGTAACCGATAAAAAACGCGGTCAGCTTTTTTCTAAACTCTTAAAAGCCATTTCCATTTCAGCCAAAACCGAACCAAATCCCCAATTCAATCCCCGACTACGTTCGGCCATAGAAACCGCCAAGGCCGCAAATATTCCGAACGACAACATTCAAAGAGCGGTTTCCAAAGCTGCGGAAGCTAAAATATTGGAAGAATTTATGGTGGAAGCTTATGGGCCGGAAGGGGTAGCTTTGATAATCGAGGGGGTCACGGATAATACCAACCGAAGTATTTCAGAAATCAAACATATTCTTTCGGAAAATAACGCTAAAATAGCCGATCCCGGCAGCGTGCTCTGGGCATTTGAAAGGATTGATAATGAGTGGCAACCAAAATTTCTGCAGGAAATTTCCGAAGATGGTCAAAGAAAAATCACAGAATTAATTGATGTATTAGAGAACCACGAAGATGTCTTAAGAATAACTCCAAACTTTTAAACTATGATTATTTTGGGAATTGATCCGGGTAGTACAAGGATTGGTTATGGCATAATTGAGAACAATAAAAACCTGGAGTTAATAGATTATGGGGTGATAGAAGTCAAAAGAAAAGAAAGCGCATTATTATTAAAGGAAATAGCCGCCAAATTATCTGACCTCATTCAAAAATACAAACCCGAATTAGCTGGCATTGAAAAACTCTATTTTTCTAAAAATGTAAAAACTGGTATTGAAGTTGCTCAAGCTCGAGGGGCAATAATACTGGAAATAAGCAGACACCAAATTCCAATAAAAGAATTCAGCCCATCAGAAATAAAAATTGCCGTAACTAATTACGGCCTGGCCGATAAAAAATCGGTTGCGAAAATGGTCTCCAGAATTTTAAATGTAGAAAAGCTAGGGGGGTTTGACGATGCCAGCGATGCCCTAGCAATCGCTATTACAACCGCAATGCATAAAGAGTATTGACACAATTTAAAGCTATTTATATACTTGCCCAAAAGGTCGTGCTTGCAAACCAAATCTCTTAACTTTTAAAATGGCAAAGAAAAAAAGAGATAATTTAGACGATGAGCTGGACGGGAAACTGGATTATCCGGCCAATGAATCAGTAGATGAAGGGGGTACGGATTTACTTGAAGACGAAGAATTGTTGGATGAAGAACTAGAAGAATCGGGCGACGGAGAGGAATTTTAAAAAATAAACAAAAGGCAATAGGGCTCCGCACTGCGGAGCCCTATTGTTTCATATAAGAGTTATAATAAGATTATTACTATGCTGAAACGATTTAAAAAAATAACTAAGAAATGGGCTTTGGCGGCTTTATTTTCTGCCTTAATTGCTGTCGCAACTACATCAGTTACCCTTGCAATTATTTTAGCCGACCTACCAAATCCAGAACAGTTTGAGACCAGGCAAATCGCGCAATCCACAAAAATTTACGACCGCGATAATAAAATACTCCTTTACGAAATACACGGCGAAGAAAAGCGGACAACTATACCCTTCGAAGAAATTCCCAGTTATGTCAAACGGGCGGCTATCGCGATAGAAGACAGTAATTTTTACAATAATCCCCCGTTTGATTTTAAAGCAATCATCAGGGCCCTTCTTGCTAATTTGGCCCAAGGACGCATTGTTCAGGGCGGATCAACTATAACGCAACAACTCGCGAAAAACGCATTTTTATCACCCGAACGGACAATTATCAGAAAAATAAAGGAATTAATTGTGGCTTTTGAATTAGAGAAACGCTATTCCAAAAATCAAATTTTGAATTTATACCTTAATCAAATTCCTTATGGCGGCAATGCTTATGGTATCGAGGCCGCAGCTCAAACTTTTTTCAATAAACGGGCAAAAGATTTAAATTTAGCCGAGTCCGCCTTACTTGCTAGCCTACCCAGAGCAACTAGTTATTATTCTCCATGGGGAAATCATATTGATGAATTATTGAAACGTAAAGATAGGGTCTTAGAAAAAATGGGGGAATTAGGATTTATCGATACAAAAGAAAAGGAAATTGCTAAAAAAATAAAACTGGAATTTTCTCAACCGATTACTAATATTAAAGCTCCCCATTTTGTTTTGGGCGTGCAAGAATATCTGAATAAAAAATACGGGGAAGAATTTATCCGTACTGCCGGCCTGAATATACAGACCACCTTAGATTGGAATCTGCAGCAAACAGCGGAAAAAGCAGTTAAAGACGGCGCAGAAAGAAACAGAGAGCTATATAAAGGTTATAATGCCGCTCTTGTAGCTCAAGATGCCAAAACTGGGCAAATTCTCGCGTTAGTCGGGTCCAAAGATTACTTTTCTCCACCGGAACCAGAAAACTGTCAGCCGGGAGTTAATTGTCATTTTGAGGGAAATTTTAACGTAGCAACCCAAGGATTAAGACAACCGGGATCGGCCATGAAGCCATTCGCTTATTTAACTGCTTTCCAAAAAGGTTTTACACCAGACACCATTGTCTTTGATGTCCCAACTGAATTTGCGGCTAATAATGAAAAGTGCCCGCTAATTGTAGATTTTAATAATGAAGAAAGGGACTGTTTTCATCCGCATAACTTTGATGA
Source organism: Candidatus Harrisonbacteria bacterium (assembly GCA_016214655.1). Taxonomy (GTDB): domain Bacteria; phylum Patescibacteriota; class Minisyncoccia; order UBA6257; family 02-FULL-45-10c; genus JACROC01. The sequence goes on from JACROC010000007.1 coordinate 113,089, forward strand.
GCAATTCAGGGGTCCAGTAAAACTTAGGACCGCCCTTGCTCAATCTATTAATATTCCAGCGGTTAAAACTCTTTATCTTGCGGGAATCGATAACACCTTAAAAAATGCCCAAAACCTCGGAATCAACACCTTGACTGAACGCAGCCGTTACGGCCTTTCGCTAGTTCTGGGAGGGGGGGAGGTAATTTTGAAAGAACTAGTTGGAGCTTATTCGGTTTTTGCTCAAGAAGGATTAAAACATGAACAGATTATGATTTTAAAAATAACCGATTCAAACGGAAATACCTTAGAAGAATACAAAGACTCATCTGCTCCGGTAATTAATTCCCAATATCCTAGATTAATTAACGATATTTTGACTGATATTGACGAGAGATCGGGGCTTTTCAGCTCCAGTCTTCCCTTAACCGTTTTTCCTGGACATGAAGTGGCGTTAAAAACCGGCACCACCAATGATTACCGCGATGCTTGGGCCTTAGGTTACACGCCAGATTTGGTAGTAGGGGTTTGGGCTGGCAATAACGACAACTCACCCATGGAACGCCGGGGATCAAGCATTCTTGCCGCTGTTCCAATTTGGAGCGATTTTCTGAAAGAAACGCTACGGGATAAACAATTCACATCCTTTAACAAACCCGATCCAATACTCAGTCAGTCGCCAATACTGCGCGGAGAATATATTGTAAACTATAAAACCGTTAATCAAAACTACTCCCAAATCCACAATATTTTATATTATCTAAATAAAAACAATCCCCAAACCACTGCGCCGACTAATCCGGAAAACGATCCACAATTCAGTAATTGGGAAACAGGAGTTTTAAGATGGGCGGAACAAAACATTCCCAATTTTACCATTGCTTACAACCAGCCAATTCCATTTGGAGCGCAGCTGGAATCTGCAAATGCAAGTCCGGACTTTGTGATTGAAATTCCCAGTCCGAAAAACGGAGATTATATTAAATCAACCAATATTGAAATTGCCGCTCTAATCAGCAGTCAAACAGATATTAAAAATATTCAGTTGATTTTTAATAATGAAATGATGGATCAGCGCGAGGGCAGCTTTGGAAAAACGGTAAATTACCAATTTAATCTTATTCCTAAAAATTGGGAACTGCAAAATTCATTAAAAATAAAAATTACTGATATAGCTAATAATGAAAAAAATAAGGAAGTAATTGTCTTCAGATAATCAAATAAAAGTATTTCTAGCTTTTAATCGGCATCAAGATATAAAAGTAAGAATTGTCGGCTGAATTTTTAAGCAAAGCCGGTCGATTATCGCCGTTTATTCCGAATACCATTTCTTGAGAAGAAAAATTCTTCAGTCCGTCTATTAGATATCGCCAATTAAAGGAAACATTAAAATCCTTTCCCTTTGCTTTTGTAGGAACTAGATACTTATTCTCACCCAGATACTGATTGGCAGAATAAATTTCCAAAAATTTCTTTCCATCTTTTAAGCTGATTTTCACGTCATTAATTTTGCCGCTAAAAGTACTTACCAGTTTTACGGCATTAACCAAATGTTCCCGTTCAAAAACTAAATCCGTTTCCAATGATTTGGGAATTATCTGTTCATAATCCGGATAAGTTCCGTCAATTAATCTGGATATTATTTCCAGATCATCACTTTTAAAAAGCATTTGATTAGGATCGATAAAAATCGTGACTATCTCACTCATTGAGATCCTTAATAATTCCTGAGCGGTTTTCAGAGGAATAATGATTTTAAATCCGCGCTGAAAAGTAGATTTAAATTCGTTTTCATTAATAGTTTTCTCTGCTAAACGAAAGCTGTCCGTACCAACTAATTTAAAGTTAGTAACCTGAAAATCAAACAACACCCCGCTGATTTCCGGCCTGATTTCCGATATTTGGACCGCATTGATTACTTTGGATAAACTGTCTTTTAATATTTCAGAATTAATTTGCAGATAGTTACTGATATTCTCTAATTTTGGGATAATCGGAAATTCTTCTTCTGGTAAACCTTGGATAACGGCTTCATAATTATCAGTTTTAAACAGTAAGGTGTTATTTTCTACGTTTAAATTTATTCTTTCGTTATTGGTATTATTGGTAATACTTAAAAGAGTTGAAAGCGGAGCAGTAATACTCCCTTCCTCAATGATTTTACCGGAAACAAATCTAGTGATGGCTAATTCCAGATTAGTCGCGGATAACTGGATTTTATTGTTAAAAGTCCTGATTAATACATTTTTTAATATAGGTAAATTGGTATTTTCAGTAACTGTTCTTTCTAGGGCATTAAGTCCGTCGCGCAAATTGTTTTTTAATATTACTAATTTCATTTTAGTATTTATATATTTAGTTGTTGTTATAGTGTTGTGGATAGTGTGGATAAATAGAAAAACTACTCCTGTTTTTAATTATTTCAAAAAGAATATTTTGTTATTAATTTAGTATTGGTTGTGGATGGATTTTGATAACAAAATATATTTTTGGAATTAATACATCTTTATTAACTTATAATCCACAGACTACCTGATAATTTATTCTTTGTAGATGATGTCTTTGATAGCAATGACTTTTTGGTTTAAATCTTGATTTTTATTTATTTCACCGGAAAGCTTGCTATAGGCATAAATTGCCGTGGTGTGATCCCGTTTTCCTAATTTTAACCCGATATCCGGATAAGATAATCCTAAAATATCGCGAAGCAGGTACATAGTTACTTGGCGGGGCTCTACTACGCTTTTTTGGCGGCAACGTCCGGTAAGATCGTTTGGGGAAATCTGAAAATAGTCAGCAACTGCCTTGATTACCTGATTAGGATTGATATTTTTAGTTGGCTGCTGAATAGTCTCGTTGACTATTTCTTCTACGGCCCGGAGGGAAATGCCTGATTTTGCCTGTTGATAAAATATAATGCGATTTAATACCCCCTCCAACTCCCGAAGATTCTTTTGGACTTTATTAGCGACAAATTCCACTATATTTTCAGGCAAATCAGCACCACGATCCTGAATTTTGGTTCTTAGTATGGCCAAACGTAGTTCGTAGTCGGGGTACCCTATATCAGCAAGCATTCCGCCTTCAAAGCGGGAGCTCAAGCGTTCCTGCAGGGTTGGGATGAATTTAGGCGGGCGGTCCGAGGAAATAATAATTTGCTTGTTATTTTCGTATAATGCATTAAAAGTATGGAAAAATTCTTCTTCGGTAGAGGTTTTACCGCCGATAAATTGGATGTCATCGATAATAAGGACGTCAACGTTGCGGTATTTTTCTTTCATATCTTCCATCCTCTTATTTCTGATTCCGTAAATAACATCATTAGTAAATTTTTCAGAGGAAACATATTTTACCCGGACATTGTTGTCGTATTTCTTTTTAATCTCATTTCCGATTCCTTGGATAAGGTGGGTTTTGCCCAGCCCCACTCCGCCGTAAATGAAAAACGGATTATATTTTCTTCCAATTTCGTCAATAACCGCGCTGGCGGCGGCGAACGCCAATTCATTGGATTTGCCGACTACAAAAGAACTTAAGTTGTAACGGGGATTTAGATTGGTTTCCGGGTCGATTTTTAATTCTTCAAAAGCTAACTGGGATTTTGAAACGGTATTTGAGATTTTTTTCTTTAGATTATCAGCTGACCCCTGTTTATTGGTGACGGTGAACTCAATTTTCTTAGTAGATTCATCCAGATTCCTAAGTACGCTGAGAATTACTTTATAATATTTATTTTCTACCCACTCTTTGGCAAAGTTATTCGGCAGGCTAACGAGCGCTATTCCGTCTTGCTTATCGATCAGGTGGCTGTTTTTCAGCCAGGTTACATAATTCGGTCTGGAAATTTGCAATTCTATTTCCGAAAGCGCGTTTTGCCAAAGTTGATCAAATTCCATGTTTTAAAAAATTAAAAAAATTTTGTAAATCTTTTGATTTAACCGCGATACAATTAATTTTACTGCCAGGTTACAGATAGTCAAATTACAAAAGATGAACAATCTGTGAATTTCCTGTGGAAAACTATTTTCGGAGTTTTAAAAAGCAACTATGCAGTAATTATGCGCAGAAAGAAGGCTGAGTGTCTATACCCCCACACCAAAATTTTGGTATGGGGGCGTGGCAATTTGCATTTTTAGGCAAAAAGTTGGGAAATACAGTATAAACTTCCAATTTTTAATTACTAATTTCTAAAAAAGTTCATCTTGCAAGGCTATTAAAAGTCGATTATACTGATATAATTAGAAATTAGATATTAGTCATTAGTAATTTTTGCAATATGTCTCAAACATATCAACCCAAAAAACGGAAAAGGGCAAGAACGCACGGATTTTTGGTCCGGAGCAGAACTCCTGGTGGGAGGCGGGTTTTAAGAGAAAGAAGGCGGAAAGGAAGGCACCGATTGTCGGTTTAAATCCCAAACTTTAATTTCTAAATACTAAATAATCTTAAAATTTCAATTCCTAAAATCCAAAACTTTTTAAGTTTCGGGTTTTAAATATTGGAATTTGTTTAGGATTTAGTGCTTAGTGATTAGAATTTTTTTAACTATGCTCAAAAAGAAATACCGTCTTCCGATTCAAGCGATGCTTGGCAAGAAAGGCCAAACTCTCAAAACCTCTTTTTTATCGCTAAAAATTTTCCCCAGCAATCTTTCTTATTCCAGATTTGGAGCGGTGATCAGTAAAAAAGTTGCCGCTAAGGCTACGGCCAGAAATAAATTACGCCGAATAATTTTTTCAGCCATTGAACCTTATTTCGGAGAAGAAAAAAAGTTCTTTATAGATAAAAGAGATTTTTTAGTTATTATTTATCCGGCAGTAAAAGATTTATCTAGAGAAGAAATAAAAATGCATTTGCGGGAGATTTTTGATAAGCTTAAATAATATGTTTCAAACATTTTTATACAACCCGTTATTTAACGCGTTGGTGTTTCTTTATAATACGGCCGCATTTCAAGACTTGGGATTAGCAATAATTTTCTTGACTATTGTTATCAGGATAATTTTTATGCCGCTCTTTTATCGGAGTACCAAGAATCAAATTTTGCTCCAGCGATTACAGCCGGAATTAGCAAAAATCCAGCATGACCATAAAGATGATCGAGAAAAGCAGGCACAGGCCATGATGGATCTTTATAAAAAGCATAACGTTAATCCATTCTCCGGGTTTTTATTGCTTCTTATTCAATTGCCGGTATTAATTGCATTATACAGGGTATTTTTTGGAGGTTTTTCGCCGGAGCTGTTTGATCGTTTATACTCTTTCGTGCTTAGACCCGAAGCTTTAAATGCCACTCTTTTGGGCTTGATTGATTTGGCAAAACCGAGTATTCTTATGGTTAGTTTGGCTGCGGTTATGCAATATATCCAGGGACGCACAGCTCTTCTGAAAACCGATAAAAACAAGCCACTGTCTCAGCCGGAAAAAATGGCCAAGCAAATGATTTATTTTGGGCCGGTCATGACTGTTCTGGTTTTAAGTAATCTGCCTTCCGCCATTGGCCTTTATTGGCTGGTGACCTCGGCTTTTTCAGTAGTGCAGCAGGTTTATATAAACAAAACTATCAATATCAAAGAAGAAAAAAAGGAACATGGAGCAATTAAAACAAACAATTGAACAAATATTGGGAGCCAGCGGACTTAGTTTTTCCGTTGAAGTAGAGCCCGAGGCCAATCGGGTGAACATTTTTATTCACGATGAGGGTTTGACTAAGGAGTTTTTGCCCCGCTTGGTTGCGGATTTAGAACACGTTATTAAGATCGCCGCTAAAAAACTTGGCATTGAGAAGGTGGGTGTAGATGTGAATAATTATAAAAGAGAGCGGGAGCGGCTGATTGGCGAACTTGCAAAGGCGGCGGCAAGGAAAGTTTTAGCCGAGAAAAAAGAAATTGAACTCCCAGCCATGAATGCTTATGAGCGGAGGATTGTTCACGTGGAACTGGCAACCCGCCCCGATGTGAAAACGGAGAGCGTCGGCGAAGGAACAGACCGTCACATTATCGTCAGGCCACTATAGCGCGATACTAATATACGAATGCATACTAATGATACAAATGGGAAATTAATTTATCCCGAGTTGTCTTATTTTTTATCTGGTATCTGTTTTGATGTTCATAATGAGTTGGGGAGATATGGCCGCGAAAAACAATATGGGGATTTGATTGAAAAGAAATTGCAAAATATAAATCTTCCTTATAAAAGAGAATTTAGTATAGGAAAAACTGGCAATGTAGTTGATTTTGTTATAGAGGATAAAATTATTTTAGAATTAAAAACTAAACCCTTGATAGTTAAAGAAGATTATTATCAAACACAAAGATACTTGCAATCTTCTAAAATAAGGCTCGCTTTGCTAATAAATTTCAGAAATAGATATTTAAAGCCTACTAGAGTTGTAAGAATAGATACCGATGTGAGGAATAAATTTTTCTAATTATTAGTATAATTAGTATTGATTAGTATATTGGTATCGATTCTAGTCTACTTATTCTAACCGCAGGCCATAGAGTTTTCCATCTAGACGGTTTTTGAATAGGAGGCTGTCTTGGTGTAACTCTAAATGTTCGGCGTCAAAAATTATTTCCGATCCAATTTCCAATTTGATAGTTTGTCTGGATTCCAAGTCAATTAAATAAAGCGCGTCATCAAAATAAACTGCTTTTTTGTAATAATCATCCGGCCAGCGAACTTCCGGATTAATATTTTTTGGTACGGCGCAGTAGATTTTTAATTTATCAATTAAACACTTGGACGGGAGGGTCAGGAAGCTGAAAGTCTCCTGTGTAGCTCCGTCTTTATTTATGAGACTTAGGTACACCTTCCCTTCTTTGTTGAAAAGCTTTATTCCTAAATCACTGTTTTTGAACCATCTGAGGGTTAAGCCGTTTTCATCTTGGATTAAAGGCGCAAGATTTTTTTGAGTAAGATTAAGCAACCAAAGTGAGGAATTTAACTCAAAAGTCGGCGGAGTTGAGAGCAGTGCCGTAGTGGAAGAAACCCAGGCAATTTCCACCTCTTTTTGAGAGAGATCTAAAATTTTATCAAATTTTTGTTTTATTATGTTAAAAATATTAAGCGATTTGTCATCGGCAAATAATAGTTCCGGAGAATTGGGCGACCAGGCGGCAGAAATTGTACCGGCTGGCAGCGGCTGCCAGTTGGTCGATGTCGTATCAAAGATTGCAAAGATCGGCGAGTTCGGGAAATTAAATTTTGCCAGACCAAAAGATCCGTCATTACTCGCTTCAACTCTATTTAACTTGGTTAGGGTTCTAGAATTAACCAGTTCTTCAGAGTTATCGGAAAATCGTATTACTTGGCCGAATTCGTTCAGGTAATAAACAGCGTTATTTTGAGAATTGATCCAATAATCAAAAATAGGGGCCTGAGTTATTGAATAAAACTTGGGTTTTGCTGATTGACCTTCGGGGACGGTCCGCTCCGGAACCGGTTTGCCAGAGGGAAAAATTCCGCTTACCAATTTTTGAACTGCGGGGGTTTTGTAAAAAAATGAATAGATCAGCCAAACAACAGCAGCTATTATAATAAGGACCGCTAAAATTTTAAGATATTTTTTCATAACTATTTTTTTATTACCGGTTGGCAGCCGCCCAGCACCGCATCTTCTTGCCCAGGCGGGCAGATGCAGTTGCCATCTTTTAATGTTTTTGGAAGGGGACAATTAGTTTCTTTGGGTTTATTTGTGGGCGGTGTGGTTACTGCCGGGGGAGGAACATTTTGTAGAGTTATAAATAACTCCGGATTATTTGCTCCGGGATTTATTATATTGAGGAATCCGGGATCAATAGTGTATAAAATTGTTGCGGCGCCTAGAAGCAGGATTAATCCATAAATTGCGCTTCTGATTTGTTCTTTAGCTTCGTCGATACTGGTAAAACTGCCGGCTGCCAGTATATATTGTAGAGCGCCAAAGGTTATGGACCCAAAAGCAAGTAGTCCGACGATCATTAATCCGAATTGATATATACGGACTATATATCTGCCCGGCGTAGCTCCTTCTCCGCCGGCGATCTTTGGACAATCCCCCCCAAATATCGGCGAGCAGGGAATGTCATATTTTACCTCGTATGTTTTAACTCCTTCTTTTATGTCACCAAGAGTTCCGAATATACCCAAACCATTTACCACGTCTTCATAGGCTTTTGCTGAGGCCTCATAAGCATCCCCGACTCTTTTGGCATTTTTGAAAACCTCTTCATATTCTCTGGTTCCTTTTTTAATGCATTTTTCAATACGCGTAACAGTACCCGCCTCTTCTTTAACTGCCGGTTCAAATTTAAATAATATGGAATCCTCCTCGCATTTTCCATTGATCGGGCTTACTATGTTTGCGGCAAAACTTATTAAAAAGGAATTTAGTAAGATAAGGATGGATGATAAAATTGCCCAGCTCATTTTATTTTTTAACTTATTACTATACATAATTAAAACGTGGTCACAAAATAAGCCCTTTTTATTGCCGACTCAAACTCGTTAAAAAAATTTTTTATTGTTACTGATAAAACAATATCTCCATTGCCAGACGGAACCTGCGAGCCCAAATCTAAGTTTAGCGACTCTGGATTATCGGCGGAAGCGGAAATTCGTTCCCCGTTTATTTTCCAATCAAAAGATAATTCACTGGAATTAGCTGCGTTAAAAAAATAAGGGAGAGCGGTAAGGGTATGCTTCCCGAATTTAATTTTTTTGTTTAATAATTTGCTTTCAATCATTATTTCCGGACGAAGGGATGGGATTATTACGCTACTCGTTAGATTTTGCTCCTTGTAATCTAAGACGGTTATCCGTACGGCTTGTTCTTGGCTGCCACTATTAAAACGGGCAGTTTTTAATCCTATTCCGGAAGTCAAAAACTTCCCGTTTAATTCCCAGCTAATCTCGCTTTTGGATAAGTTAATTACTTTACCATTATCAATTACGTCAAACCCGACTTCTACCGGGGTATTATTGGTGGGAAAAATTTTTCCTTGGTAGCCAGCTGGCACATAGCTTAGGGCTTTCCAGGAAATCAAAAGCTGCGGCGTGGTTTGGGCAAAAGCATTATCAATAATTAGTAAATAGTAAATAGTAACTAGGAACAGTATTTTAATAATCGCATTTATATTTTTATAATTTATAATTACCATTTTCTAATTTATTATTTAACGGCTGGTTTGGGGCCAGTTCCGGCACTGGTTTTTTGAACCGCCGCAGTTGCAATTTCTTGAAGCCCGCTGCGGTCTACGATAACGGTAGCTATCCAGCCGATGGTGAACATCGGCAGTATTCCGATCGGAGTTGCCTCAAAAACTTTAGCGATCAAGTCGGGTATCAAACTAACTCCCTTCATTCTGAGATAAAAGGTGCTTAACGAGCTGATTATGACTAATATAAAACCAAATCCTACAGCTGCTAAACCCACACTAATGACATCAAATAGGATAAAAACCAATCCTACATAAACTATTTCACTGGTGGAAATTTTTGGTTCGTGTTTCATATATCAATTATAATATAATATGATATTACCCTTTTTGCTGTTCTAGAATTTGTTCCGGCCGAGTAGTTACGATTTTATCTTCCAAATATGAGGCAATGATTTGAATGGACACGTGATTTAATCCTGCAAAGAACAATCCTTGGCCTACCCTTGCCTCCAAGAGCAAGCTTTTTTCGCCCTCGGTCAAATTGAAGGTCTTGGCAACTAAGTCCACCATTGCCGGAGATTGTTTTAAAAGCAGCTGAAGCGAGGAATTGGTGATAATTGGCCGGCCGTAAGGAGAGCGGAGGAAATCTTCCACGTCTTGGGTAATGGTAGTGACGCCAAGATAATACTTTCTGCATCTTTTAACCAGGCCGAATAAGAAAGACGCGCCGTCTTCGTACTTCATTAACACCCAAGCCTCATCAATGATTAAAACCCTTCTTTTAAGCTGTGCTCTGATTAAGCTCCAAATGAAGTTTAGCACTATATACATGGCAATCGGCCGAAGTGAGTCCTCTAAGTCTCGGATAGAAAAGACAATCAGTCGATTTTTGATGTCTACGTTGGATGGTTGGTTGGTGAATCCGGCGTAGCTGCCTTGGGTAAATTTATAAAGCCGTTCGGCTATGCCGCGTCCGCCTTCCATATTTTCCAGAACTTTTTGCAGTTCTTCCAAGAGTGGCGGAGTGGCTGTGGAGAAATCTTTTCCGGGAATGATATCATGGGCGGCATAAGTCTCACTCAGGGCTCGGTCCAGAACAGCATCTTCTTCCGGAGTAATCTGACCAACCATGATTTTTAAAAGTCCGGATAAATTTACTATGTGCGATCTAAGTACATCGGCCGGGTCTTCATTTGGAGGTATAATGGGAATTTCAAAAGGATTGATGTGGTGGTCTGAAGTCAGAGAAATTTTGAAAAAACTTCCCCCAACCGCCGAAGCCAGATTTTGATATTCATTTTCCGGGTCAATGATTAAGACATCAACCCCGAACATTAAAAGCCTTAAAATTTCCAGTTTGCTGGCATAAGATTTTCCGCTGCCGGATTTGGCAAAAATTACCATGTTGGCATTTTCCAAAGAGAAGCGGTCAAAAATGACGAGGGTGTTGTTGTGCTGGTTGACCCCGTACATTATGCCGGTATTAGAGGTCAGTTCAGTTGAGGTGAATGGGAAGATTGAGGAAAATGGCCCGGAGTTTAGCGGTGTGTGAATAAGCAACCTATCTAAACCGAGCGGCAAAGTTGAATTGAACCCGTCTAATTGCTGGAATAATGCCGGTTTTATATAGATGAGCCGGCTTTCCAGCAAAACTTCGATTTTTCCTTCCAATTTACGTAATTCTTCCAGGGTATCAGCGTAAATAGTCATATAAACACTGACATTGAATAAATTTTCTCTTGCTTGCTGGAGTGAGTCCCGGAGTGATTCGATATCCTGAAAGGCAGTTTCTAGAATCGGGTCGCGCACCATTCCCTTTTGCTGTTTTTCAATTATCTGAGATTCTATCTGAGCAGCTTTTTTTCTTAGTTTTTTAAGCGCGACGGGAGTAGCCACGGGGTGGGCAAAAATTGAAATATCTATGAGTTCCGGCATATCAATTATTCCGGAAAACCAGCCGGTAGCAAGATATCTTGGATAGCTAAAAATAAATAAAGTTTTGGTGAACTTATCTCCGACTTTCAGATAATTGGAATCAATCTCAATTCCCGGCGGGGCAATTATGTTTACTATATTTTTTTTGTCATCCATGTTTATTTCAATTATTAATCCTTTATTTATTAACTTGCGTTTCCAAGTCTACTTTTTTGGCTACGGTGGACGGATTATATAGATTATAGAAAAGCTCTATTAATTCGTCATTTTCCAGGGAAACGGCGCGGAGACCGATTTGATTTAAGCCATCTATAATTTGTGATACACGCGCATTTAATTGCTGCAGGCTCTCTTCAAATTTCTCATCTTTTTTTTCCTGGGCGGTTTTTTTGGATTTTCCCCAACTAAATAGAGCATCGGCGATATTTAATCCGGCACCTGGAACTGCGATCGGGTCGTACGGGACAACCACGAAAAATCTTTTTTGCATAATGGCATTTTCTCTTACCACCGTTTTGACAAATTCCCGGTATTCAAGAATTTGATTTTTTAAAAGGCTGTTTTCTTCCTGAATTTCGCGCTCTTCGAGAGTTTTAATATAATCATCAATATTAAGCTTTCTGGAATGGATAAAGAATTGAACGGTAAAATCCAGAGAATTCAAGAATCCCTGGAAAGCCTGAGTAATCATTTCTTGCTCTTCCGTGGATTTTAGAGAGAAATTGGTTCCGGAAACCAGAATAATTTTTCTTAGACCCCCGCCCTTCAATTTGATTGTATCGTTTTCTACGGATTCAATTTCTATAAACTGTTGTGTGGGTAAAGACCCTTCTCTATTCGGCATATACTTTATTATAAACCCTAAATTCTAATATCTAAACTCTAAACAATTATAAAATTCCAATTATCAAATTTAGAAACTATTTTGACCCTTCTACTATCGACCCGAAAATTTTCGTAAGCTCTCCAGATTCTTTGATTAAATATTCTCTTTCTGATTCAGATTCCGTTTTGGGGGCGCTAAGTTTTAACCACAAGCAGCTCTCTTTCGATTCTTTTCGGCATATTTTTATTCTTATAACGAAATCTTTTTTACTAAGCGCCTCGTTAGCTTCTATATAATTAGCGGCAACCGAACCCGAGGACCGAACTAATTGTTTTCCGTTCTCTATGTTGGTAATTATTTTAGGTAAACTATTGACGTACCCATTTACCCTTTTCGCGAAATTAAAAGTTCTTTCTTCTAGATCATATTTTTTTGTATTTGGAGATTGGTCCATTGGAGTTTGTTTAGGATTTAGAAATTAGGATTTAGAGTTTTAACGGTAATCTACTCTCCGGGCCACTTCTCTTTCCCCGGTTATTTTTCTCATCATTTCAAAGCGTTCCTTGCTGCTTACGGCCCTGTCCAGGATGGCTGGTTCTATGGACTTTTCTCTTTTAGGAAGCGGTTTGCGGCTGGTTTTAAGCTGTTCCCATAGATCATTCAATCTAGACTTGGCGGGAGAAATTCCGGATTCCGGCAATTTGATTTGCGGAATTTTTTCAGATGCAATCTTACTCTGCCAGAGATAAAAATGCGGCTTAAGGTAAAAATTAAGAGCTGAAAAAGCAATGGTGGTAAATGATTGGCCGTTAATTTTAATAAATGCAAAAGAGGCGGCAATTATTCCCAGGAAAAGAGTGATAATCAGCCAAAGTATAAATTGCAAAAAGAAAAATAAAGCGAAACTTATGCCTCCGGCCACGGCCAGAAATAAAAATTGCTTGATGGTCAGCGGACCAACAATTTTGTCTTCGGTTTCTATAAATTGTGGAACTTGAAAATTCATACGCTTACGCTTATCCGATACGAAACTACAAATTGATGCGAATCTACAAATGATTTATTCGTTGATTCGGATGTATTCGTAGTTTTGGATCGCTGTTTATTTTTTACGTAAATCTACAATGCCCCCATCTGGCTTCGGTTCGGTTTTAAACATTTTTCTAAGATCCACGGTGTTGGTTTCTTCTGGCTTAGGCGTCCCAGCGGCCGTGAGTGGTGTATTCGGGCCGCTGTAGTTAACAATTTTTGTATGGGTAGCCCCCAATCTTTCTTGCTCCCTGGATGATTCAAGTTCTTTTTTAGCTGGAAGGGGCGGCAGAGTTGATTTTGCTGGTGCCGGTTTTTCTTCTAAGGGCGTCCGCAGGTTGCTATAGTGAACCACCCTGGGTGGAGCTTCAAGTTTAATTACGGCTGGTCTTGGCGGTGTTGGCGTTGTTGGCTGGGTTGGCGTCAATTCAATGTGGGCTGCCATTTTTGGTTTGGAAATTTCCTGCGGGGTAGGATAAGACGCTGTTTCCTGGTGAAGCATAAACGGGGACGGGCCTTTTATTTCAAAAGATTGCAAATCAATTTTCGGTTCCGCTGGTTTGAGTGGGGCTGGCGGCGCTGGTTTTGGCGGTAATGGCGGTTGGGGTATTTTTGTAACCGGAATTACAGTCCTCCGAATAAGAGGAATTTCTGGCGCTTCTTCCGGCAATTCAATCGGATTATAGATTTTTCCTAGTTCATTTTTGATCGCGGAAAAAACTTTCTGATTTAGTTCATTAGTAATTTTATCTGCAATATCAAGCCGGATATCAAAAAAAGCGTTTAATTCTTGGGCCATTTCTTCTGGTAGTAGATAACCCAAAAGCACCTCGCCTACAATTTGGGCAACGGCAGAAACTTTTTCTTCGCCTAAACCATAATTGTGGCCGAGGATCTCAATAAGTTCCGAGGTTTTTGAAGATGTCAATTCTTTTCTGATTACTTCCGGTAATGACTCAAATCGGTTTTTAATATCTTCTGTCGCTTTTGAATATTTTTGTTCCGGCATTTTATTGTTGATTTTTATGGATCATTTATGTAGTTGGCGGCGGTGTGAGATTAATTCCCGAGACTGGGGTGGTCGATGAAGTTGGTCCCGTAGGTGGGGAAGCTTGTGGCTGCATTTGCGCTATTCTTTCTGCGGCTTCAGTTGCTTCTTTGGCGGCATCTATTGCGGTTTTTGTTGTGCCTTTTTGAGACGCTAATTTTTCTGCTATATTTGCAGCTGCCTTAGCTGCTTTAGCCGCCTGTTGTATACCCGCCAAATCTCCTTTTGATTTTGCCAAGTTCGCTTTAGTTTCTTCCGCCACCGCCGCTGTCTTTGCTGTATTTACCGAATTTTCTATATCTGCCGCCGACTCCATGGATTTCATTTTAGATTTATAAGATTCCCTCGCAGATTTAATTGATTCGGTGGTTTCAGTCATAGCTTTGCGGGATTGTTTCTGTGAAACACCCCCAGTTTTTATTTCTTTAGCAATTCGATCTGCTTCGAATTTCGCATCTTCGGCTTCTTGAAGTTTTTTATCGGCCCCGACAAAGTCTCCTGTTTTTATTAGTCGTTCTGCGTCAGCAGTTGCTGCTGTGGCAATAGTGGTATGACCCATCACCTGACCAGCCCTGCTTTGATCAGCCCTTCTTTGTTTCCGCAAGCTTTTAGCTTCTTCTTTGTCTTTCTCTCTTTCTTCAAACCACCTAGTTGAGACACCCATTCCGGCGACTGTTCCTTTAACTACGGAGTTCATTAAATCTGGCGGTTTGGCGGCTGCTCCCCTAGCTAAAACCGCGGCCCCGGCTATTCCCCTAAGTGGCGCAGCTGCTTGTTTTGCGAGCCAGCCGGTAACGCCCTTGCCACCAATTCCAGCTTGAGAAAGTGCATTAACTGCCTGTCTTCCAAGCCCAGTCCTAAGCGGTGACGTAAGGGCTTGTCCAGTCTTGCCGCCTAACCATTTAACTGATCCCGTGGCGAATCCGGTAGCGGTGGCGGTTGCTACTTTAGCAAAACCAACCCCGGTTTTTTCTGAAGCAATCAGTCCCCCGAAAAGGATCCCGATAACCGCTATCATTTGGCCGATGGTTTCTCCTAGATTTGGCATTAATATGCCGGTTGCAGCTAGCGACTCTTTTTGAAGGGCGTACTGGCTGGCGGTACCTGGCGGGGCAACTATGCTTAAAGATAAATAGATAAAAAATGCGGAGGCGGGCGCAAACCAAACCCATTTTAAGAAATTATCCCACCATTCTTGCCAAAATTTTTCTAAATCTGGCCAGATCCACATCAGCCAGGCAATTGGCATTAAAATAAGCAAAATAGTCAGGGCAATATATCTTATAAGAAGCATTATTGCCAGCCCCAGCATGGCAATGGTGGCAATAACCGTGAAGATGGCTATAAAAATTAGCGATGCCACAAATGGCATAATAAATAGGCCGGTCATTCCTTTCAATTTTTCTTGAATTGCGTTTGGATCTTCGGTTACTTGTAAAAAGGTTTGAACCCGGAAGGCATTGGCGAAATTTTTGCCCACTTCATGCAAA
Source organism: Candidatus Harrisonbacteria bacterium (assembly GCA_016214655.1). Classification (GTDB taxonomy): domain Bacteria; phylum Patescibacteriota; class Minisyncoccia; order UBA6257; family 02-FULL-45-10c; genus JACROC01. The sequence continues at coordinate 128,542 of JACROC010000007.1, forward strand.
CTTCCTCCAGTTGCTTTAGCTAAAAAGAAATCAGTTAAAACTCCGGAAAAATCAACAAAAACTCCGGCAATCACTAAGCTAAAGTTTATTAACAGAGCCGCAATAATCAGCCGAGTTAAAGTTTTTTTCATTTCATAGGTTTCTATCCGGAGTATGGTTGCAAAGGCAATCAAAATTATTGCTAAGACAAACCCCAGATTAGCCAGGTCTCTGGCAACTATCCATCCGGTTTGTACAGCTGAACCTCCTAAAACATTGGCATTTAGGCTTAGGGTCCAGTTAACTAAATTTCCCGCCAAGAAAAGTGCTACTCCGGCAACGTATCCAAAAAGCATTGCGATGACCGATAGCATTTTCATTATCGGGGTCAGGGCAATATCAGTTATCCAATCCATTACTCCTGCCGCATTGGCGAAGTGCGGATGTGCCAAAACTAAAATAACCGCCAAGATTAAAAATATTTTTAGATATTTTTGGTAATTCTTCATAGGTTAGATTAACTGCTTAAAAATGGGCAATCTCTTAGTTGCTCTTGAATTCCCGGGAGTACTGTAATAATTTTTTGGTTGATCTCGACTTGTTGGGCCTTGATTGTGTCTAAGAAGTCGTTTGCTTCAAGTGTGGCGTCACTGAGTTGTTGGGCATCAAATATTGATTCCGATAAACCAGCCCAATCATTAGCTCCGACATTTTGTGTTCCTCCGCCGCTTTCTTCAAGGGAGTCTAAGAAAAATGCATTTTCTGACCGCTTATTTTCTAACTCTTCAAGTATAGACCGCTCTTCTTCTAATTGAGATCTGACTGCGGGATTATCAGATTTACAGATAGCCAGAGATTCATAGGTATTCACAATTTCGGTTTGATCAATAACTAACCGATCGAGGATGGTCTGGGCTTCTTCTCTTGGTTTTTTGGCGGCGTCAAATTCTGCCTGGACAGTTTTTTTATCAAATTGGAAAAAGGTTGCCGAGCTATTTTGAAACCCGCGGCAAGCCGCGAATGCGTCACCAGTCAGGCCGGCGCAGGGATTAGTTGTGGTAGTAGTGGTATAATCTTTAGTTGTTTTCTTGCTCTTAAGCATGCCCTTTAATCCGTCTATACCCATTCTGGTTAATCGGTTGACTCCGGCATTAACAATCGCCGCCATATAACCAGCGATATCATCAGCTGTTAAAACTCCAAGGATATCTTTTTTTGGCGAAACTCCTTCAAATATTGTTTGCGCTATATAATTGCCTGGAGTAACGATTCCTTTTCCGTCCGCGCCGCGCTGAGATTTAAATCCCCCCCCGGTTTCACCTTCGCTTTTAGCTGCATCTTTTCCCCTGGCTCTTTTTTCCGCCATCTCATCCATGGCAGATAGCATAGCTCCATAAAAATTATTTTGCGGGGTCAGAGTTTCTTGGTAAGCTATCCACCCGCCATCTTCAAAATTTTCTACGAAGGAATCTATATTATCAACAACATTTTGCAGTGTACAAGCTTGTTTTTTAGAGAATGTCTCCACCGGCAATAGCCCGATCCTTATATTTAAGTCAAACTTGTTGCATAAAAATCCGCCGGCGAATTTTGCCGCCGCTTCTCCGGCCGCAAATTCAGCAGCATCTTGGAAAAATTGATCCCAATCCTCAATTATGACATCGGTTTGTCCGCTGATATATTTTACTATGGCATCTACTAATCTATCTAAAACTGCCTTTTTTAAAGTTTGTCCGGCGATTTTTAACGCAAATTCCATTATTGTTTTTAGCAGCCTTGTTTTGGTAGATACGGCAGTTATTCCCTGTGCAGCTAGTGCCTTAACGTTGAGGCCGGTGGTGACCTTAAAATATCCTAGCGTTATCGGGTCGGTAGTGCTTGTCAGGGTGACAAAAGTTACGTCTGCGATGCCCACAATGGCGTTGGCTTTATTCGTGGTAAAAGATGAGGAGATGGGAGTAAAAATTATACTGATCAAAATTATTACTCCCAATAATTTATGATGCAATTTGTACATTTTTATTGTATGCTTGAATTTTTAATAAATTCGGAAAATTCCTGGGATAGTTTTGAAAATTCAGCGTCAACCTTTTCTAATTCTTGTGCCGCGAAAATTGTGGTTAGGGGATCATTTTCATAATTAACGATTGATTTTAAGATATTTCTTTTAACGGTTAAAAGCTCAATTTGTTTTTTGTGGATTGTTAATAGAGCGGGCGGAACGGGTAGACTATAGATTTGATTTATGATGTCGGTGTAAATACCGGTGACGGCAATAAAATCATTTAAATTTAGTTCTTCAGAAAAGAACGTAAGAGGGATTTTATCCGCTCCGGCATTTACTATTTTTTGTAAATTTTGAAAATAGGTATTAAGTGCCGTTTTGTCATCCTCTTTAGAAATTTTTAAATCACTGTCTTTAACAACTGGCCTCAGGCTTTTCGGATCGAATTTTTGTGCCGCTTCTATTAGCAGGTTTTGCGATAACTCTTCCGGATCCGGGAGGTTAATTTTGTTTTGGCCGTTGATATTCGGGCTGCCTCTGGGGTTAGTTTCTTGAATATTGCCGGCTATCCCTTTAATGAAGGATTCGGTAAAATTTTCTTTGGCTGCTGCGGACAAACTTGACCGGTTATTTTCGGGTGAGGGCGTTTCTAAAAATGGCTTATTGGATACAAGGTTGTTCTGAGGCGACTTATTTTCTGGTGTTTGCGCTATTTTTGTTTCGGTAGAAAGAGAATTTTCTAAAACAAAAAGAAACCCGGCGATAGCGAGTCCGATTATCGCGGAAGCCGTGAATTTTTTGATCATTTTTGTACGAGATTTAGCCGGATTGTTGGCTAGATGCATACTCTATTATTATATAGGGTTTTAAGGAGGGGGTACAAATCTAAGGGTGAATAACTGCGGGCTATATAGATAATGTGAAACTATGAATTTATGCGAATGCTGCGAATCTATTTTGTAAGGTGGATAAGCTGTGGATTAAAACTGGATAAATTTAGCCATTTTCTCTATCTTCTCCAGGCTTAGATCTTGCGGCCTGGATTTCGGGTCAACATTTAGAGGTTTTAGGATATTTTCTGTTTCGATGGCTGATAGATTTAACCCAGTTTTAAGGTTATTTAAGAGGGTTTTACGGGGTTGTTTGAAGATGATATGAAGCAATTTGTAATAAGTTTTAGGGTTTAGGGTATAGGGTTTAGGGTTGAGTTTTATTACAGCAGAGTCTATTTTGGGCGGCGGGCGGAAGTCTTTTGGTTTAAGGGTAAAAAGGATTTTTGGTTCTGCCCAGAATTGAACAGTTGCCGCTAATAGGTTCATCCGCGGCGGTTTTGCAACTATTCTTTCCGCTACCTCTTTTTGAATCATTAAAACAGTTAATTCGGGTTTATTTTCCAGTTCGCTTAGGGTCCGTAAAAGTTTTCCGGTGATGTAGTAAGGAATGTTGCCCACGACTTTGTAGGGTATAGGGTTTAGCGTATAGGGTTTAGTGATTTTAGGAATTTCTTTTAAAGCATCCCCGATTATGATTTTTAAATTTTTGCTATCCCCTAACCCCTCGACCCTAGACCCTAATTGGGGGTCTTTCTCAATCCCGATAACTTTGCAATTTAATTTTCCGCATTCTTTCAGGAGCGGAAAGGTTAAGGCGCCTTCTCCGGGGCCGATTTCAATAACTATCTCATTGGGTCCCAAACCTAGGGCCGCCACTATTTTTTTAATGGCGGCTTTGTTTACAAGGAAATGCTGACCAAGCCGCTTATTCATTATTCTATATAAATTGTTTCGTCGTCCCAATCTTTTATCTCTTCACCATAACTTGATATTTGCTTGAACTCAATCAGTTCCGGCGGCAGTTCGCCCAAGAATCTGGATGGGAGATCGTAAAAACTGATATGAAGATTATATTTGGCGCGGGTCATGGCAACGTACATTAGCCGGCGTTCTTCTTCCAGTTCATCGGCTTTCAACATCGACCTCTCGTGCGGCAGTAACCCGTCGTTCGCGCCAACGATAAATATGTGGTCAAATTCCAGCCCCTTGGCAAGGTGAATGGTCATCAATTTAATTGCATTTTCTTCTAACTTTGGCCGGCCATCTAAGCTGGACATTAAAGCAACTTGTTCCAGGAATTCGTGAGCGTCCTGGAAGGTGGCCGCAAAATTAATTAATTCTTTAATGTTTTCCTGGCGTTCCTCTGGGTTTTTAAAATTTTTCTCTAAATATTCTAAATAATCCGTATTTTCTAAGAAATAATTAATCAATTGGACTAGCGACAATTCATTGCTGAGGCGCGGCAGGTTTTCCAATAGGACCGCGTTTTTTGACCGGTTGAAATTTTTGGCCAGGCGTTCAATGCTGGCGGCATCATTCGGGTTAAAGGCGTAGCGGAGGCCGGCAATAATATCTTTAATTTCCTTGCGTGCGTAAAATTTCAATCCCCCGAAAATTTCATAAGGTATCCGGCTTTGGATTAACGTTTGTTCAATGGCGCGCGATTGCGCGTTGGTCCGGTAAAGAATAGCGATATTTTTAAGCGATTCCCCGTTTTTCAATATTTCCGAAATTTTTTCCGCAATGCCCCAGGCCTCTTCTTCGTTATTCTGATAAGCTGTCAGATAAATCGGCGAACCCTCCTGATTGTTGGTCCAAAGGGCTTTGGGTTTTTGGAATTTGTTATTCTTGATCAATTCAGAGGCGGCGCGGATGATGTTTTTGGTGGAGCGGTAATTTTCTTCCAGTTTAATAATGGCGGCGTTTTGCCAATCTTTTTCAAAGTTCAGGAAATTCCGGAAATCCGATCCCCTGAATGCGTAAATACTCTGCGCATCGTCGCCGATAACAAAAAGATTTTTATGTTTTTGCGCCAGCAGTTTTATTAAGAGATACTGGCTGGTATTTACGTCCTGGTATTCATCCACCAGAATTTGCTGCCAAGAGTTCTGATATTTTTCTAGCATTGCGGGATGAGTCTGGAAAATTTTAACCACTTTCTCAATCAGATCATCAAAATCAAAAGCATTGCTTTTTTTAAGCAACTCCCCATATTTTTGGAAAACCGCCAGTATAATCTGTTCATAGCGGTCTCCGGATCCCAGTTCTCCGGCATCCAGAAGCTCATTTTTTATTTTGGAAATTTTGGCCATTACAGCAAGGGGATTAAATCGATCCTTAGATAGATTCATTTCCTCTAGAATTTTTTTAACCAGACTCAGGGAATCATCCTCGTCAAAGATGGTAAAATTTCTCGTTCGTCCGACCAGTTTAGCCTCTTGTTTTAAAATTTGGACACCCAGGGAATGAAAAGTACCGATGAATGGCATTCCATTATTCATTATTCCTGATTCATTATTCATAATTCTTGATTTCATTTCTTTCGCCGCCTTATTAGTAAATGTAACCGCAACGATATTTTCTGGTTTGATTCCGGATTTGAGTAAATATATCAGGCGGCTGGTCAGGGTCCGGGTTTTGCCGGAGCCGGCTCCGGCGGCAATTAAAAGAGGACCATTTCCGTGCGTGACGGCTTTTCGCTGTACCTCGTTTAAATCTTTAAATAGATTTTTATCGGACATAGTTAAGTTCTAAGCACTAAACTCTAAACAATATTAAAATTCAAAGTATCAAAATCTAAAACGTTTTATATTTAATATTTTAGATATTTGGATTTATTTAGGATTTAGATATTAGAGTTTTGGATTTTATAGCATAAAAGGAATTTTTATGCTATGTTAATGTATTATTACTATTCTAAGCAACCAACTTAATAGGATAAAGATCTTGTTACTGGATTTCTTGAAAGATTGGACAACCGCGATGACGGTTGTTTTTATTGCGGCCATGTCTGTATTTAATGTACTCTTTCTGGCTTACCTTAATCAATCCGGGGGATCGCCGAAAGATTTTTTAAGCAGGTCGCTGGATTTTTGGGGCGCCGATTTTTTACAGGAAGTTTCTATTTATTCCGGTTTTGCCTCGGCTGAGGGCATAGGTTCGGTGGATATTGGTTTCGCTCCCGAAGGAAGAGAGACCAGATTTATTATTGTTGATAGCGCGGCGCTTTTAAATACCAATAATCCGATTAGTAATGTAGTGCCGACCCGTGAGGGCCTGATGATTTATAAAGTCCAAAAAGGCGACAATCTTTCCAAGATTGCGGCTAATTTCGGAATTTCTTTAAATACCATTTTATGGGCGAATGAAAATTTGAAATCCCAATTATTGCAGGCCGGGCAAGAGATTGTGATTTTGCCAGTGACCGGCGTACTGCACCGGGTTCAGGATGAAGAAACTTTGGAATCCATCTCCAATCAATATAATGTCCCGATTGAAAGAATTTTAAATGCCAATCCGACTTTGATACCGGCGAAACTTTCAGCCGGATTTACGATTATTATTCCAGATACCCGTCCGATGCGGAGCAGCCGGTTGGCGGGAGTTTCCAGTTTGCCGAGTATTCCGGGATATTTTTCCATACCGACTACCGGCTGGAATTGGGGGCAGCTGCATAATAATAACGCGGTGGACATTGCCAATGCCTGCGGTACGCCGATTTACGCGGCGGCCGAAGGTTTGGTGGTGGAGGCAGCCAGCGGCTGGAACGATGGATATGGAAACTATATTTTAATTGAGCATCCGAATAATACCCAGACTAAATATGCGCATAATTCTAAAAATTTAGTTGCAGTCGGAGATTATGTGGTAAAAGGAGATTCAATTGCGATTATTGGAAATACCGGCTTAACTCACGGACCAACCGGGTGCCATTTACACTTCGAAGTAAAAGGCGCCAGAAATCCCTTTGTTAAGTAAAATTTTATTTAATTAAAAAAAGAAGGCCCCATTGCGCACGCGCGCCTTGGGGCCTTTGAATTATAGCTTAATCTTCTGCATGTGTTTGCCGTGAAAGACCGGGATATTCTGGTTCAGAGCCTGAACTCTTCGCTGGAATCCGGCGACGTTTTCCGCGTCGCCGTGATGAGCGATTATCGCTTCTACCAGGCAGAGCTCGCTCAGAAGTCGGACGCGCTCCACTAGTTTGTCGGCGGTGTCATGACCGGAAAGGCCGAACCGATAAACTTCGCAGCTCACCGGAACCGGCTTATCCACCTCTCGGCGCTTTTCTGAATCCCAAGTCCGTAACTTGACGGTGTCGCCCTTCTTCACTTTCAGCACAGCTTCGCCAATGCTGCCGGGGAACATGTAGCCAGTGAAGACTACCAGTCCCTTGCGATTCGGCAGAATATGCTCAGCGTGCTTGACGCTCATCCCTTTATCCATCATGGCAGAAGAGCTGATGATCGGCGAATAATTGATTCCGCAACAGCTTCCTGAATCAGTTGCCAGACGGTGGCTTGCTTCGAGCTGATGCTCTTCAGGCAAGCTGTTCTTGTCCAGTTTCCGGTACAGGATCGCCATTTTATTTTCGATCAGCTGATCAATTTCCAGCTTGATATCCTGTTCGCACCAGCGATAAGTATCTTGGGAATGAAGCAGGCAGAATTCCCGAGCCATTCCATCGATATGCGTCGCGATGCCAAGGTCGCTCAGTTCCTTGACCAGGTTCGGGGCTCGGTCGGAAAATGAAGGCAGGAGGATTTGGTGCCGCTCCTGAATCATTTTCTTTACGAATCCGCCGAACTCTGACCAGAGCTCATTAAATGACTTTGGCATTTCGCGGTCGCCATAAGTTGCTTCCGTAATCATGACGATCTGCTTGCCATCCAGGCGATTTCCGAAGAATTCGCGCGGAGGAAGCATTACGCCTTTGATGATCGGCTGGTCATGCGAACAGATGTCGCCGGTGATGAAATAAGCCGGGCCTTCCGGCGGAATGATGAAAATCATCATTGCTCCGCGTGTATGGCCGGCAGAATAAAATCCAAATGACCAGCCGGGCCAGATTTCGTACCAGCCAGGCTTGCCGATCGGATTGGTTCTTTGGAATAAATTCAAGATATCAGTTTGCGAATAAACGAATGGAGTCGGAGAGCCGCCGGCGCGCCGGACAGCTTTCTGCTCTGTTTCATAGATTTTCAGAGAATCTTTCAGCATGATTTCCGCGCCCATTGCCGTCGGCCGGGTCATGACGACCATAGCTTTGGGATTGTTGTGGACCAATGCCGGAAGATTTCCAGAGTGGTCCAGATGATGATGACTAAGCAGAATGAGATCGAGCTTGCCATCGTATTCGGTTTTGGCTGGGAAATAATTTCCGCCTAATTTTGCATCGCGGATTCCCATTCCGGAATCAATCGCGATATATTTACCGCAGATATACTGAATATGCCCCGTTGCTCCCGGAGTTATCAACTGTTCGCCTGCCTGTATGTACACCTTGCCCTCCTTTTGTTCTTTTTACAAAGAACTCATCCCTCACTTCTATAGAACCAATCGGTCCTTAATTCTTTATATCCACTTTTATAAATAGTGACTTTCTTACTTGGTCAACATATTCACAACTTTTTCCAAATTTATAAAAGTGAGGGATAAATTCTCTGTTTTTAGTTTTAAAAAATGAGCCCAGGGCCCGTGCATCCTTCCGGATGCACGGGCTCCCGGGCTTACTGTTAGCGGCGGTTGCCGCCCTTCTTCTTGCTGCCCGTTCCCGTCTGGGAGGCGGGAACCGCGGCAGGCACGGCTGGCGCCGGCGTCACGGCAGGCGTCGCGCTCGCGACGCTTTCCTTGAGCTGGTCCGCCGCTCCCGCAGGGAGCATCTGACCCAGCGTCACCGGTTTCGGACCACTGGCCCGCTCCTCGAGCCAGTCCCGAGGCGTCGCATCCTTCAGCTCGCGGTACAGCTTGCGGAACGACCCCGTGCTGAGCTGGACCGCCGGGGAGTTCTTCTTGTCGCCCCGGAACCGAACTTCCTTGTCCAGCCGTTCGAGGACGTCTTTCACGGCTCTCGCGTTCAGCCCGTGCTCGGGCTTGTAGTGGACCGCCGCCGCCGCGGGGATGAACTTCACCGTGGTGCGGATGCGCGAGTTGACGATCTTCATTCGATCGTCCTGGCACTCCTCCTCGGTCTTGAGGATGAAGGCGTGCTTCAGGGCGATGAGGCCGCGGGAGTACCGGTCCGAGAACTCCTTGTCCCACTGCCGCTTACCCTCTTCCCCGCTCATTGCGAGGATGAAGCCCACCTTCTGCATGTGCGAGGAGCACTCTCGGGCCTGGTCCGGCGTCCAGACGGAGACCGCCGTGCGCAGCTTGTCCGCTGCCGTGTCGTTCGCCTCACTGAGTGCGCCGAGCTCGGCTACGGGCTTGTTCTCCCGCTTGGCCTTGGCCAGGGCGCTGTACGCATCCGAGGCCGCCAGCGCGAGGTCGATCACCGCACGGTACTTCTGTTCCAGCTCCATCATTTTGTCCATGGTCTTCTTCTCCTTCCCCTTCTGGGGAAACGATCTGCTTTTTGATGTTGTACAAGGTACTGACTTTCGTAATTAAATACTAGCATAAAAAAAGACCCTTGTCAATACCCTTTTTGGGGTTTAGTGACAAGGGTCCATGGATGGATTATCGCGGAAAAGTGGGGAAATTATTAAGTTCCGGCGGCACATTGCCGGCGCTGACCAGACTTACCGTGATGATTCCGCAGCTGCTTTCCAGTGCGGCGTCGATTTTGAGATATCCGAATTCTAAATTCTTTTCTGAAGGAACCACATTTAATCGGTATTTTACATAAAGCGGATTCCAGACCTCGGTTCTGGAAAAGAAATCCAGGTTTATGTAGCCAATCGGACTCTTCGGATCTTCGTCTTGGTGCTTGATGAAAAACGGACCATTCTCCGGATATTCCGGGAAAATCGTGAAGCGCTGACAGACTAATCCTTGAACGGATGCATCCGGCGTTTGCTTGAGATTGAGGCGCTGGAAAAGTTTGGTCAGGCCATCAGGCAACGCCGAGAAAGTGATGCGGAGCGTTGCACTTGAATTTAAAAGAAAAATTTCTTTTAAGAGGTCGGGATTGTTGGCTTCAGCAGTATGGACTAAGCTAACGGTTTGTGCTGTCGGATGTCCGGGAATTCTCAACATGAAATGATCCCGAAGAGCCGGAGTTTCAGCAAAGAGCTTTCCGTAATCCCCGCCTAGGTAGGCGGAAAGTTCGTCCCTTCGGACCGTGGTTTCCAGGCCGACGCTCAATCCTCCTCCGAGAATGCCGGTGAAGCGAGTCAACTGCTTGACGGTGGTTTTCACATTTTCCTCCTTTTTACGGATTTTCGAAGAACTTGAGTCTGGCTATAGTATATAACAAAATTGGTTAATTGTAAAGAGCTCACTACCTATCTGTCTACCGGCACCGGAGTCCGTCCCGTCCAGCGCGGGACGGCTCCTACGCCTCACCCCGAAAATTTTCGTTTCGCGAAAAACCAATCTTTTCGGGGTTCCGTAGTTGCCGCACGACAGATAGGTAGTTCACCTTTAAATTTGTTTGGGGGTAAGGGTGAATTCCGCTCAATAAAAAATCCGCATACACGTGTATGCGGAATAGTTAATTACTAAAGTACTAATTTATCCTTGTGCAGGAGGCTCCTTGTGGCCATTTCCATTCTTTAATCCATTTTGGATAAGACCAGCAAGTAGAACGTTGACGAGAGAGTTTCCCCCATCGCCATTGCCTGTTCCGCCAGCCATGATGTCCGGCACCAGTTTGATTTTGTTGTCAGCCAGCGCCCGTCCAACTTCCATAATGGCATAATTACTTTGGCCTACGGCATTAGTTTTCTTTTGGATAACTTCCGCTTCGGCCGTACCGACAGCGGTAGTTTTTTCAGCTTGAGCTTTACCGACAACGGTCAGAACTTCAGCATCAGCTTTAGCGTTAACGGTTTTTGACGCTGCTTCACCTTCGGCCTGTTTGACTGCGGCTTGAGCAGTGAACTCGGCGATTGCCACGCTGCGTTCAGCATCAACGACTTTAGCTTGAGTAGCCGCTTGGGCTTTTGCCTGTTCTAATTCTTTGCGGGTTACCTCTGCGAGTCTTTGAGTTTCGTAAGTAACTTTTTCCTGCTCAGCCAGTTTTCTATCGGTAAGTGTTTTCATCAGTTCGGCCGGAGGCACGATATCGCCGATAAGCGTATTCACTGCCCCGACGTTATATTCTTGAAGCGCTTCCGAGATACTCTTTCTGGCATCTTCCTGCCGTTGTCTTCGCGCTTTTAGGAATTCAATGACATCCGAACTCTGGGCGGCATTCCGGAAATAGTTTCCGATCGTTGGCTCCAGAACTTGAGTTACCAGATTTGCCACATTACCGAACCGCGCAATCACTAATGGCGCGTCATTCCGGGGAATATGAATTATCTGGCTGACGTCCAGGTTGAATGAAAAGCCATCTGAAGACCTGACTGTGATAGTCGAAAGTTTTTCGTCCAGCTTGTGGGATTCGGTTTTGCCGGTTGCCCAGTTAAGGACAACGTTGGCAGTAGGCACGCACTCCAATTTGTGGGTATAGGGATTAATCGGATATTTCCCTGGATCAAGGGGGTCGGCCCAGACGCCTTTTTGTCCCCTGCTTACCAAGTTGCCGTGCTTGAATTCTTTGCCGCTGACATCAACGCCTTCTGCGCCGACATAGGCGATTACCACACCGACGTGGGCAATGGGAACCGTAGTCATTTCCTTAAGTTCCACGGTGGCGAAACGCGGGTTGATGAAATATCGTCCGGCCAGCATGACTTGTTCCTGTAAGCCTTTAAATCCGCCATTATCCAGGAAGGCTTGTCCGTCCTGGAACATGTTATGATTTTGGATTTCTCCGCCGGCAATCTCGCCGGTCTTAAGCGACTTTCCTTCTTTAGTGGTGACAACTCCGACCATATTATCGTCGATTTCGAGGACCGATTCTTCGGTCACAGAGAAAAGCGCCGTGTTGATCCGGTATGTCCCCGGAGGGATAACCGTAATTTGCGGACCGCGCTCACCGCCATTCTGGAGAAACGTTCTGGCATCTTGAAATGAATTACAGTCTACCTTTTTTGCAAGAACGCGACCCGCTGCGAGCGGACGGCCGTCGCTGGATTCAACCACGCCAATTTTACCCTCTTGAATAGTGGTAAATTTTTGCAGAGTGACCAGATATTGCCATGGCCACAGCCAAAAGTGTACTCCTGGCGCGAGTGTATCTGCCTGGAGGCCAGCTTCGCCGTTTAAGGCGACGATAGCTCCATCGGGCAGAGTCCGGTTTTTGCCGATGATTACGAACTTCTTATTCACAACGCCCAAAGAGTCCTCGGGAATCAATACCACTCCGAATACGCGAAGCACCAATTTATAGCCAAATAAAAGCGCTACGATTGGTAATAGCCACAATAGACGCATTAATGTCTCTACGTTCATTTACCAACACCTCCTTTCCGTTTTTAGTTGTCGTGGCCAAAACAATCCGGCCACGAGCTTGTTGGAGAATACCATATCTATTTATTTAAGTCAATAAATTTTAAAGTCTTTACAAATACAGATGGCGATATTACACTTTTATCATATGAAACATTTAACAGAAAAAGATTTACAGGCACTTAAAGAACAATTAGAAAAAGAAGCCGGTGAGTTGGAGGCGCAGTTGACGGCAGCTAAAAAGGGTTCGGATTTCGGAAACGATGTGGAATCTGATTTTTCCGAAGAAGCGGATGAAGCTGAAGAGTTTGCGGCCAACCTAGGCATGCAAGATTCTCTTAAAGGCAGGATGCAAGATATTGAAAATGCCTTGGATAAAATGCTTCGCGGTGAATACGGGAAATGCGAGAAATGCGGGATGGATATTCCGATGGAAGTCCTGAAAGTGAATCCGGAATCGAGATTGTGTAAGGATTGCAAAGTAAAATAATCAACGCGATCCAAAACTACAAATGCATACGAATCTACAAATATGAAAAAATTTTCGTAGATTCGGATCAATTCGCAGTTTCGTATCGGTTAAAGCGTAAGCATATGAATTTATCTAAAGTCTACTCTGCCGCGATTGAAGGCATAGAAGCAAAGCTAATAGAAATTGAGACCGACGTAAACGTCGGTCTTCATAGTTTTACTATCGTCGGGTTGGCGGATAAATCACTTTCCGAGGCAAAAGAGCGGGTGAGCTCGGCGCTGAAAAACAGCGGCGTTAAGCCGCCGACCAAAGAAAATCGTAAAATATTGGTGAATTTGGCCCCGGCGGATTTAAAAAAGACCGGTTCGCAATATGATTTAGGAATTGCCATTGGTTATCTTTTGGCTACTAAGCAGTTAAAAGAATTTAACACCAAAGATAAAATTTTTGCCGGTGAATTGGCGCTGGATGGCGCGCTTCGTCCGGTAAGCGGAGTTTTGAATATTTCGCGAATGGCTAAAACGGAAAAGTTTAAGGAAGTTTTCGTGCCGAAAGAAAATGCCGCAGAAGCGGCAATTATTGACGGCGTAAAAGTTATTCCAGTTGGCAGTTTATCGGATTTAATCAATCACCTGGAAGACAGAAGGATTATTGATTTACAGCCCAAAACTGAAATTGAGCCGTCGCTTTCTTCCGAGCATCAATTGGTGGATATTACCGACATTAAAGGACAGGAGAATGCAAAACGCGCCCTAATGATTGCTGCGGCTGGAGGGCATAATTTATTGATGCAGGGAACTCCGGGTGCCGGAAAAACTATGCTGGCGCAGGCTTTAGTTTCCATTCTGCCGCCGCCGAGCTTGGGAGAAATTATTGAGGTGACGCAGATTTATAGCTCTGCCGGATTACTTAAAGGAAATTCTTTTATAAATTGGCGGCCATTTCGTTCGCCGCACCAAACTGCTTCGCCAGTTGCAGTTATCGGCGGAGGACAAAATCCAAAGCCGGGAGAAATAAGTTTAGCGCACCGCGGAGTTTTATTTCTGGATGAGTTGCCGGAATTCCGGCGAGATTTATTGGAAGCCCTCCGTCAGCCGATGGAAAGCGGCAAAGCGATAATTTCTAGAATCAGGAATAATTTAGTTTTTCCGGCGAAATTTATTCTGGTGGCCGCGATGAATCCGTGTCCGTGCGGTTATTATGGCGATGAGGAAAAAGAATGCCGCTGTGGCGCCTACGAGGTAATTCGGTATCAGAAGAAAGTTTCCGGCCCGCTCCTGGATCGGATTGATCTTCAAATTAATGTTCCGCGGGTGAAGATTGAGCATCTGCAGAATAAAAATCGCGATCAAAAATCAGCAGGAGAAATGCGGGAAAAAATTCTGGCCGCCCGAGAACTTCAAGCCGCCAGATTCGCTCAATGGAAAGGGATTCTTACTAATTCGGAGATGACCTCTAAGATGTGCGATGAATCAATAGAGTTAGATAAAGCATCCAATCAATTTTTAAAGGATATTTTTGAAAAATCGCTTATTTCCGCCCGGGGATATTATCGGATTTTGAAAACTGCCCGGACTATCGCTGATTTAGAGAATTCAAATAATGTCAGAGAGGATCACTTAGCGGAAGCGTTTCAGTACCGACTTCGGGAAAGCAATTAAAAATATCCGCCTTGGCGGATATTTTTATTGAACAAGAGAACTGAGAATTTTCTTTAGGCCGTTGTAAGAGGTGCTGATTATTAGTTTGTCACCAGACCAGGCAAAGTTGAGTCCGGCGCCTTTTTTGGGATAAGTCAGGTAGCGGGTAGTTGCACCGTTTGCTTGCCCTTCTTTAAATCCGGCAGCCGGTGTTCCGGGCGAGGTGAGGAAAAGATTAACCAGGTTAGGAGAAGATTCTAATGAGGAAATTACGGCTTGCACTTCAGATTGGTTGGTTCCTAATCTAAGTCTTAATATGTAGGCCGGCCATATGCCATTGGCATCATAATAAAGCGCAGTAGTAAAATCTTCATCAAAATTACTGGCTACGATTCCAGGTGTCAGTTCCGGCAATAATAAAGATAACGTCATTGAGGCTGGTATTTGTCCGTCGGCATCGCTTAAGGTAACCTCCGTTAGTGATCCGGATGGCAGAGATTTTAAGGCTTCTTGTCGTAAGGCGGCTGTTAAAGAATTTAAGTCAACATTAGCTAGGGATGCCGGTGAAATTGAGTCAGAAGTTTTCAGGAAAGTCTGGTGCGGTTTTAATGTTGGAGTTGGCTGAGGGACTGGTTCGGTAATTGGCAGTGATTCTTCGATTGGTTCTGGGGTGCCTTCTGGAATGGTAGCAATCGGAATTTCGGTAACAGGTGGTTGCTCGGTTACTGTTTTTGGCGCCGATGCTGGTCCCCCAAACAGGAACGGGAAAATGTAGAAATATCCCAGAAAACCGAATCCGGCTATGACTAAAGCTGAACTGGACCATACCAATATTTTTTTAATTCCTCCTTTTTTGGATTCTTCTTCAATAATTGGCGGCGCGCCATAAGCTTTTAGTTCTTCTATGCGCGGGAGTTCGGTTCTTTGCGGCTCTCCGAATTTTGCCGAGGGGATTCTCGGCGGCATAGGCGGCAGAGGCGGAGGAGCGGCTGGCACCTGATACATTTCTTTTTTGAGTTCCGGCGGAGTAAATGGTTTGGGAGCAACATAAGTCCCGCCACTTTCTTTAAGCGATTCAAGGTCTGATGTCATAGTGCGAAGGACAATTTCTGGTGGCGGAGGCGGCAGTGGTTTTTGGCGCTCCGGTGGTGGCGGAGGCGGTGGTGAAGGCGGCATAGGAGGAATGGGCCGCGGAGGCGCTGCGGGCTCGGTCGGTTCTGAAGGAAAACTAGCCGGCGGAGTCAATTGTTTTTCATCGGGATCCATTTTTTTATTATAGCATATCCGAATTTTTGGCTTAAAATAAAGAAAAAGACTCAAACGTATTAGTTTGAGTCTGTGGTTGATCGGTCTGGCGCTACCAGAGAAAATTTTTCTATGACGATTCTTTCTATTTCTTCAATGGAATAGTGGGGCTCAATTTTGATGACCGGAACGGAGTTGCCGTACTTTTCAAGATGCTGCCTGACGCCGGTATCGGAACTTTTTACCTGGAACCAAATTTTTGAGCGGTTGGGAAGTATGATAAGTATGTCCCATTTCCTTACCCGATCATTAAAATCGTTATGCTTACTCCTGCCAGCATCGGCGACATAACCTTTTTCTTTCAAGGATTGGCAGGCCCGGAAAGTTTTTCCCTCGGTGATGTTTCCGCGTTCTATTTGGAGTCTCCTGACTATACTAAGAATTCTCAATCGGCGTTGGCGCCATTTGCGCATCTGGCGGCCTCCATTTAGAAAACTCTTAAGATGATATTATATTTTTATAAATTAGTCAACCTTATTTACTTAATTGTTTGATTGAAAGACCAACTTTGCCGTTTTCCATTTTTACGATTTTTGCCCTGACAAAATCACCTAATTTTAAGACATCTTCTACCTTTTTGACGTAGCCGTCTTTTAATTCGGATACATGAATCATGCCGTCTTTGCCGGGACTGAATTCAACTATGGCTCCGAATTCTAAAATTTTTATCACCGTCCCCTCTACTATGTCGCCAACTTTATATTCTTTGGCGATTCCTAAAACCTGATCGTAAGCTTTTTGGGCCGTATCTTTATCTGTGGCGGTAATGAAAACTCTGCCGTCATCTTCTATGTCTATTGAAGTTACGCCAGTGGCTTCAATTATTGCATTGATTACTTTGCCTCCCGGACCGATGACCTCGCCGATAAGTTCCGGATTAATCTGCAGACTAAGAATTCTCGGAGCAAAGGCGGAAAGTTCAGCTCTTGGTTCTGGTAAAGCTTTAACTATAGTTTCTAAAATGTGCAACCGAGCTTCTTTGGCTTGAGCCAGGGTTTTGCTGAGCATTTCAGGGGTGACGCCAAGAATTTTTACATCCATTTGGATAGCGGTGACGCCATTTTTAGTGCCGGCCGCTTTAAAATCCATATCGCCGTGGTGGTCTTCCGGTCCTTGGATATCGGTCAGAACTTTAAAATCCTCCCCCTTTTTATCTAATATCAATCCCATGGCAATTCCGGCCGCCGGTCCTTTAATCGGCACTCCGGCGTCCATTAAGGATAAGCTGCCGGCGCAAACCGATGCCATTGAAGATGAGCCGTTAGACGATAAAATTTCGGAAACTAATCTGATGGTGTACGGAAATTTATCTTGCGTGGGTATCAGGGCGCGCAGAGCTTTTTCTGCCAATGCGCCATGGCCGATTTCTCTTCTGCCAGGCCCCCTCATTGCGCCGACTTCTCCGGTAGAAAATGGCGGGAAATTATAGTGGAGCATAAACCGGCGCTTGCCGGAAAATTCAATAGTATCTACTAACTGTTGGTCGCCTGGGGCGCCAAGAGTGGTAAGCGCCAGGGATTGGGTATTGCCGCGGACAAAGAGCGCTGAGCCGTGGACTCGTTTTAACAACCCCACTTCGGCATAAAGATCCCGGACTTGATTTAGTTTGCGGCCATCCGGGCGTTTTTCTTCCGCAAGGATTTTTTCATGGAGTAATTCGTCAATTTCTTTATCAAAAAGAGTTTCAGCACCGGCAATGTCTTTTTCCGAGTAATCTTTTTCAGCTAGAGCAGTCTTCATTTTACCCTTTAAGGATTCCAGATTTTCTTGCCTTTCTACCTTGGTTTGGGTATAGAGCGCAGACTCCAGTTTATTTTTCAAAAATTCTTTTACAAATTTTACGATTTCCTGATTGGGTTCAGCTAAATCAACTTTTTCTTTTTCTTTGCCAGTTTCTTTAATCATATTTTTTTGGAAATTTACCAGGCTAGCAATTTCTTTTTGCGCCATTTCAAAAGCGGCTACTACATCTTTTTCATTGGCTTCATCTCCGCCAAGTTCAACCATGTTGATCCGGCTGTTAGTGCCGGCAATTAAAGTTTCAAATTCTATTTCTTTATCTTTGAACTCGCTGGTTTTTGGATTAAGAAGCAGAGCTGGATCATTTTTCAATTTTACTATTTTTACTCCTGCCACCGGACCGTTCCAGGGGATAGAAGAAATCGCCAGCGCAGCGGAACTGGACAGCAGGCTGATAAAATCTAAATCATTTTCGCCGTCAAAAGATAGGACAGTTATTACCACTTGAACTTCCCTTCTGGTTGCCTGATTAAATAATGGCCGTATAGTCCGGTCAACAATGCGGCCGGTCAGAATCGCCTCATCTGAAGACTTTCCTTCACGGCGCATAAAGCGGCTCCCGAGGATTTTCCCGGCCGCATAAAATTTTTCTTCATAGTTGACCATCAGCGGAAAATAATCTCCATCTTTATCTTCTTTGCTCATGACTGCGGTTGCAAGGACGGTGGTGTCTCCATAAGTTCCGATCACGGCGGCATTGGCCTGTTCGGCAATGCGGGAAACTTCCAAAGTCAGCGGTTTGCCAGCGAATTCCATTTTAAATTGTTTTCTTTGTAAATCCATAAACTATGATACTAATATACTAATTCTACTAATGATACGAATAATACTAATTCTTTTTTATATTCGTATGATTGGTATCATTCGCATGCATTCGTATATTGGTATCGCATTACTTTTTTAATAATACTCTTGGCAATTTTTCTAAATCTACGAATTCGTCGGCCGCTTCCTTTATTTTGGCAGAAGTACTTCGGCCAAAAGCGGCGACTTCTACTGTCCGTCCGGCGCCCCATTTTAGATATTCTACCAGCGGTACAAAATCACCATCGCCGGTCACTAAGATGACTACGTCCAGGAGATTGGACATCCGAATGGCGTCTACTGCCATACCCACGTCCCAGTCGGCTTTTTTCATGCCGCCGGCGAAAATTTGTAAATCTTTACTTCTTAACTCCAGCCCGCTTTTTATCAAAGCATCAAAAAATGCCGCTTCCCCTTCGGCGGTTTCACTTTTAACTACATAAGCGATGGCCGTAATTAATTTTCGGCCGCTAACCAATTCTTTTAAGAGTTCTTTATAGTTGACTCTGGCGTGGTATAAATTTTTTGCCGAGTGATAGAGATTTTGTATATCAATAAAAATACCAACTCGCTGATCCCTTCTTTTCAATTAATTTGCGCAGAACGCAAACGATGCGAACATATACGGATGCTGCTAATAATTTATTTTATTCGCGGCATTCGCATACATTCGTAGGTTTGCATTATGCTTTATTTATTTTTTCAATCCCAACCTTTTAATTAAAGTATTATAGGATTTGTTATCTGTTTTTGAAAGATAATCCAATAATCTTTTTCTTTTACCGACCATTTTTAATAATCCCCTGCGGGAAAGGTTGTCTTTGCGATGTTTTTTGAGATGAGCGGTTAATTCTTCGATTTGCTTGGTTAAAATCGCTACTTGAACTTGCGGAGAACCGGTATCGGTCTCGTGCTGACCATGCTCTTTTAGGACATTCAGTTTTTGTCTAGTAGTTAACATTGATTTATATATTACCTTACTTTTAAGAAAATTACAATAGCAATAACTGTCGCACAATATCTTTCCGGGGTATAATAAATTTATGACAGAAATCGAAAAATTATTAAAAGAATATCTTGATTATCTGGAAATAGAAAAAAATCGTTCGCCGAAGACGCGGGAGAATTATGAGCGTTATCTAAGGGTTTTTATTAACTATTCAAAAGCTAAAAATGTAGAGGATATTACTACTGAACGGGTTAAAGAGTTTAGGGTGTATCTTGCCAGGCAAGAGGATTTAAAGAAAATTACCCAGACGTATTACGCGATTGCTCTCCGGAATTTTTTAAAGTATTTAGTAAAAAATGATTATGATGTTTTGTCGCCGGATAAGATTGAACTCCCGAAGATTCCTAAGCGGCAGATTGACATTATTGAGTATGCTGATTTGGAGAGATTTTTAAGCGCGCCGCTGCAAAATACGCTCCGAGGTTTGCGCGACCGCGCTATTTTGGAAACGTTTTTTTCCACCGGACTCCGTATTTCCGAGCTTTGCAATCTAGACCGGTATATAAATTTGGACCGAGGGGAGGTATCGGTGCGCGGGAAAGGAGAAAAACTCCGAGTAGTGTTTTTATCTGACCGGGCGCGGGCGGCTCTTAAAAATTGGCTGGAAAAACGCACTGACACTTTAGAACATTTGTTTGTCAGTTTGTCCAAAAGCTCAAAGCTAAAAACTCAAAGCTCGCCCAAGGTAATCGGGAAAATTACTCCGCGCGCAGTGCAGCGGCTGGTGGAATTTTATCGCCGCAAAGCCGGCATTGCCAAGAAGATTACTCCCCACCAGATCCGGCATCAGTTCGCTACTGATTTATTGGTAAATGGCGCCGATCTCCGTTCGGTCCAGGAGCTTCTGGGGCATAGCAATATTTCCACCACGCAGATTTATACTCACCTAACCAACAAAGAGCTTCGGGAGGTGCATAAATCGTTCCATGCCCGGAGACGATAGCTATTGACAGAAAATTTATTATATGCTATATTATAAATATGATCAGGCCGATGCGTTTTGGTCTGACACAACAGTTCTTTGGGGGGTTACATGGAAGACAATAAGCCGCAGCAGACGGGAACGAGAGTCGTGCCAGGACTCGCGTTCATCGGGGGCGTGTTTTTGACCCAAGCTGAGCTCAAGGAGGAGCTCGCGCGGAGGCGGGGCGAGTAAGCCCCAAAGCCCAACCGAAAGGTTGGGCTTGTTTTTTATTTCAATTTTTTATATAAATCTTGAAATACGTCCATTAAGGACACTAAGGCCCAGACAGAGTTGAGGATGAGAAATGGATAAGTTTTTAGAAGGAATGCATAGGTAACCAATAATAACCCGCCGATTAGATTAAATAAATCATAAATAACATCATCGTCTTTCCAGCGATGAGTTTGGTTGAAAATAAATGCGATGAGGATGAAGATTGCTCCGGTGGTTCCAACGAGTAGTTCGGTTTCCATGCGTTTATAATTTTAGTATGCGGGAAATTTTACACGAAGGCAATTTCTAAAAAGAAACCCCGCCATTTGAGACGGGGAATTTTGTTAACTGAGAAATATTCTCCAAATCGTGTCTACGGATCCGTGGATGAAAATCGGCACCAGGATATTTCTGGATTTCATATAGGAAATTCCATAGACCAGTCCGGCAATGAACGCCATTCCGACGTACTGCCAGTTCGGGAAAGTGCTATTTCCAGAGAGGTGGGTATAAATAACTGCAAAAAGCGCAGTGCTGGTAAAAAGCGCGGGCCATTTATTAAAGTGTCTTTCCAGTAAATTAAAGATAATGCCGCGGAAAATTAATTCTTCGCTAGGGGCGACAAAAAGATAATATCCGATAGCGGTGGAAATTATGTGGTTCGGTTCAAGCCGGGGGTTGAATTTTAAAAATCCAAGCAATAATCCTGCCGGAATCAGAATCTTAGTCAGGATTCCTAGCGAAAGTATCGCGATCAGCGCGCTTTTTTTAGAAAATTCAACTTTGCCAAGATTGATTTTTCGGCGGTGTATAAACCAAATGGAGAGCAGAATCAGGATTACTGCCGCTATATTATACGGATTTGCGACGGCGGTAGTGGCGAGATATTTTTGCCAATATCCCAAGTTGAATACCTGCCAGGAACTTAAAAGAAAAAGCGCATCCCAGTGATTAATTTTATAGGTGTCTTTAGATTTAAAAATGGCAAAGACTGATATGGCAATACTTACCCAGAAGACCATTTATTACCATTTCAAAGAGCGAATTCTTAAAAAGAGCTTAACTCAAGCAAGATGTTTTTTACAAGTTAAAGCCGGGTGGTGCCCTCGAGAGGATTTGAACCTCTACTCCTTGCGGAACCAGCTCCTAAAGCTGGCGTGTCTGCCAATTTCACCACGAGGGCGTATACATATACTATTTATATTAAAAGAAAACGTCACCTTTGACAACACCATCATTTTATGCTATTTTATGGATAGTGTAAACTCCTGTTAATTCGCCTAAAGCGAATGCGGGATGAGCTTGAAATCTAAACAAAGGAGGTGGAAAGTATGACTTGGTTGCTAGTGGTTGTGATTCTGGCGCTGATAGCCTGTTCGGTGGTTTCAACCCTTATGCAGGTGCCGGCATATACGGCTGTTTTATTGGAAAATAGAATTTCTGGATCAGTCCGTTCTATCGGACCGGGGATTCACTTCATATTTCCCTGGGAAAAGATTGTTCCAAATTCAGAAACGGTTATTAAAAAAAGCAGCCATTTGTTCCCGGCTGATTTTGAGACTAAGAATCACAAAGTCATTTCGTTGAAGGTTGCTTTTGATCTGATACCGGACGTGAATAATCTCAGAGGTTATATTGCTTTTGATGAAAGAACCAGAATAGCTGGAATTACAGAGAGAATAAAGTCTATTTTGAGCAACCTGATTAGGGAAATGAAGGATCGCGAAGAGGTTATGGCGAAGTTTAAGGAAATTGGTCCGAGGGTTAAAGATATTTTCGAGCAGACTTTATCCGAGGATGGGAAAAGACTGGAGTACTATTACGGGATTGATTTGAAGGTTCTGATGATTCCAGATGTTGAGCTTCCTAAGGAGTTGAAGGAGGCAAGCATTCGGCAGGAAGCTACAAAGAAAGATAACGAGACTCGAAAATTAGAGATGACTAATATGAAAAAGATGGCCATGGATTTAGTG
This sequence comes from Candidatus Harrisonbacteria bacterium, assembly GCA_016214655.1. Taxonomy (GTDB): domain Bacteria; phylum Patescibacteriota; class Minisyncoccia; order UBA6257; family 02-FULL-45-10c; genus JACROC01. Next base: position 151,037 of record JACROC010000007.1, read on the forward strand.
AAGGCGTCTGGTGGCACGATGCCGCTTGAGGTTGCTATGGAAATTATGCAGTTGCAGTTTGGCAAGGGCAACGTGAAGAAAGAGCTTCATCGGTTCGGTTTGGATCGCGGAACGCAAGAGATGGTTCTGAAGTTTCTGGAAAAGATTCCGGAGCTGATCAATGCCTTCCGATCCTAAGCCGGTTTCGTCGATTAAGCCCTTTCGGGAAAGCCCGACTTTAAAGCTGGTTATAGCAATCTTGGTGGCTTTGCTGGTTATCTGCATATCCCGAGGACTGATATTTAATTGCGTTTCCGGGCTGACAACGAATTTTGATCCATCAGTCTGTTCCGGCGCAGAAAATGTTAGGTTAGACGCCAATTTCAAAGAAAGAGAGATGCTAGTCCGAAAAGATTGTTTATCCGGTGAAATCAGCTGGATTCAGCCGGAAGGATTTTCTTTGATGATTGATAAGCGCGGAGACATCCGGTATTATGTTTCGGCTGGAGGCAGATTGCTTGGACCGTTTAAGTCCCTTAAGGATGCCGACAATCATTATAAGATTGGTCCAGCTGACAATCTTAGGATTATTGGCTATGACGGAACAGCTACTTTGAGATTAGAGAAGATTTGATTATTTAAAAAAACAAAAACCCGCGAAGTAATTCGCGGGTTTTTTCATTTATCTTCCACTTGTTTGTAAGAAATTTGCTATGATAGCGGTGGCGCTATAAGCCGCTAAGCCAATTACAATAGCGATAATTGAGTAGATTAATTGATTTTTGGCTTTACTAACCTGTTCAGCTTCTCCGCCCGCAGTCAGGTAAAGATAGCCCGCATACAACATGAAGACAATTGCTAGACTGAAAAATACTATTCCAGCCGTATTGGTAAATTGTCTAACAATATTCTCAACTGTCGTGAAAGAAATTGCACTCGGAGGTAATTGTCCTGTTCCCGCTTCACCGGGCACCTGAAATCCTCCTCCTCCTACTGCCAATGCAGTGCTAACCAAGGCCAGATTTAATAGAGTTACGCCCGAGACCATTTTTATTAAATTTTTCATATTTTTTTTAAAACAATTAAGTAATTACGTATTTTACTGAATTGCTTATTATTTTATTTTTTGATGCTTCGACCTTTCCGGAACTTATTTTAATTATATAATAATTATAACACAATCATTATACACCAAGTAAATTCCTGACAATATATATTATGCCGGTAGCAGAAAGTAAAAGTACGGCAGCAATGATGGTCCAAGTGACAATGCGCCTTCCTTTAGTGATTTTTTCCGTATCGCCGCCCGCAGACATAATCTGAAAAGCTCCCCAAAGAAGCATTAGGGTAATGATGGGCGTCCCGATTCTTAATAGCCAGCCGCTGATTTGGTTTATAATTTGGCTGACATCTTCGGTGCCAAGCGGATTTTTAACTGTAAAACTTACTGAAGAAAATAATAAAGTTTGAAATGAAATTTTTTTAAAAATATTTTTCATAAAATCTCTTATTTGCCGCTCAGCACGTTTTTAATGATTAAATTTATGCCAGCCGCCACCAGCAAAAGGAGGTAGCCGACAATGGCCCAGGTGATAGTGCGCCGGCCTTTGGAAATTTGCTCTTCATTGCCGGCGGCGGTCAGGATTTGCAACGCGCCCCAAATAATCATTAAGGTCAGCATGGCGGTTCCCAGCCAGAGCAGAAATTCGCCGATTCTGGCGAAAAGTTTGGTGATGTCGGTTCCGGTACCGAGCGGATTTGGAAGGTCGTATGTCCTATTTGCGTCCCTTGTTAATATATCAGTCCCCCCGGCAGTTTTTTGAATCGTATCTCCATTAACTTCTAACGGATTTATTAAAAGCGGAGCTAGTAGTAACAACAGAAAAATTGTAAATATTTTTTTACTCATTTATTTTAAGATGATTCTACTTGGCAGGTTATTTGGCTCCAGGGCCTGATTGATTTTGAGTCGGTTAAGTAGCGGAGTAGTCCGCCGACAAAGATCCAGGATACTAACATGATAATCAGTCCGGTTACGGTAATGGTAATAACCTGCTTCCCTTTGGTTATTCTTTCTTCTGATCCGCCGGCAGTCATAATCAGGAATCCGCCCCAGGCAAAAAATACTCCGCCGAGCGCTATGGCCAGATCCCTCATTAGTTCCGTAATATTATTAGCTAAGACTAGAAGCTGGCAGAGGTCGCATTCCGGCACTGGCCGGCCGGGACCGCAGGGAACCAGCGGTTCTCTTGCCAGAACAAAGTCGTTGGAAATTATTAATAAAAAAATGGAAATTATCACCCAATAATATATTTTGTTTTTCGTATTCACACCTTTATTTCCCTCGTTGCATTAATTCGGTGACCTGTTTTTCTCCTTGTGATAATGCCTCCAGTGGTTTTAATTTGCCGGATACCACTGCCCCGATCATTCCGGAAAAGATTTGGTCTATTGGTTCTTTATCTATGCGCGGCCAGGATTTGGCGGACAGAGCTTGTTTTACAAAAACTCCCAGTTCTGGATGATTTGCGTATTTTTGAATTAGAGATCGGAGCGCCGGCGGATTATCAGAGGCAATAAGATAATCTTCAGCCGCTTTTTCATAAGTAGTCAAAAATAGTACCAGATTCCAGGCCCAATCTGGATTTTGGCTGTTGTTAGTTACGGCCAGTCCCCAATAATCCGGATAGTTCACCGCTTTTTCGGTAGTAGAAGGCTGCGGCATAGCGGCTACCCGGAAATTTAAAAATGGATTTTTGGCCAGGATAGTTTTTCTTTGGGAAGCATAATTGAAAATCATCGCTAGGTTGCCCTTGGCAAAGCTGTTCAATGAATATTCCTGATCATCGTTCCAGGTATAAGCCAGATCCTTGGAGTTGCTGAATTTAGTATAGAAATTCAAGCCGTCTAAACCGGCGTTGCGTCCCTCAACATTGCCAGTGAAAGTTGCCTCGGTAAATTCTTCATTGGTCATTTTAGTTCCGGCTTGTAAGAGAAGAAGCATCAGCAGGTCCGAAGCTTTATCCATGGAATTATTTGAACCGCCAATGGCTGCGGCCGGTTTGACCAGGTTTCCAAGGGAGTCCAGGCGCCTTAATTTATCAACGATATTCTGAAAATCCAGCCAATCCTGCGGTTCCAGCGCTATGCCATTTTTATCAAAAATGTCTCTGTTATAAAATAGCGCCAAGGTATCTATATATAATGGAAGCGCGTATATTTTCCCCAATGAGGAAAAATCCTCTTTTATAACTCCCGGAAATAGGTTATCTAGATCGATGACGGAAATTTGATCTTCTTTGGCTGGAATAATTTTGTCAGAATGTTTTGGCAGCCAGGAGCTGTGAAATGAGACAATATCCGGACCTTTTTTGGTGGCGAGGGCGTTAATTAGGTCGATTTCCAGGGTTTCGGGATCTACTTTTTTGTAATCAACTGTGATATTGGGCTGAAATTGCTTATAAAGTTTGAAATTATTTTCAAACCAGCTTGGGTCATCAACCCCCCAAATAGTTAAAGTAATTCTGGGCGGCGCTTCTGGAATCACCTTAAGTCCCGGGATAATGCCGGTGAAAACTCCGACAAAAAATAAAACTACAACGAGAACGGCGGCTATAACTACAAGTTGCGGGCGGGAAAGTTCCATAATTTAATTATACAACAATAAGTCTTATTGGTTATAAACAGATCACTCCCATTACTTTGTCGCCGGAAGCGACGTTCATGATGCGGACGCCTTGAGTGGCGCGACCGCTTGAGCGGATACTTTCCAATTGGGTCCGGATAATTTGTCCTTTAGCAGAAAGAGCTAAAACCTCTTTTTCTTCGTTGATTATTAAAGAGGCGATGACTGATCCGGTTTTCGGCGTAACTTTAGCAGTTTTGATGCCTGATCCGCCCCGTCCTTGCACTTTATATTCCGAAAGCGGAGTTTTCTTTCCGAAGCCGTTGGCCATGACCGCCAGAAGCTGGCCCTTTTCATTTTCTTTAGTGACGATATTGAGGGCGACTACGGAATCGCTTTTTTTAAGCCGGATGCCCCGGACGCCGGAGGCAGTCCGGCCCATCGGGCGTATTTGTGATTCTTTAAAGCGGATGGCTTGGCCGTTGGCAGTGGAAAGGGCGATTTGATCATTGCCTGAAGAAAGCCGAACCCACTGGAGCGAATCCCCCTTTTTGAGTTTGATGGCGATGATGCCGCTGCGGCGGACATTGGAAAAATCTCCCAGAGCGGTTTTTTTAATGACGCCATTTTTTGTAACCATAACCAGATATCCCGGGAGTGATTTTTTTTCGCCTGGATAAGCAATAATGGCATTTACTTTTTCTTCAAGAGGAATTTCCAGGAAATTATGGAAAGCCTTGCCTTTAGCGATTCGGCTGGCTTCCGGGATTTCGTAAACTTTAGTCTGGAAAACCCGCCCGCGTTCAGTGAAGAACAGTATATTGTCATGAGTGTTGGATGTCATGAAGTGGCTGAGAAAGTCTTCCTCGCCAACATCGGAACCAATTAATCCCTTCCCGCCTCTTTTTTGGGATTTAAAACTGGACGGCGGGACTCTTTTGATGTAGCCGCTCCGGGACATGGTAATAATGGTTTCTTCTTTTGGTACCAGATCTTCTTCTTTAAATTCTTTGAGACCGCCGGAAACTAATTTGGTTTTTCTCTGATCGCCGTATTTTTCTTTCATTTCTTTCAGTTCGTCTCTGATGACTTTCAGAATTTTCGCCGGGCTCTTCAGTAGGGCCTGCAACTCCTCAATTAATTTTTTCTTTTCTTTAAGTTCGTCCTCGATTTTTTGTCTTTCCAGTGAAGCGAGGGTTTGCAGTTTCATTTCCAAAATCGCAGTGGCCTGGATATCGGTGAATTTGAATTTAGCAACTAAGTTTTTGTGGGCATCTTCACGGTCTTTAGATTTTTTGATGGCAGTGATTACCGCATCGATGTTGCCGAGCGCTTTATGTAAACCCATTAAAATATGAGCGCGTTCCTCGGCTTTTTTCAGGTCGAACTCCGCCCGTCGGCGGACAATCTCTTTCCGGTGTTCAATATAGGCGAGCAGAATATCTTTCAGGGACATTACTTCCGGCTGAAGGCCGTTTCTAGTCAGGGCAATCATATTCAGATTAAAATTTTTCTGAAGATCAGTGAATTGGAATAATTGGTTTAGAACTTTTTGCGGCGCCGCGTCATTTTTAAGTTCAATGACAATGCGCAGGCCATCTTTATCGGATTCATCACGCACGTCGCGCACGCCTTGAATTTTTTTCTCAGTTATCAGTTCGGCGATTCTGATAATTAACTCTGATTTATTAACCTGATACGGAATTTCAGTTATTTCGACGTCGTATTGATCTTTTTTTCTTTCGGTCACTTCGGTTCTGGCCCGGCAGGTGATAGCTCCGTGGCCAGAAGCGTAAGCTTCGTTAATAGCTTTTTTGTCATAGATAATGCCGCCAGTCGGAAAATCCGGACCTTGAATTAATTCCATTATTTCTTCGGTGGTGGCTTTTGGATCCTCGATTAATTTCGCAGTTGCATCAACTAATTCGCTTAAATTGTGGGGCGGAATATTGGTAGCCATACCAACGGCAATGCCAACAGTGCCATTGAGTAAAAGATTGGGAACTTTGGCTGGTAAAACTTTGGGCTCCTGGCGGCTGCCGTCGTAGTTCGGAGACCAGTCCACGGTTTCTTTTTCGCTATCCACCAGCATTTCTTCGGCGATTTTGGAAAGCCGGGCTTCGGTGTACCGGTAAGCGGCCGCGGAATCGCCGTCAATACTGCCGAAGTTTCCTTGTCCGTCAACCAGCGGATAACGGAGCGAAAATTCCTGGGCCATGCGCACCATGGCTTCGTATACCGAAGAATCGCCGTGCGGGTGGTATTTACCAAGCACTTCACCGACGATATTAGCTGATTTTTTGAATTTAGCCGCGTGGGTAAGCCCGCTGTCCCACATTGCCCAAAGGATTCTTCTTTGCACCGGCTTTAATCCATCGCGGACATCCGGGAGGGCGCGGGAAACAATGACTGACATTGCGTAGTCCAGGTAGGATTCTTGAAGTTCTTCGGTTATTTCCCTTTTTTCCAAGCCGCTATCATTAAGTTTGAGTTTTTCTTCTTTGGCCATGGTTGATTATCTATTTATTTTTATTAGTCGCCGGACTTGCTCCTTGGATGGTGATAGAATTAGTCTGGTTGGCTAGTTCTTGAAGCGAGGCCATTAATTCACTGAATTTTGACCCCACTTCTTTGGAAGTTATTTCCAGGCCGTTTTTCATAGTTTCCATAAATCCTGGCCCGTTATTATTTTTTTCTTTTTCGTTGAGGCCCCGGACGGTGAGATTAATATAAACGATCCAAAGCGGAATTATTATTAACATAGTCCCGGAGCTTAAGATCATTAGCCAGCGTTTTTTAGCGGTCTCGTCTTTTTGCCGAAGATCGAGAAAAAAATTTTGGATTTTTTGTAACATATAAGTCTAATAAGTCCTATTAATCCGATGGAATTTATATTTTGAGTACGACTAGCTTCGTCCCTTTTTGTTCCATCACCTCTTTTTTTCTAATGGTCAACTTTTCTGATACTTCCGGTTTTTGTCCCATTTCTTCGGCTAGAGATTTCCAATCCGGACCCGTTCTTTTCAGGCCGGGAACTTTGAAAAAGGCGGCCATGACAATTTTCGGGCCGAGCTGTTTTATGAGCTTCGCCGCTTTTTCTTGTGAAATAAAAGGTTTTCCGCCGCCAGGAATAAAAATTATATCCGCGCCTTGAAGATTCTGCATTGCTTCGGCAGAAAGTTCATCGCTAAGGTGCCCCAGCAGGCCTAGCTTGATATCTTCGGCGGTAATTTTGTAAGCAGTTTTAAAAAATTTTTCAGAGGATTCTTTTTGCTGGGGAAAGCCAGTGATTTCTATGCTTTGAATTTCGTATTCGCCGGCACCAGAGATATATTGGCTTTCGTCGGATTTTTCTATTTCCATTGGCCAAGGAGTCAGAGTCCTCAAAACCACTTCATTTTTGCCGCGGGCTGGAGTAAGTCCGGTGCTGGATTCAAACGGATCTGTTAATAAAGTAAGGCCGCCTGTTTGAATCTTGAAGCAGCCTTCTCCGTACCAATTTATAATCATACCTAATAAATTTTAGCAGTTTTAGGGTCTATATTCAATAGCAGTTGCAAATTTTTTTATCGTAGATTATCATTTTATGATGTTGCTGGTTATTAATCGCTAGTGGCTAGTCGCTGATAATTATGCCCGGTAGCTACAACTGCGATAGGATTAACCCAAGTTATCATGGCTAATTAGAAAATTATGTATAATCTAAAGGTCAAAATTAAACTTTACTGCGGCGAGTTAATCAATAACTTGCAATCGCAGTTGTAGCACCGGGTATGCTAAATAGCTTTCAAAAAACTGATTCAGTAGTTGCCCAGCTAATGAAATCTTCTCCGGATTTAGCGGCTATGCTTAAGGAGGGAGATTTAGCAAATGGCAGGTTATTGATAAGAATGCCGCGGGCAGTTTATTTTGATCTGGGTAAATTTGGAACCGGCGTGGTGTATGGTGTTGAGCTTTTAAATGCAAGAGAGGTTTTAAAGAATTTAAAGGAGGGAGATGAGGTTACCGCCAAGGTTCTGGAAACCGAGAATGATGACGGTTATGTCGAGTTGTCTTTAGCAGAAGCCGGAAAGCAAAAATCCTGGCAAAGAATAAAAGAGCTATATGAGAAAGGAGAAGATTTTTCAGTTAAGATTACCGGAGCGAATTCCGGCGGATTAATGGCGGATGTTGAGGGTCTGAAAGCTTTTCTTCCGGTTTCCCAGCTGGCCAGTGAGCATTATCCCCGGGTGGAAGAGGGAGATAAATCCAAAATTTTGGACGAACTCAAAAAATTTGTCGGTCAGGAGCTGCGGGTTAAGGTTTTGGATTTTAATTTGCGTTCCGATAAGTTGATTCTTTCCGAGCGGGAAACTGTGGTTAAAAACGTCCAGGAGAAGCTTAATAAGTATAAAACCGGCGATGTTATTGACGGCATTATTTCCGGAGTGGCGGATTTTGGCGCCTTTATCAAATTTGCCGATGATCCGGAAATAGAGGGATTGATCCATATCTCCGAGCTTGATCATCGGTTAATTGAAAATCCGAAAGACGTAGTTAAGGTGAACGATGCGGTAAAAGCGAAAATTTTGGAAATCAAAGATGGCCGGGTTACCTTATCTCTTAAGGCTTTAAGGGAAGATCCCTGGCTTAAAGTTGAAGAAAAATATAAAGCCGGGACAGATGTGCAAGGGAAAGTTCTTCGTTTTAACCCATTCGGAGCGTTCGTTTCTTTGGATCCGGAGATTCAGGGATTGATTCACGTTTCGGAATTCGGCGGCGTAGATGAAATGAAAGCTAAACTAAAAGAAGGCGAGACTTATACTTTTCATATTGACTCGGTAAAGCCGCAAGAAAAGAGAATTACTTTGAAGTTGAAGAAATAAAAAACGCCCTAAGGCGTTTTTTGTTGACTTTTGCCTTATTTTATTATATTATGTAATCAGTAAAGTTGTGCTTGGAAATTGACAACAAAAGATGGAAAGTGAGGTGAGAAAAGATGAAATCGGGCGCGTTCCGGAAGTTAAGCGATGAAGAGATTGACTCAGCCTTTCTTGGAGAAGGAGAGAGATCTTCAATTTCAAGATCGGCCGATCCTACCGAGTCACAGATTGATATATCTGCCCCACAAGGCGGACAGACACCCTGTGCGGTTAAGCTGGCGAATCAGGTTCTGGAGATAGCGCGAAAGCGTTTTTCGGATAACCAGGTTTTGGCCGGTTTGATTTCTTTTTATGATCAGCTGGATAATTTACTTAAGTCATTTTTCAATCCGGTAGTGCGCCAGACCTGGTGTCGGGATAATTATGAGAATTTTGACCGGGAGATTAATTCACTTCGCGGCCAGCTGAATCAGTTCGGGTTTGCGAATTTGGAAGAGATAAATGAGTTGCGTTGCCAGTTCCGTGAAATACAACAGGAACTGCAGGGACCTGATAAGTGTTTGGAATGTGGTCACGATGTAGAGGATGAGGATGACGCGGAAGACAGAAAACTAATTTCTGGATTATTATTCACTCCACAGTTTAGTTTTTTGGTTTATACCAGGGAGCAGGATGGGCATGTTCCGGGCGAAATCCGGGAACGCGGCGGAAGGCCCATTCGAAAAGGATCTTTTGTAGCTGTGGACGTTGATGAGCGGATTTGTTTTCATAAGATCCCGTTGCTCCTGGGTTTGGATAAGGGTTTTCATATTTTAGCGGCTACTCCGGAAAATATTTCCGAACTGCAAAATGTTCGGTTAAAGACGGAGTGGAAGGAAGATCGATATATTGATCAGCTAAGGTTGAGATTGAAAACTCTGTATGCCCAGCCCTATGAAGATGCGGCCTTAAGAGTTAAGGAGCTAATTAAGTATTTGGTTGAGCGTGAGGCGGAGCGGGAAAAACATAAGGATGCTGACCAGCATCTGGAGATTATTGACGTGGATCGTGATTACGCGGTTGGCCAGGATCAATCCATGTTTGGCATCGGTCTGAGCTGTTTTACGGATGAACTGGATGCCTTGGTTTCCAAATCCGGCTTGAGCGAGACGCAAGTGATGGGTCTCGTGGTTGAGTGGATTAATCGAAGCGGGTCTTTAGATGATATTGAGACATACTTTGTGAAGAATCGCGGCGATGCCGATGATCTTGGTAAACATAAGGTCAAGCGTTCAACTAAGCGTTTTGGTAAGCCCGGCGGGCTTGGTTTTCCTGGCGGAGGCGTTGAACCGGATTGCTGGAGCAAGGCCACTGAGGATTATTTGAAAAAGATATTGCCTCCGGTGCTTTGGCAAAAGACGCGCGGAAATTCTCTACAGAGTTCATTTTTTTACAGAAAAATCACCAATCTTTGCCGGGAAATCTATGGCGAAAGCGGCCGTTGGCCAATCAAGATCTATGGCCGGGTTGCCAGAATCGTTAAGAATCAAACTCACCTTACCGAGTTTTGGCTGGTGCGCTTAGAAAGAAGCGCCAGCGGCGGCGTGAGAGAGCTGAATGAAATTGATTGCAATCAGACTAAGGATTGGCTGAAGCTGGGAGAGGTTTTTCAGATGCGGGTTGGCGGCCTGGATGTCCAGGGAAAGCGCCAGCGGAAAGATCTTCCCTATTGCAGCCATCTCCGCGTATTGGTTGAGAATTTTCTGGAAAGACAGAACATCCCGCTTACCGATGGCATGAAGAGCTTTAAGGGCAGGCTGAAGAAATAAAAAATTATTGGCCCCTATCAAACGGGGCCTTTTTTGTTTATAATAGGAAAATGAAGAACAATATTAATAATCTGCTTTATAAAAATATTTTGTGGGCGACTATGACTCTATTGATATTGGCGATAGCCTTTTCTTTTTTATTCACGCAAAGCAAAGCCCCAACTGAATTAACCATCAGCGCTTTGGCGGAAAAAATTAATAAAGGCGAGGTGGAAAAAATTATTGTCAGCGGCAATAATCTGGCTATTGATTTAAAGAACGGAGAAAAAGCAGTAGCTAAAAAAGAAACCGAACTCGGGCTTTCCCAGACTTTAAATAATTACGGCGTTAATTATTCGGCGCTTCAGGCGGTGGCTTTGGAAGTTAAAGATGAATCCGGATTTCAGTTTTGGGTAGGAATATTGCTTCCCACTATTTTGCCTTTAATAGTTATCGGCGTAATGTTTTGGCTGATTTTCCGGCAGGCGAAATCCGGAGCGGCGCAGGCGTTCAGTTTTGGCCGCGCTAACATTAAAATGTTCCATTCTTTTAAGGATCGCATAACTTTTAAGGATGTCGCCGGACTTAAAGAAGCTAAACAAGAACTGGAAGAGGTGGTGGATTTTTTGAAAAATCCGAAAAAATTTTTGGAAATGGGCGCCAGGATTCCGCGCGGAGTTTTACTGATGGGCGCGCCTGGAACAGGTAAGACTTTACTCGCACGGGCAGTGGCCGGAGAAGCTAATGTTCCCTTTTTCCATCTTTCCGCTTCAGAATTTGTGGAGATGTTTGTTGGTGTGGGCGCTTCCAGGACTCGGGATGCTTTTGCAACTGCAAAAAAAGCCGCGCCATCTATCTTATTTATAGATGAAATTGACGCGGTTGGCAGAGAACGCGGCGCCGGGCTTGGCGGGGGGCATGACGAGCGCGAACAGACTTTAAATCAGATTTTGGTGGAGATGGATGGTTTTGATCGCGATACTAATGTAATCGTGCTGGCGGCAACTAATCGTCCGGATATTTTAGATCGCGCGCTTCTCCGTCCGGGAAGGTTCGATCGGAGAGTATTTTTAGATTTACCAGACATTAAAGACAGAGAAGAGATTCTAAAGCTTCATGCCGAGGAAAAACCGCTTGCTAAAGATGTGGATTTAAAAAAAGTAGCAGTGCGTACCCCGGGATTTTCCGGCGCTGATTTGGCTAATTTAATGAATGAATCGGCAATTTTGGCGGCTAGGCATAATCATAAATTAGTTGCACAGGAAGATCTTTATAATTCTATTGAAAAAGTTCTTCTCGGGCCGGAACGGAAAAACCGCGTAATTACGGAAAAAGAAAAAGAAATTACTGCCTATCATGAGGCTGGACATGCTTTGGTAGCGGCCAGCTTAAAAGACGCTGACCCGGTTCATAAAGTTTCGATTGTCAGCCGCGGACGCGCCGGCGGTTACACTTTAAAATTGCCGGTTGAAGAATTGCACCTGCGAAGCCGGACCCAGTTTTTGACTGATATTGCGGTAGCGCTCGGCGGTTTTGTAGCGGAAAAATTTGTTTTCGGCGATATCAGCACCGGCGCTTCTAATGATATAAAAGAAGCTTCAAAATTAGCCCGGGCTTTAGTGACTCAATATGGGATGAGCGAAGAATTAGGACCGCAGACTTTCGGTGAGTCGCATGAACTTATCTTTTTAGGCAAGGAATTGGGAGGCGAGAAAAATTATTCGGAAACTGTGGCAACTAAGATTGATGAAGAGGTGAAGAATTTTATTGACCGGGGGTTTGAGTCGGCGAAAAAAATAATCAGCAGCCGGAAAAAAGTTTTGGATGCGATTGCCAAGACTTTAATAGAAAAAGAAACTTTGGAGAGGGAGGAATTTGATAAGTTGGTTGGTGGATTTAAGTTGAAGCCGCTCGCTATATAATTTTTATCTTTTTTAAAACCAGCCAGCATATTTCTATGAGCACCGATGTCGCTCCGCTCTAGCTGCGGAGCGCATCTACGCCTCAGCAGAAAAAATCCCGCTGCGCGGGATAACAAGCTTTTTCTGCCTCCGTAGTTGCTCTACGAAACATACTGGCTGTTTTTATTTAAAAATTATACAACTCGCTTATATTGTTATTTTAAAAAGCAAAAGCCCCGCCTATGTAAGCGCGGGGCTGTGAGGAGATAAAGCTCTCCTCGGGCTTTGTTCTACCCTCTTACCGCATGGTATAAGGGAATGGCGCGTCGCTGCTGAGGTTTTCGATGGGCCGAACCAGTATCTTGCCGGCTTTGGAGGCTTCGCAGTCAAAGGTGCAATCTGCCACCTTGCCTTGATCGAAACCAACATCGCGGTAAAGGAAGCTGATTCTGATTTTGGCCCACTGTCGACTTATCGACATGATGCCCTCGGCCTTGATCAGTCCCTCCACCCAGTTCTTTTTTTCATCGCCAGGCGAATAGACGCGGATCTTCATCGAGAGGCGACGCTGATCCTGGTACTCCAGCCCTTCCCGGCTTTCGATGTTGAGGTCTGATTCCACCCAGCGTCCATTGACCTGCGCCATCGAGCAGAGTCCTCGATGTTGAAGGATCGCCCTCACCATTTCAATGGCGAGGCTAGTCGTCTGACTGTGGCTGATTTTCATTGTTTTTTCTCCTGTCGTAGGATTCGTCAGCCGAAGGCTGGCGCGCTGTTGTCTCAACAGCGATTTAGCAAGAAGTTTTCCGACCAAATCGCTGCTGAGAAGATTTTAAAAGAGCTTTATTCTTATAAATATATTATACCATATTGGAGTAATTTGTCAATAGTTGGAAAAAGTGTTACTTTAGAGTAAAATATTTTTAATGGGTGCGTAGCTCAGCGGTTAGAGCTTTCGTCTTATACACGAATGGCCCCTGGTTCGAATCCAGGCGCACCCACAAAATTATGTTAAAGTCTCCGGAATTACAAAAATCAAAAAAAGAAAATAAAGGCGAAAGCGAATTAGAATTTACCAATCAGGCACAGATGGAATTAATGAAGCGGTCATCTTTAAAGTCGCAAGAATGGGTTGAAAAATATGCTAAAGATTTCCGCGATCTTTATGAGAAAAATAAAGAACAATTTTCAGAAATTTATGATCGTGACCCGGAAGAATTATACGTGCTTTTGAATTTTATCCTTACTAGTAAACAATAAATTTTGCGTTCGCTACCTATTTGCCTACCGGTACCGGCGTTCGCCGACTCCTGCGGTCGGCGTCGCCTACGCCTCGCCGCGATTTTTTGCTTCGCAAAACCAAGCAAATCGCGGCTCCGTAGTTACCGCACGACAGACAGGTAGCTCACTTGTTGTATGATAACCAAAAATTCTGTGAGGCTGATTCGGGCTGGCGGTGGGATCAATTTAGCTCCCTTTAGGGAGCTTTATAAATATAGGCGTTCAGCCGAAGAGAGTTTTTGGTTTTATTGACTTTGCAGTCGTTTTTAAATAAAGTTTGTTGGTAAATTGAAAACTAGAAAAAGAATAGTTTGTGGCAGAGAAAAATTCCCGGCAGAGAATTGATGTAGTTAAGCAATGGTTTGATAATCACCCGTTTGTCCGATGGTTTGAGTTGTCGCTTACGCATATTGATAATCAGTCTACGGTTGTAGAGATGCCTATCTGCGTTAAACATTGCACTGGAAATGGCATTGTGACTGGCGGAGTGCATGCGGTTCTCGGTAATGCGGCTGGTGTGGCTCTGGCAATGATGCATTCGGAAAATTTTACTCCGCTGGCAGAAATAAATAGTTTGAAATTCTGCCGCCCGGTTAAATTGAGCGACGAAAGACTTTTGGCCGAAGCGCAATTTCTGGGAATCGAGCAAAATAGAATTCTAATTAAAGTATTAATTAAAAATTCTGTTGGTGAATTAAAAGCTGAAGGAATTTTTGAATACGCGCTTCTGGATAAGCCATACAATTCCTGACGGTAATAATAAAAACACCACGGTTGTAACACCGTGGTTTATTATTTTTATTTTGCTGCGTAACTTTTTGGAGCAATGCAGTCTTCTGGCTTTTTGTCAGTTCGGAAATCGACCAGTTTGGCATCATTAAGTTTTCCACTTTTGAATCTGCCTTCAAACTTCAGTTGGATTACTAATGGTAATTTTGCGCTTAATAATTCTTTCCGCATTTGCACAGTGAATAGGCCGAATTTCCCGCAGGAGAATTCTTTGCCAGTTTTCGGATCTACTTGCGAAAGACAAACTTCCTTTACTAATCCAGTTTTGTCATTAAGCACTAAGCTTCTTACAACGAAATCATCCTCATAAATAGGCTTCCATTTGTAACAGCCTTTTGGTCTGGCAGGACTTTTGCCGTCTAAACGATAGGAACCGGTAAAATCCTTTGCATAGAGCACCAATCCTTCCCATGCATGTTCGTTAACTGCCTTATTCTTTTTGACTAACGCCTTAGCTTCGTCATAAGTCATATTCATTACTGGAACTGGAATGATATGTTGAGGCTTAGTCCTTTGGAGTATCTGACTGATTAATTCCAGCTGTTTTTCATAAGGATCCGTGAGCCGGCACTGGCCGCCCAAGAATATTACTTGGAAAATCATTAATCTCATGTATCCATTTTCCAATTGGAAGCGGAGAGCCTTTTCTTTATCAGATTGCATGATGCTGATTACCTTTCCGCGGTCATCACCGTTTTCCAAATCTACGATTCCTTCGCCAACTAACATAGTCTGGTTGGGAAGATTAAGCTTCTGTAGTTCTGCCTTGATATGGTCTAGGCAATCAACTTCATTAATGCCATCGGTATAAATTTTCCATTTGCCATTGGCTTTTACCGCGAATAGTTTCCAACCATCGCGTTTTCTGGTGATAATTAGCCTTCTTTCGCGTTCTAATTGATAAACAACTTCTTCTTTGAAGGTTCCCTGCTGTAATGGTTTAGACATAACTAAGCCCTTTGGCAGCGGATCAAAACACGGCTTCGGAACAACTCCCCTTTCAGTTTTCAACGAACGTCCTCCTGCTATCTCTGCTTACACAAAGATAGCATAGTAATATAATCGCTGTTGATAATTTTGTCAATAGCCGATAAGATAGTCAATATCGGCGTGTTCGCTGTTGCAATTTTTTGGGCGCTTAACTCAGTGGCCAGAGTGCTTCCTTTACACGGAAGAAGTCGGGGGTTCAAATCCCTCAGCGCCCACAGTGTAAATTTTGCACCAAAACGAACCCGTATGTTATTATTAACATAAGGTATTATTTTGTGTTTCGTTTTATGAAATTTGAGGAAAAGAAATTAGCAAAAGAATTGCGTACCAGAGGAGATTCCATTAAGGAGATAGCTAAAAAATTAGCAGTTTCAAAAAGCTCTGTAAGTTTATGGGTGCGTGATATTCAATTGACTAAAGCTCAAAAACAAATCTTGTCTGAAAAAGGAGTTAGAAAAGAAATTATAGAAAAGAGAAGGGTAACCCGCTTAATAAATGAATCTATTCGCAGACGCGTCATTATTGATAGCGCTAAACAGGATATTTCGGGGTTATCTAAATTAGAGTTATTACTTATCGGATCGGCATTGTATTGGGCCGAGGGAAGTAAGAGAAGCAAGGGAACTGTAATATTGTCTAATGGCGACCCCCTAATGATCAAATTGATGATGAGATTCTTTAGAGAAAATTGTGGGGTTCCAGAAAGTAAGTTTAGAGGATATATTCATATTCATCCTCATTTAGATTTTAAAAAAGCAGAAATTTATTGGGCAGATATTTCTGGGATTCCACTAAATCAATTTTATAAAACTTATCGTAAACCAAATATATCTAGCAAAAATAAGAAAGATACGCTCCCATTCGGAACCTTTGATATCACAATTTGTGATACTGTTTTGTTGCTTAAAATCAAGGGCTGGATAGAAAAACTTAGTGAGATTGCCAAATTAGATTGATACGAAGTTCAATTCCCTCGGCGCACAAAAAATCTCGCCTCACAGCGAGTTTTTTATTGAGTTCCTTTAAAAATGAAAGGCCCCAAGTGGTATGCTACCACAAGGGGCCTGGTACTGACTCTTTTTCCTGCATTCTACGTTTGATCCGGACGATGATGTAGATCATGAGGCTTGTTGAAGGCACTGCGCGGGCGAGATAGATCCATGCGAAAAGATCGTTTTTCACCCACGCCGGATAGATCGCGCACAGACTTGCTAGGAGTGCTGCTACCCAGACGAAGACTGGCTCAGTGCTGCGTTCCGCTCGCCATAGTCGCTTGATCGTTGCGAGGTAAGCGAAGAGCGCAATACATTGAACCAATACGTAGGAGATGAGCGGCTGATCGGTTAACGACCAGAATACTGCTATCACCGCTCCACCAGCAAGGCACCAGCATTGGACTTTATCGAATGCCACCCGCAGAGTGCCATAGCGGACGTTGGTCGCGATTACTCCCGTGAGAATCATCGCGATGTTTATCGCTGCGGCAGCCAGCCCGATGTTGCCGGTCAAGGACTTTCTGGGACTTTCCCAGTACATCCAGAACGACAGACCCATGACGGTCGTCATTAGGATCCAGGTTGCCGGAACCGGGCTGGTTTCTCTGATCCAAGCTCGGCGTACATAGTCTATTGCGGATACGATCATCAGAATGACGGTTCCCAGAACTGCGACTTCGTACATTGTGCGCCTCCTTTATTGTTTGGTAGTAGTTGGTGAGTGTGGACGAACGTACAGGATGTACATCATGATGGTTTCGATCGCGAAGAACGTAACCGGCTGGGCAGCATCTGCCAGGGTCCACTGCGGGATTGCGATGACCGCGCACACGCAGGAAACCCAGAAGATCGTCCAGGCCAACTTGTCTTCGCGACTTGGATCTGTCCATGCCGACATGAACGTCGGAATGGAGCCGAGGAATACTACACTGAGACTTGTCATGATACCGAGCACTGGATTGCTGAATGCTTGCCAGAGCACGATGCCGAGAACGGCACCGGCGAGGCAGAACTTGTCCAACTTCGTCCAGCCCGGAGTCCCATACTTCAGGGCGAGAGCGACAACCACCCAAGCTCCAATGACGGCGCCGAGGATTTGACCGTTGACCGTATCCTTAGCGTACATCCCAGCGAGGGTGATCGTATCCAGACTTGCCCAGATGAGCCATGACGACTTTGCCGGCTTCGTCTCCCCTAGCAGAATGGCGCGGATGTAGGGAACGAAAGCGGCGATGAATAGTAGGCCGGCAACGGCGGATAGAGCTTTCATTACACCCTCCTTTATGAAAATTTTAAGGTACTGCCCTTATAAAAATATAATAGCATATTTAATCTGTATTGTCAAGGTAAATCTATATAGGGATTGCAAAATAACTGGTAAACAGTTATTTTTTTATTAGTTGCTGAAAATTGCATAGGAGATTTAGGTGGCAAATCGTGTCTGGGTTTTTGATTTGGACGGTACGCTGATGGATACCTTGGATTTATATCGTAAACCAGCTGAAGAGGCATATACCCTAATTATGAGAAAACTTGGCGATCACTCCCCTTCTTTTAATGAGATTAAGGAGCGCCATAGTATTCTTGATAAGGAAATGATTTATCAAAAAGATCCGGATACCGGAAAGTTATATTTGTTTACAAAGAAACGATTTCCTACTTCGCTGGTGAAAATATATGAAATACTTTGCAAGGAAGCGGGAATTGAACCGAGTTTCTTGGTTATGCGTAAGATTTATCGGATTGGACTTAAGGCATTTAATCAGGAGCGCTACCGTCGTAAGATTAAACCCCAGGCCTTTATGATTGCTCAATTTTTGAAGAAACGAGGAGATATTCTTTTCATTTTAACTAAAGGGGATAGGCGTATTCAGGGAGATAAGCGGAGGGCACTCAAAGAGGCGGGGCTGCTTAAATTCTTTAAGGCATTTATTATTGTACCGGATGATAAGGGGCCGGCTCTTAAGTCGATTAAGGAAACATATCCCGACAATGAGCGTTATTGCATCGGCGACACTTATAAGGCAGATATCATGCCGGGTATTAAATGGGGGTTTTTCGGTGTTTATATACCCTCAAACGCAAACTGGATGGAGGTTGGAAGGTTGAAGTGGATTGAACAACAGCGAAGCAAGAGACGCTCTAATAGGTACGCCAATTTAATGGAAATAGCCGAAAAATACGATTATCTGTGAAACAATGTTTAACAGCGCCATAGGCGCTGTTTATTATTTTCTAAGCGTGAAACAATTTTGTGAAACATTGGTAAGGATTTTGTGCTTAAAGTGACGATGGTACCGTTACATGAAACAATTTCATTAGATCAATTTTAACGAAAATAATGTTTCACAATTATTTTGTGAAACATTGATATTAGATTTGTGCTTAAATTTAGAAAATTGTTTGCGGTGAAACACTTTTAGCTTCGAAATGACCACGTTTGTATAGGCTATAGAGAACTTTATAATCTGGATGAATATCCGGATCTTGGCCGATTTTCTCAAGCCATTCTAATAATTGTTTTCCTTTATAACCAATAAGTTTCTTATAGAAAAATGGAATTATTATATCTCTAAGCTCTCCAAAATCTCTTACGATTAATCTTGCTGTTTTGCCTCTCTTAAATCCGTCCAAGCTATATGGTTTAAGGATATAAATTTTATTTTTAATATTTAAGCGTCGCTTAACTTGTTCAATTAATTCTTTATCCCGTTCATGCATACTAAGAACAAATGCAGGTATTTTTATTTTATTGCCATGCTTATTCTTCTGGGGTATATTACAAAAGGAAAAACAGCCTTCGCCATCTATTAATCCTCTAATATAGTTGTCAGTTATATTCATATAGTTTCACAATAAACTTTCTTAATTTGTTATCGCGATAACAAATTATATCATGTAATTCAACAAACATCTATGACTAAAAAATCTGAAACAGGAAAACTGGGTGAAGATATTGCCTGCCAATATCTTTTAAACAAAGGATTTAGTATTATTGAGCGAAATTATAGGAAGCTATGGGGCGAGTTAGATATTATTGCGAAAGATCCGGAGGGAACTTTAGTTTTTGTAGAGGTAAAGGCAATTCGGCAATTCGGCAATTATAAAAATGCGGCAATTTTGCCGGAAGAAAATTTAACTGCCGCAAAATTAAAGAAATTAAAAAGAACCGCATCTTTATATGCTGGATTTAATGAAAATTTAATTGATGACGAAAGGGGATGGAGGATTGATCTCGTTGCAATCATGATTCCGGATGTTTTACATGAAACATTGATCCCGTTAGAGACAGAGGCACGCTGTGAGCCCTCGCGGTCTCTAACGGGATTGACAGAATTATTAAAATATTGTGATATAAAACATTTTGAAAATGTGGAAATGTAAAATGCCGCTCTGAAGAGCGGCATTTGGATATTAAAAACTGAAAACTAAAGAGGTAGCAATCTGATTGATGTTGGTTTGGCGCGCGTTATCAACTGGAGGAACGTTAATGGTCCAATAAGAATATTCGGTTTTTAAGATTAAATTGTTATTAATTGGGAAATTCAGGCCGCCGGTGTATTTATCAATTTTGGTAGTAATTTGGTTTCCTTGATTGGGAAATGCGCTTATTGGCAGGCCCGTTTTTGGTTCGGCATTTCTTGAAAAAATTAGTTTTGGGCCGGAGCGTTCTATCCGGTTAAAGGCCAGAATGCCAAGTAATTTTTTACCATTTCCTTTTACTTGCCAAATCGGAAAAGAAGATTGAAAATAAAATCCACGATTAATTTCTATCTTACTCGGAAGATTATCCGTATTTTGGGCGAAATCCACATTATCATTGGCATCGGCTTGTGCAAGACTAAAATCGGTTTCGCTGTAGACATATTCTCCGCTGAAACTGAAATTTTTATATTGGAACAATAAATCAGTTCCGCAAATTCTATAATCTTGGCCGAAGACAGCCTCTTCCAAATCATAGCGTCCATACATGCCGGATAATCCGACTCTGACTCCTTTTAATTCGAGCCCCTCTTCAACTGGGAAAGGAATTTTTAAATCACCCAAGGCAAAGGCTATCCTACCGCCTGGAGCTTTGTTGTTGTTGTTGTCGGCAAGGTTATTGTTTAGATGTCCGAAGTCCATATTGACACCGCTGATCGGCCGGCCTTGCACGTTAAGCTTTCCAGTATAGGGAAAGGTCCGCAATCGATTGCCGACTTCGCCAAATCCATTTACCAAATAAGCGGTTAGTTCGCTTGGCAGCCATCGATATGAATTTGGATAGTAGCTTGCCCTTGCTCCGATATCAGTATAACCAGCGCTGAATGGCGGACGGGGAGAATTTAGCCTAAGAACAAGGTCTAAGTTGTCGGGAGAGGCATAAATTAGCGGCTTGGTGATGGATAGAAATTTATCTGCTCGATAGAGTTCATTATAGTGGCCGAAGGGAACCAGAAATTTACCCAATTCTAACTTTAATTTCTCATCCCAATAACGGAAATTAGTCGAGAAGCGATAGAGATTGATTTGTCCCTGGGAGGCAGTTGGAATTTGAAATTCCAGTAAGAAGGGATATTTTTCGCTGATTTTTCCATCCATTCCGAAAAATATATCAGACAGATAAACTTGTGTCTGGATTTGATATTCATAGCCGGGCCTTCTGGGACCGACGGTTCGGAAGTTAAGGGACATGCTGCCGTTAAGATTGAGATTCTTGGTGATTTCTTTGGGGTGGGCGAGGGGGGTGATTTGCAGTAAGGACAGAAGCAGAAAAGTCTTTTTCATTTTTCCTCCTTTCAGTTCTTAATCTACTGGTCATAGTTTACAAGATCTTCTGGGAAAAGTCAAATGACTGTACCAGAAAGATTGTAAAGCAATTTTTAATTTAAATGGCTATATATTATAATTAATCTAATGAGAAAATTTTTCGCGGGTTCGTTATTTGTTTTATTATTCACTTTTTTATTTAGTAATATAGCCTTTGCTGTCCAGCCGTATTGTCTTGGTCCATGGATTACTGAATACAGATATAGAGACTCGGGTGGGCTTAGTGCGGATCAGTGTTATAACCTTGTAAATATTCAAAATTCTGGAGCTACGATAGTCGGCGGATATGCGTTGCAAAGTTATAGTGTAGATAGAGCCAGTCCACATTGCGAGACCGGTGCATTTTCTCGGGTTGCGGTTTTGGATCCGGGCGGCGAAAGCGGAACTTTATATTGCCCGAAATTAAGCGATTCGGTTCAATTAAGCGCTAGCGGCGCAAATTTGGTTTCTGGAAATACTTATCAAATTAACCAGTTTGGCAGCTTTGCAGTTTCTTGGAATGCTCCTTTTGCGCTTAGCTGTAATTTGTCTGGGAATGCTCCATTTGGCAAATCGTTCGGCGGTGAGTTTGACGGGAGAAGGTCGTCTATTATCGGCACCAGCGAAACTTATCGGGATGTGCCTAAGGGAATCTACAGATTTGAATTTGCTTGCAGTGGTTATAAAGATAATCAAATTTCCCCGGATATTGTAGAAACTAGAAAAGGCGTTACGGTTTTTTCCGGACCAGTGACCTATCCTCAAGTTTCTTTTTCAATAGAACCAACTGCGGTAATCAGGGGTGAGCCGACTAAATTAATTTGGACATCGGAAAATGTTAAGCGGTTGACTCTTGATGGAGCATCGGTCGCTTTAAGTGGGGAAAAGACTGTAACTAAAACTACAGAAGGAACTTTTACTTTTAAAATGGTTGGCTATGGAGAATCGGAGCTGCCTCCTGTTACGGTGGAGAAAACACTGACGGTTTTACCATATCCCCGGCCACAGATTAATTTTTTTAAAGTGATACCAGGATCAATCAATAAAGAAAAAGGCGAGAGCGCAATTTTGCAATGGGAAACCGAAAATACTAATTCAGTTACTATTATTCCGGATCCCGATCCTAGTAAATCCGAAGGGACAAGCGGCTTTGTAGAGATTTCTCCCAGGTTATCAACTAATTACCGGCTTACTGCTTATAGTAAATTCGCTGATTTAAAAGAGGCTAGCGCCACTGCATATTTAGAAACTATTTATCCGAAGCTGGAAATTCTTTCATTTGATATTGACCGGGATTCTATTTTTATGGGAGAGGGCGCGTTTTTAAGCTGGCGCACAAAAAATGTTACCGCCGCATCTTTAAAAGATAGCGACGGAAGGACGATTTCAAATCAGTTGAACGGTTCGGTTACTGTAAATCCCCTAAAGAAAACCACTTATACTTTATTTGGTACCGGAAAATTTGATGAATCAGGTGAGATAGAGGAATCAAAAGTTTTGAATGTTAGCGCACCAGTATTAGAAATTAGTTCCTTTGCCGCTGGTCCATCCCCGGTCATTAGGGGCGAAAAGGTGACTTTTGCTTGGGTAACTAAAAATATCAAGTTTTTAGCCATCCGCGATGAGACCAGGGGAAGAATTATTGCCTCTAATATAGATCCGGCTTTGGGTAAATATACTCTGGACATTTCCCCATCTAGTGATACGGAGTACATTCTTATCGGCACCGGTGAATTTTTAGAATCGGGATCAACTAGAAAATCCTTTAACTTGAAGGTTAATTTGCCTCCGGCGCCAATTATTAAGTTATTTGAAATTACTCCACAGACTATTGTCAGGGGTAGAGAGCAAAAAATCACTATTAAATGGGAAACGGAAAATGCGGAATTTTTAACTATTAAAGATGGAAGCGGCAGGACTATTAATTTAGGAACAGATTTTGATAAAAGAGCCGATCAAGTAGATATTGTTCCGCCGCCCACCATTGATACCTCTTATACTATTATTGTTAGGGGGAAATTTATTGAACAAGGTGAGGCAAAACAAACAAAAACAGTAGAGGTTAATCTTCCGGGAGCTCCTAACATCAGCTCCTTTACCGCTAATCCACCGGCTATTATCAAGGGCGGAAAGTCAATTTTGAGATGGAGCGCTGAAAATGCGGTTTCTTTAACCATCAGAGATGATCGCGGCATAATTATTGCCGATAAATTAGATCCAGGAATTAACGAGATTGAAGTAAGACCGGACGTGAAGACGCAATATTCTTTAACCGCTTATCCGCAATTTACCGAACAAGGGACGGATCGAAAATTCGCAACCGTGGATGTATCGTTGCCATCTGGCCCGCAGATTACTTCTTTTACCAGCGAGCCATCGGCAATTGTCCGCGGGACTATTGCCAAGGTTATTTTAAAATGGCAAGCGCAGAATGTTTCCTCGATTATTATCAGGGATCAGACCAGAAGTATAACTTTGGAAGATAATTTGGATCCTAAGCTGGGACAATTAGAAGTCAATGCTCCGACTTCTGATACTACTTACGCTATTACCGGCCTTGGGCTCTTGCCGGAATTGCCATCGGCAAAAAGCTCTTTTACTTTAAAGGTTTTTTTGCCGCAGATTCAGGTTAATTTCAGCTTAGATAAGAATTTAATTACTCGCGGGGATAAGGTGAATTTAAAATGGGATACGGTTAACGCCGAATCAATTTTAATTAAGGATAATATCGGCAGAATCATCGGCAGAGATCTGAACCCGGCAGCTGGAGAAATTTTAGACCGGCCGGCTACGGATGTAACTTCTTATACTTTAACCGCTACCGGAGAATTTTTGGAATCTAAGCCGATTGCTAAATCAGTTGCTATCAAGGTTAATCCGCCGCAGAAGCCAACTATTACTTTATTAGAGCTTAATCCGCCAAAGATCATCCGCGGGCAAAAATCAATTTTGAAATGGGAGTCGGTAAATGCAATTGTTCTTGATATAAAAGATGATCACGGACAGTCGTTAGCGAAGGGCTTGGATCCGCAGAAGGGAGAAATAGAAGTCGCGCCGAAGGCGGATACTGTTTATACAATTACGGTTAGCGGGGCATTGGCGGAAGCCGGTTCAGATCAAGAAACTATTTTGTTAGATGTAAGGCCGCCAACTCCGGAAATAACTTATTTTAAGGTTGAGCCAGGAACTATTGTGAAAGGAGAACAAAAAGCGATGCTGAAGTGGCAAACCAAAAATACCTCTAGTGTCAGCGTTAAAGATGGCGCTGGAAAATCGGTAGGGTATTTTTTGGATGCGGCTATGGACGAAGTAGAGGTGGTTCCGGATCTCACCACTAAATATACACTGACGGCCAAAGGTGAAACTTTGGAAGCGGGCGAGGCCAGACAAACTGTTATTTTAAATGTTGCTTTGCCGGGCAGCCCTCAAATTACGTCTTTTTCCGTAAATCCGGAATCAGTTTTAAGAGGAAATGGCGCTACTTTATCTTGGGAAACCAAGGACGGAATTTCGGCATCTTTAAGCCCGGAAATTGGCAGAGTAGATTTAAGTGGATCGGTTGATGTGAAGCCAATAGCTACGACTGAATATATTTTGACGGTTGCCGGTAAATTTGAAGAGCAGGGGGTAGCTAAAGAATCCGTCATACTCAGCGTTACACTTCCAGACGGGCCAAGAATCACCTCATTTAAAATTGAGCCGGAAAAAATTAAAAAGGGAGAAAGCGCCACTTTGAATTGGTCTACAGAGAACGCGACCTCTGTATTGATTTCTCCGGGGATTGGTCCGGTAAGAACTACTGGAACAATGAAAGTTTCTCCATCCATCACTACTCGTTATACCATTACGGCCCAAGGTAAGTTTAAAGAATCCGGAGAGGATAAAAGATTTATGCTTTTAAAAGTTGAAGAGGCCCTGCCATTTACTCCTGTAAAACTTCCGGAAATTATAGAAGAAGAGAAGGAGAAGGAAGCTGAGGCCTCAAAGCCAGCGGCGAAACCGGTGATTGATTTGAAGGTTAATGGCCAAGACGGACCACTGACAATCGCGGCGCCGGCCACACTTAATTTGTCTTGGAATTTAGACGCGTATTGTTTGGTTTACGGTTCTTGGATCGGTGTTAAAAATAGGGCTGGCCAGGATCGCCGCGTGGAAAGTAAGCCCGGCACTTATACATATAAGATTTATTGTCCGACTATAGGATCCGATGAGGTTTCGGTGAATGTTGTGAGATCCAGAAGAGGCGGGGCGGGGGTTGGGGGTGAGGGCGAGGTAGCTTTGCCGTTTGCCGAAGCCAGTGTCAGTAAGGATTCTAAGAATTTTCAGAAAAGAATCAGCGTGATACACGGCGAGCCTGTTGGGTTTTGGTTTGGCGCCGCTTACGATACTGACGGCGATAATTTAGCCTCACGGGACGAAACTGATGGCTGGACAAGGCTGATGTCTTCTGGCGGGCGTTGCGATTGGAATACTGACCTAAATCAAGGAGAGGCGACCTTTGAAATAACCGGTAGCAGTCCTAAGAATCCGGAGCAATGCACCTATTATCTTGGGGAATTAACCTTTAATGACGAGCCCGGCATTTATAGTTATGAAGTTTTGCGATTAGTGCAAAATGATGGCAAAGTTTCCAATATTGCATCAGTAGAAGTAGAAGTTTTGCCGACTTTGCTGCCACCTGGCCCGCCGGAAATTGATTTAAGAATTAACAATCTAGAAGGACCAGTTACTTTGGGCGCACCAGCCGATTATAATGTTACTTGGAATGTTAAAAATGCGGATTCTTGCACCTCTTCCGGTTCATGGGGTGGAGATAAGTCTGTCGGCGGGTCGCAGCATTTTGTATCATCAGAGAAAAAAGATTTTATTTATACGCTTACTTGTACTGGGAAACTCGGAACAACTTCCAAGAGTATCTCTCTGAAAGTCGCAGAGCTTCCGGTTTGTGATTTTTCCGCTTTACCAACGGTTATCAGTTTATCTTCATTTGAACGTCAATCAGTTCTTACCTGGAAGTGCCAATTCGCAAATTCCTGTTCTATCTCTCCCGGCGTAGATATCGACGGCAAAACTTTCGGGTCCATTAGGGTTTCTCCGGCGGAAACTACAAAATATACTTTAGTTTGCCAGAATTTTGAAGGTAGTAGCGGTTTTGGTGCCTCAGTTGAGGTGAGGTAATCAGCGGAGCTTTAGGATCTTGACAAATCCTACTTTGTTGTCTATTATTATTGTAATGATTGATTGTCCGCCGAGAGCGGACATTTTATTAAAAACAATCGCGATACCAATATACTAATGCATGCGAATGATACCAATAATACAAATTCGCATTTATTCGTATCATTAGTACAATTCGTATATTAGTATCATAGTTTTATGTTTAATTTAAAAGAATTAAAAAAAGCCGTGGATCAGATTGCTCAGGAGAAGGGCGTGGACGCGCAGAAAGTTTTTGAAGCCCTGGAAGCTTCTATTGCTGCCGCTTATAAAAAGGAATACTGCCAGAGGGGCGAGGTGGTTAAATCAAAATTTGACCAGAAAACCGGCGCGTTAGAGTTTTGGAAGATAAAAACTGTTGTAGATGAAACTACGGTGAGAATCGTGGAAGAGGGAGAGGTCGTCGAAGGCGAGCCTCGTTTAGAAATTTCTGGGCGGGAGGGGGCTTTATCAGAAGAGGGCCTTTTACCACGTTATAATCCGGACCGCCATTTATTTTTGGCGGAAGCGCGCGTTATCAAACCGGATGTACAACTAGGCGAAGAGTTGATATTTCCGCTGGAGACCCATGAAGATTTTGGCCGGATTGCGGCCCAGACCGCTAAACAGGTCATTCTTCAAAAATTACGCGAGGTTGAAAGGAATTCTATTATTAATGAATTTCAAAACAAGGTTGGCGAGATTATCAGTGGTGTTGTTCAAAGATATGATCGAGGGAATGTTTTTGTGGATTTAGGCCGGGCTACCGGAATCGTGTTTTATAATGAATCCATTCCCGGTGAACATTATTCTACCGGATCCAGGATGCGTTTTTATATATTAGCTGTTCAGGAAGAATCTCGGGTTCCAGGTATCATTTTATCTCGTTCCCATCCTAAATTTGTCAGCCGGCTTTTTGAATTAGAAGTCCCGGAAATCAGCGACGGAGTTGTTGAGATTAAAACCATTGCCAGAGAACCAGGAAGTAGGACTAAAATTGCGGTTACTTCTAAAGTAGAGGGAATTGATCCGGTCGGATCTTGTGTTGGCCAGAGAGGGACTAGGGTTATGGCGGTCAGCAATGAATTGGGTCAGGAAAAAATTGATATTATTCAATGGTCTGAAGACACGGAAAAATTCATTTCCAATTCGCTTTCTCCGGCTAGGGTTACACGAGTTGAAATTTCACCGAGACGGGAAGCTAAGGTTTTTGTCCCGGATGACCAATTGAGTTTGGCTATTGGAAAGGGTGGTCAGAATGTCCGTTTGGCTGCTAAGCTTACCAGCTGGAAAATAGATGTCCGTTCGCAGGCGAAGCCGGATGAGGTGCAGGAAGGCGGTATAGCGGCGGCTTTGGAAGAATCCGTTTCTGCTCAAATTGCTGCGGATGAAGAAAAAAAGTCGGAAGAATAGTTAATAGACTTTTAGCTTCTAGTTTTGAGCTTTTAGAAAATTTCTAACAGCTGAGAGCTAACAGCTAACAGCTAGGGTGATGTTATATTTATTAATTTTTATTCCAATTGCATTAGCAGTCGCCTATAGCATTTATATTGTGCTTTGGCTTGGCAAACAGCCGCGCGGCAATGCTAAGATGGTAGAAATTTCCGAAGCGATTCAAGAAGGATCTAGCGCTTTTTTAAATCGTCAGTATCGCAGTGTGGCGGTAGTCGCCGTAATTTTGCTGGTAGCTGTTTATTATTTTTCAGGCTCTCTGTCTGCTGCTGGATTTTTGGTTGGCGCAGTAGCTTCGGCGGTAGCTGGTTATATCGGGATGAATGTAGCAGTCCGTTCTAATTCCCGGACTGCGGAAGCTGCCAGCCAAGGTTTAAATGCGGCGCTCTCCCTTGCTTTTAAAGCCGGTTCAGTAACTGGATTTTTAGTAGTGGCGCTGGGACTTTTATCCATTGCTGGATTTTATCTTTTGACTCAAGATGTACGGGCTTTAGTCGGCCTCGGTTTTGGCGCAAGTTTAATTTCAATATTTGCCAGACTTGGCGGCGGAATTTATACCAAAGCTGCCGACGTCGGCACTGACCTGGTTGGTAAGGTTGAAGCTGGTATTCCGGAAGATGATGTCCGTAATCCTGGCGTGGTAGCAGATAATGTCGGTGATAATGTTGGCGATTGCGCTGGTATGGCGGCTGATTTATTTGAAACTTATGCGGTGACGTTAGTAGCCTCCATGCTTTTGGGATTTTTGATTGATAAAGATTTAGCCAGTCCGCTGGTCATTTTTCCAATGGTTTTAGGAGGGCTGGCCATTGCCGCATCTTTAATCGGCACTTTATTCGTAAGAGTCGGCGAGGGCGGAACAATTATGGGCGCGTTATATAAGGGATTATCCGCCACATTAGTGGTTTCGGCTTTCGCTTTCTATCCGGTGATGCGATTATATTTTGGTGATGGTTACTGGAATTTTTATCTGAGCGCTTTAGTCGGTTTAGTAGTTACCGTTTTAATGGTGATAGTAACAGATTATTATACGGCGAAAAGTTATCGTCCGGTAAAATCCATTGCCGAGGCTTCCAATTCCGGCCACGGCACTAATATCATTATCGGACTTTCGGTGGGTATGGAATCTACTTTTGTTCCGGTTTTAATTATTGTCGGGGCGATACTCGCCAGTTTTGCGTTAGCTGGTCTTTACGGGGTTTCACTCGCTGCTACTGCCATGCTTTCGGTTGCCGGAATTATTATTGCTATTGATTCTTTTGGTCCGGTTACGGATAATGCTGGCGGTATTGCGGAAATGAGCGGGGCGTCGTCTGATGTCAGGAAAATCACCGATGCTTTGGATGCGGTCGGTAATACTACTAAAGCAGTTACTAAAGGTTATGCAATCGCTTCTGCCGGGCTTGCCGCACTGGTGCTTTTTGCCGGTTATGTGGAGGAATTTGCCAGCCGCGCCAGAGATTTAGTTTTTGAATTAGAAGATCCTTATGTGGTAGTCGGGCTTCTACTTGGCGCGGCAGTTCCGTATCTTTTTGCTTCGATTGCTATGAAGTCCGTCGGCCGGGCAGCCGGCGCGGTGGTAGAAGAAATCCGGAGACAATTCCGGGAAATTCCAGGAATCATGGAATTTAAGGCTAAGCCGGATTATGGCCGGGCAGTGGATATTGTTACCAAAGCCGCGCTTAAAGAGATGGTGGTGCCGGCGCTAATCCCAGTTCTTTCAGTGGTATTAGTCGGATTTCTGCTTGGCGCAAAAGCACTGGGCGGATTTTTGGTGGGCACGATCGTGGCCGGTCTTTTTCTGGGAATTTCTATGACTACTGGTGGCGCCGCTTGGGACAATGCGAAGAAATATATTGAATCCGGCAATTACGGCGGTAAGGGTTCTGACGCGCATAAAGCCGCAGTAACCGGCGACACGGTCGGTGACCCTTACAAAGATACCGCCGGTCCAGCAATCAACCCGCTGATCAAAGTTATAAATATTGTTGCGCTGCTCCTGGTTCCGTTTTTATAAGATCTGATGAAATATACATCTAAAAAATTACCAAACTCAATAGTTGAGGCGGAGGTGATTTTGGGCCATCAGGAGTTTTTGAATTATTATCAGCCAGTTTATGATCAGGCGCTTTCAGTTGTGCATTTGAAGGGTTTCCGGCCGGGAACCGCGCCAAAAGATTTAGCAGATAAAGCAGTAGATAAAGAAAAAGTTTTTAATGAGGCGGTGAATAAAGCAGTCCGGGATGCGCTTCAAGAAATTAATGCCGAAAATAATTGGCAATTAATTGATCAGCCGAAGGTTGAAGTTTTGGAAAGCGAGCCGGCGAAAGATATAGGCTTGAAATTCAAAATCACCTTGACCGTTTTTCCGGAAGTTAAGTTGGGAAATTATCAAAAATTAGTCAAAAAAATTTTACACGAGGATCCCAAAGAAATATTTGTTAGCGAGGACGAGTTAAATAAAAGTATTAATTGGGTTTTAAATTCCAGAGCTAAATTAACCAGGGTGAATAGAGAAGCTAAGAAGGGCGATGTGGTAGATATCGATTTTTCCGGTTTTTTGGATGGAAAGGCTTTGGATGGCGCTTCTGGCAAGGCGGATAATTTCGTTCTTGGCGAAGGAAAATTTATTCCTGGATTTGAAGATAATATTGTGAACCATAAAGAGGGAGAAAATTTGGAGTTTTCAGTAAATTTCCCGACTGATTATTGGAAAGAAGATTTGCGCGATAAAAAAATTGGTTTCAAAGTAAGCTTGAAAGGAGTTTTTGAGAAGCAAATGCCGGAATTAACGGATGAATTTATAAAAGGATTAGGAAATTTTCAGACGGTTGAAGAGTTTAAAAACAGTATTCGTGAAGGAATGAAAAAAGAAAAAGAGGGCCGGGAAAAAGAACGCGTCCGGCTAAAAATTATGAACGAGATGGTTAAGAATTCCCAGATTGATTCCCCTCAAATCATGATAGATAAGACGCTGGATAATCTTGTTAACGAATATCGTGCCACGATGCAGCCTCCCAGTGGCGGAAAATTAGAAGACGACGCATCTTTGCGTAAACGTTTCGAAGAGAGAGCTAAGCACGATGTTGCCGCCAATTTAGTGGCGTATCAAATCGCCAAGGATCAGAAAATTGAACCAACTCCCGATGAAGTTGAAGCGGAAGTCAATAAATTCTTGACACATTCTCAGTTTTCAAAACGCCCGAAAATTGACCCTCAGCGACTTTATGATTATAGTTATGGTGTAGTTCAAAATCGCAAGGTTTTTGAATACCTTGAATCGTTGAAATGAGCGCGTAGTTCGTAGAACGTAGGGCGTAGGATTTTTATAATTTTCTACTTACTACGGGCTACTGCCTACGCACTTTTGATTATGGAAAACGAATATTTAATTCCTACAGTTATCGAAAAAACTCAAATGGGTGAGCGCGCTTATGATATTTATTCTCGTTTATTGAAAGAACGGATTATTTTTCTTGGCGGTCCGATTAATGATGGGGTAGCCAACACAGTAATCGCCCAGCTTTTATTTTTAGAGCACGAAGACCCGAAAAGGGATATTAAATTGTATATTAATTCACCTGGCGGATCGGTGACTGCCGGCTTTGCGATTTATGACACTATTCAATATATTAAGCCAGATGTTTCTACTATTTGCGTTGGTATTGCCGCTTCTATGGCGGCCGTTCTTCTTGGTGCCGGTAAGAAGGGGAAGCGGATCGCTTTGCCGAATTCGGAGGTGCTTTTGCACCAAGTTATGGGCGGAGTTGAGGGTCAGGCAGTGGAAATTGAAATTACCGCTAAGCATATTGTGCGCATGAAGGAGCAGCTTAATCAGGTTCTCGCTAAACACACCGGACAATCCCTTTCTAAAATCGAGAAGGATACTGACAGGGATTTCTGGCTTACGGCGGCGGAAGCAAAGGAATATGGAGTAGTAGATGAGATTATAAAAAACCGGAATATTAAGTAAAAAAATTCCTGCCAAGTGGCGGGAATTTTATTGCAAACATTTATTTTTTCGTTTATTCTGGTGATAGGATTTTTGATGAGTAGGATATGACATGGACTCTGATCGGCTCAATGTCCGGTGGAAGTCTTTTATTCTTGTGAACCTTAGGAACCAGCAAATTCATCTTACGGAATTCCTTAGGCAATCGCTTGGCAGGCATAAAGGCGGAGTGCTTTTTGTGGGGTGCGGCACGGAAAATGGTAATAATATTATTTTAAAAACTGATGAAGAGGATAACTGCTACCGAAAAGTTTCAGATACCGATGACGATGAGCGAGATTGGGAGTTGATCGGATATTTAGTTGATAAAAATGCCGGGCCGGATTTACCTCCTTATACATAAGCTCGTTTAATAACGAGCCTTTTTGTTGACTTTTTAATTTGAATATATTAATATAATTTTAATTCTTTAATAATATAAACAGGAAAAAAGATGACTTTTTGCAAAGAAGTTGTTATAACTAGGCTTAACGGAAGGACAAAATTTGCACTTGTGGATTTAGTTAAGATACCCAAAACACCTGAAGAAAAAAAATTTGAAGACGTTAAATATCGTAAACTATTTACGACCAATAAAGGATTATTGCTTCGAGGTATTTGGCAAGTTGCAAAGCAAATTTTGGAATTTCAAAATTCCAAACATTGTACCCCCGAGCTTCGAATGAAATTAGAGAAAGATTTAGAAAAATTGGCCAGAAAGCTTGATAAAACAATGAGTCTCTCGTAAAACGGGAGATTTTTATTTATAATATAAAAATGGTTAAAAATGATTTATTAACCCGCGGTGTAGTGGAGGTGATTGAAAAAGATCATCTAGAAAAATCTCTTCAAAGCGGCAAGAAGCTGCGGGTGAAGTTTGGTATTGATCCGACAGCGCCGGATTTGCATTTAGGGCATACTGTCCCGCTTCGGAAATTGCGGCAATTTCAAGACGCCGGCCACCAAGCGGTTTTGATTATTGGCGATTTTACTGCCGGAATTGGTGATCCCTCTGGAAGAGATAAAGCCCGTCCCCCGCTTTCGGAGAAAGATATAAAAAATAATTTAAAAACTTATCTGAATCAAGCAAAAAAAGTTTTAGATATGAAAAAAGTTGAAGTTCATTACAATAGTAAGTGGCTTCGTAAAATGGACTTTGGAGAATTAGCTAGATTATTTACTGATTTTACCGTGCAACAAATGATAGAGCGTGAAGATTTTAGCGCTAGGATTAAAAATCAAAAGCCGGTGTGGATGCATGAATTAACTTACCCCGCCCTTCAAGCATATGATTCAGTCATGGTTAATGCGGATTTAGAAATTGGCGGAACCGATCAAAAGTTTAATCTTTTGGCTGGTAGGAATTTGATGGAAAAGCGTGGTATGAAACCGCAGGATGTTTTGACTTTACCTCTTTTGGAGGGTACAGATGGAGTTAAAAAAATGAGCAAAAGTCTCGGTAATTATATTGCGCTTAATGATGGGCCTAATGATATGTATGGGAAAATTATGTCTATTTCTGATGCGCTTATTGTGAAATATGCAGAATTATTGACTGATTTGCCGTTAGAAGAAATGGCAGAAAAAGTTAAAAAAGATCCGCGTGCCGTAAAGATGAAGCTTGCACAAATTATTGTGGCAATGTATCACGACAATAAAATGGCCCAAAAGGCTGAAGAAGAATTTGTGCGTGTAGTTTCTCATAAAGAAGCGCCGTCAGAGTTGGAAAGTATAAAGTTAAAGGTTAAAAAGTTAACCTTAGTAAATCTATTGGTGGAAACTAAGATGGCTCCGAGTAAAAGTGAAGCAAGACGATTAGTTGAGCAGGGCGGCGTAAAATTAGATGAAGAGAAGCAAAACGATCCGAATAAAAGTATTGAATTGGAAAGAGAAATTTTACTTCAGGTGGGTAAAAGGAAGTACTTGCGAGTTTCTTCATAGTTTTGTAATATCTAATCAGCTCCAGAAAATACAAAGGAGGGGAAACGATGCCTAATCGGAGACGGTTGAACACGGGACAGAAAGTACGGGAAATGAGATTCGCCTTGGGCGGCAGAAGGGCCGTAATCGAGGTTATGGAATCTGGATCTGTTTCCAGCTTAAAACGCTGGGAGAGGCGTGAATGCTCCCCGATTTCTGCTCATGTAAAGGTGGTTGGCGATGCCTATGACATGTGGCTATTGATGAAAAAAGCGGTTCGTAAGAGATTGCAGAGACACTGACCATCTTGGTCAGTTTTTTGTTTTTACGAGATGTGTTATAGTTATTCTATGAAATTAGTTTTTGCTATTATCACTACCACAACTACCCGATTTCCTGCTGGGGAGTTTTAGTGGTTTATCAAAAATAAAGACACTAAACCGGCCTCAACGGGGTCGGTTTTCATTTTAAAAGTTAAGTGATAAAGTATTAACAATCAAAAATATATGAAAATAACTAAAGTTCTTAAATTCGGAGGTTCGTCGGTGGGCACGCCAAAGATGATCAAGGGGGTTGGTGAAATTGTGAAAGCTGCATCTAAAAGAGATAGAGTGGCGGTCGTGGTGTCAGCTTTTCAGGGAGTTACCGATCAGCTTTTAAAATGCGTGCGCTTGACCGCGAAAAATGATAAACGGTTATTCGATGAGCTAAAAAATTTGAAAGAGCGCCACTTAAAAGCAGTTAAATTATTAGTTCGTAAACCTAAATATTTGCGAAATAATGTTCTAGCGCACGTTGAATCATTGTTTATTGAGCTTGTTGCGGTATTAGAAAAAATTGCCAAAGAAAAAGGAGTTTCCAATAAAAATTTGGACTGGGTAGCGAGTTTCGGTGAGCGGCTTTCGGCGTATATTATTGCGGCGTCGACGAAGAATGCATATTTCGTAGATGCTCGCGAATTGGTTAGGACTGATAATAATTTTGTGAATGCGGCTGTGGATTTTAATGCAACCAACCGTAAAATTATACATTTTTTCACTGAGAAACAGAGAGGCAAAGAAACGAAAAATAAAATCCCGATTATTACCGGATTTTTAGGTTCCACCAGTAAAAGAGAAATCACTACACTTGGACGAGGGGGTTCGGACTATTCCGCTGCGATTTTTGGTGCTGCGCTTGGTGTAAAAGTAGTGGAAATCTGGACTGATGTAGATGGGGTGATGAGCGCGGACCCTCGCCTGGTAAAACGGGCAGTGGTGCTCTCGCAGATAAGTTACGAAGAAGCGATCGAGATGGCTTATTTCGGCGCCAAAGTGATTCATCCGGCGACCATGCTCCCAGCGATTAAAAAAGGAATACCGATTTTGATTAAAAATACATTTAATCCCATTACGCCCGGAACTTGGATCCAGAAAAAAATGGTGCTCGAGCCATTTGTAAAAGGCATCACCGCTATTGACGACATTGTTTTAGTTAATATAGGGGGCGTAAGTTTGGGCGGAATCCCAGGGAGCGCCGCCAGGGTATTTGAGGCAACTGCGCGGGCAAAAGCAAACGTAATTCTAATTTCTCAGGCTTCTTCAGAATATACTATTTGTTTTGCGCTTAAATCGGCAGAGCTTTCGGCCGCGCTTAAAGTATTGCGGGAGGAGTTTAGGAAAGAAATAAAATCCGGCCAGGTAAGTATTTCAACCGTACCTTCGCAAGCTATTATTGCGCTGGTTGGCGATGGCATGCGCGGCGTGCCGGGCATTGCCGGGAAATTATTCAAAGCGATAGGTGATAATGGGGTGAATATTTCCGCAATTGCGCAGGGCGGATCGGAACGGAATATTTCTTTTGTTGTGGATTTGGCAGATAAGGCGAAAGCATTAAATGTGGCACATGATGAATTTTTCCTAGGCGCAACCAAAAATATTTTTTTGATCGGCACCGGTAATATTGGCGGTACCCTGCTTGATCAAATTCACAATCTATCGAAGTCCGACTTCAATAGATTGAGGGTATGCGGGATTATTAACGCTTTTAATATGCTTACCAGTGAATCGGGTATTAATTTAGGCGGTTGGCAAAAGAAATTGGAAAAGGGTGAAAAGCCTGATTTTGAGAAATGGCTCAATTGGGCTAAAGAATTGCCACTTGGCAATAAAGTCTTTGTGGATTGTACTGCCAGTGATGGGGTTGCCAGAAAATACATTGAAATTGCCGAGGTGGGATTTAACATTGTGACTCCGAATAAGAAATTTAATGTCCGGCCGATGAAGGAATATAAAAAATTGCGGGAAGTAATGGCAAAAAATAAAAATCAGTTTTTGTATGAAACTAATGTCGGCGCCGCGCTTCCGATTATCGCGCCGCTTCAGGATTTATTAAAAACAGGTGATAGGATTACAAAAATCGAAGGAGTGTTTTCCGGAACATTAAGCTATATTTTTAATAATTTTGACGGAACTAAACCATTTAGTAAGGTGGTGGAGGAAGCAAAAAAACTTGGCTACACCGAGCCGGATCCGCGGGAAGATTTAAGTGGGCAGGACGTTGGAAGGAAGTTATTGGTTCTAGCGCGGGAGATTGGTTACGAGTTGGAATTTAAGGATATTGAAATTGAAAATCTGGTACCGGCAGCGCTTCAACGCGTTAAAGTGCCGGGAGAATTTTTGAAGCGATTAAAGGAATTTGACGGATATTTCAAGAAACTTTTAGAAAAAGCATATTCGCAAAATAAGGTTCTGAGATATGTGGCGCGACTAGAAAGAGGTAGGGCGGTTGCGTCGCTTCAGGCGGTGCCGTTAGATAATCCACTTGCAAGCAATCGCGGCGCAGATAATATATTTGCCTTTTGGACTAAGAGATATAAGGAAAGGCCTTTAGTCGTACAAGGACCGGGAGCGGGAAGAGAAGTAACTGCGGCTGGAGTGTTGGCGGATATATTACGAATATAACGCGATACCAATATACTAATGCATGCGAATGATACTAATTATGCGAATATTTTAAAATTAGTATTATTCGTATCATTAGTACAATTCGTATATTAGTATCATAGTTAGCGTCAGCGATAAAAAAGAAAAGCGCCCCGATGGTTAATCGAGGCGCCGGTGATGAAGTTATCTCTTTTTGAGTTCTTCCAAGATTCCCTTTAGGAGACTGTTAGTTTCATTTAAGGGCTCTAGAAAAAATACGCACAAGATCAATACTGCTAAGATTGGGCTAAACATTATTCCCAATCCCATGAGGGCTAGACAGGCTGTATACATTTGATCCTCCTTTGGCGAAAACTTTACGATTTAAATATAATATAGCATATAATTATAAATATGTCAAGTATAAATAAAAAATTGAGAGTTGGGATTTTGGGTGCCACCGGAATGGTTGGCCAGCGGTTTATCTCGCTTTTGGAAAATCATCCGTGGTTTGAAGTGGTGTGTTTAGCAGCTTCTCCGCAATCAGCTGGAAAATCGTATCAAGAAGCAGCTGGGGGGCGATGGAGTATGAAAAACCCTATTCCCGAAAAAAATCGTGATATGAAATTACAAGCCGTAGAAGAAGATTTTAATGAAATTATAAAAAAGGTTGATTTAGTTTTTTCCGCGATTGATATGGATAAAGAAAAAATTAAAGAAATTGAAGCGCGATACGCTGCGGCGGGTGCGGCAGTTATTTCCAATAATTCTGCGCATCGGTGGACCGAGGACGTGCCAATGGTGATACCCGAAATTAATGCTCATCATTTATCTTTGATCGACATTCAAAGGAAAAATCGCAGCTGGAAAAGTGGATTGCTAGTGGTAAAGCCGAATTGTTCTTTGCAGTCATATCTTCCAGTGGTGTATGCGCTTAAAGAATTTAAGCCGAAATATGTTTTGGTCACAACTTTACAGGCAATATCCGGCGCTGGTAAAACTTTTGAATCATGGCCGGAAATGGTAGATAACTGCACCCCTTTTATAAAAGGCGAGGAGGAAAAGACAGAAAAGGAACCGATGAAAATTTGGGGCGAAGATTGCCCGGTTATTTCCGCAACTTGCATCCGGGTTGCGGCCTCAGATGGCCATATGGCTAGCGTTTCAGTGGAGTTTGAGAATAAACCAACGCTGGAGCAGATACGTAATGCGATTGATAATTTCTCAAATCCGCTTAACGAGTTAAATCTTCCTTCCGCGCCCGAAAAATTCATTAAATATTTTACCGAAGATGATCGTCCGCAGACTAAGTTAGACCGCGATTATGCTGGCGGTATGGGAATTACTTGCGGGAGATTTCGGGAAGATGGCAAATATGGGTGGAAATTTGTTGCACTTTCCCATAATACGATCCGTGGCGCAGCTGGTGGAGCGGTGCTGATTGCGGAATTGCTTCATAAAAAAGGATATTTAAATATTTAGTGATTAGCGACTAGCCATTAGCGACTGGAATTTGTATCATAAGAGATATGAAGGGTGTTACCTTAATTGGTATGCCAGGCTCGGGTAAGTCTACGGTCGGTAAATTACTTGCTAGCAGGCTTAATTTGAATTTTGTTGACTTAGACCTTTTGATTAAAGAAAAAACCGGTAAAACTCATCAGGAAATCTTGGAAAAAAGCGGAGATAAAGAATTACTAAAATTAGAAGAGCAATATACGCTTCAGTTAAACTTTGCCAATACCGTATTTTCTCCCGGCGGGAGCATTATTTATTCTCCGGCGGCGATGGCAAAATTGATCCGAGAAACAAATATTTTTTATTTAAATTTGCCGTTGGAAGAAATCAAGAAGCGTTTAGGAGAAAATATCGATTATCGCGGAATTGTCGGTCTGAAAGAAAAAGGCATTGAGGGGCTTTTTGAAGAACGCGTGCCGGCGTACCAATCTTGCGCGCATTATACGCTGGATTGCCACGGTTTTGATGAAAAAAGAATAGCGGAAGGAATTTTATGGCTGCTCAATTAAAGTTTTATAGTACAAATAAAAAATCGCCTCGTGCTGATTTTAAACAAGTACTTATGCAAGGACTCGCCTCAGATGGCGGTCTTTTTGTGCCGGAGTTTTTCCCAAAATTGGAAAAGGGGTTTCTAGCCAATATCCGGGAAAAAGAATTTTGGGAGATTGCCTTAGAAATCAGCCAAAAGTTTATTCAGGATATTCCGCCAAAAGAATTAAAAAAAATCATCAAAGACTCTTTTAATTTTGAGGTACCACTGAAGCAATTAGATAATAATCTGTATATTTTAGAGTTATTTCATGGGCCAACATTAGCTTTTAAAGATTTTGGAGCGCGGTTTATGTCCCGGCTCATGAATTATTATTTGCGCCGCGAAAAGGAAAAATTAAACATCATCGTCGCTACTTCCGGGGATACCGGAAGTGCAGTTGCGCAAGGATTTTACGGATTATCTAATATTAAAGTTTTTATATTATACCCAAGCAAGCGTATTACCCCGCTGCAAGAAAAACAAATGACTACGCTCGGTAAAAATATTATTGCATTAGAAGTAAAAGGAAATTTTGATGATTGCCAAAAATTAGCTAAGCAAATACTTACTGATGGAGAATTAAAAAAGAAAATTAATTTGTCCTCTGCCAATTCCATTAATTTCGGCCGCCTACTCCCCCAATCTTTTTATTATTTTTACGGTTTTGCTCAATATGGTGGTCATTGCAAGACTTTAAAATTAAGGTCTTGCGATGACCTTATATTTGCTGTTCCAAGTGGGAATTTTGGTAATTTAACTGCCGGCTTGATGGCAAAACGCATGGGGCTCCCGGTGAGACAATTTATAGCCGCCACTAATGCAAATGATATTGTGCCGCGTTATCTTAAGACTGGCAAATTTGTTTCACGCGTTTCCCGCAAAACAATTTCTAATGCTATGGACGTTGGAAATCCGAGTAATTTTGTGAGGATGTTGGAAATGTATAGTCATGATTATAAAAAGATGGCTAAGGATATTATCGGGGTAAGTATTGGCGATCAACAAACCCGTGAAACAATCAAAAATGTTTATCGCAAAATCGGATATATATTAGATCCGCATACTGCAGTTGGTGTTGCGGCGGCGCAAAAAAGTAATGTTTCACAGCCCATTATTGTTTTGAGTACTGCCCACCCGGCTAAATTTAAGGAGATAGTTGAACCCGTTATCGGCAAGAAAATTCTGTTGCCCGATCAACTAAAAGCGGTGATGAATAAAAAGAAAAGATCTATCATCATTAAAAATGATTTAGCTTCTGTGAGAAAGATTATTTTGGAGAAAAATTCGGCTTGACCTTTGACCTTATTTTGCCCTAGTCTTTAATCATTGTTCTTTGAAATTGGGATCAAGAAATGACCTTGAATCAGGTTTTTGACCGTGCTGTTAAAGAATATCCCAACAATGCTGCCTTGATATTTTATGGAAAGAGAATTAGTTATCAGGATTTGCAAAAGCAAGTCGATCGGCTGGCGGCCGCGCTCCAGAATGCCGGTGTCAAAAAGGGTGATCGGGTGGCAATCATGCTCCCAAATTGTCCGCAAAACGTAATTTCCTATTTCGCTACTTTAAAAGCCGGCGGTATCGTGGCTCAATTTAATCCGCAGTACACCGCAGAAGAAGTTGCTGCACAATTGAAGGATTCCGGCGCTAAAATTTTAATCGGCTTGGATCTTTTTTCTGACCGATATTCAAAACTTGAAGGTGTCAATCTAGATGTTTTGGTTCTTGCTTCAATTGGTGAATACCTGCCATTTCCGTTGAATTGGCTATATTGGTTTAAAGAAAGACGGGATATACCGAAAAAGCCGGAAAACTTCATCGTTTCTCCGTTTAATAAATTTTTAAAATCCGGAGATGTTAGGAGACTTAGGAAAGCACATGTTTATTTTCCGGATGTGGCGGTTCTGCAATATACCGGCGGAACTACTGGTGTTCCGAAGGCCGCCGTACTTACGCACTCAAATCTAGTTTGGAACCTTATGCAAGTTGAAGAATTTTTTCCGGGATTGCAAAAGGAGAAAGAAATTATGCTGGCCGCGCCTCCGCTCTTTCATGTTTTTGCGATGACAGTTTGCCAGAACTTAATGGTAAGTTTAGGCGGCACTATTGTATTAGTTCCTAATCCGAGAGACTTAGGGTCCGTGATGAAAGCGATTCAAGAATACCGGCCAACAATTTTTCCCGGAGTGCCGCGGCTTTTCGCGGCAGTGAACGCTTATTTGGGGAAAAGAAAAGATGTTGATATGTCTTCAATTAAATATTGCATTTCCGGATCTGCTAAGCTGCCGGTTGAAGTTTTAGAAAGATTTGAGGAATTAACTGGCGCGCTTTTGGTAGAGGGCTATGGCCTTTCGGAGACGTCGCCGGTCGCGATTTGTAATCCGTTGGATCGTAATAAGCGCAGGAAGGGATCAATCGGTGTGCTGGTGCCAAATACGAAGGCTAAAATTATTGATGAATCCGGCGAGTTGGCGCTTAGTGGTCCACAGGTAATGAGGGGATATTGGAATAAGCCGGAAGAAACAGAAAAAGTGCTGAAAATTATTGATGGTGAGCGATGGTTTTATACCGGTGATGTGGCAAAAAAAGATGGAGATGGCTATTACTATATAGTTGATCGCATTAAAGATATGATTAATGTCGGAGGAGAGAAGGTTTTCTCGTTAGAAGTGGAAGAAGTATTAAGTAAGTGCCCCGGAGTTCAGGAAGTCGCAGTGGTCGGCATTAAAAATAGCCGAGGCAGCGAAGAGGTAAGAGGCTTTATTGTGAAAAAGGATTCTTCAATAAATGATGAAGAAATGGCAAGCCAACTTAAAGAGTTTGGCCGAGATAAACTTGCACCATACAAGATTCCAGTGAAGTTCGTATTTTTGGCCGAAATTCCAAAGACTGCGATAGGCAAAACTGATAAGAAAAAACTGAGACAAACGTAAGACCGCCTAACGGCGGTTTTTGATTTAAGTCTTCTGGAGCGGGTAACGGGAGTCGAACCCGTATCTTAACCTTGGCAAGGTTACATAATAGCCGCTATACGATACCCGCAGTTGTTTATTATTTTATCAGCGATTATCTGTATTTTCAAGTAATAAAAAAATCCCCCACATAAGTACTTTTGTGGGGGAGGCGTACCTTGATTTATTGACATTTCCGAACTGGTGCGCTCGCGAGGAATCGAACCTCGATTACAAGATCCGCAATCTTGTGTCCTATCCGTTGAACGACGAGCGCAGCTAATAAATTATTGTAAACTATGATTTTGTCGCGGTAAAGGATCCACCTTTTAATTTAGAGATGACTCTTTAAAATCCGATCATTTTGGAAATCGCATCAGTCAGCGATTCTTCATATTCTATTTCTGGCAGATATTTTTTTAATAACTCTTTTATTTCCGGGATTTCCGCATCCTCTAATAGAATTTTTAAGTAAGGATGTAATTTTGTTTTGGTTTTTAAGATCAGCTCCGTTCTATCGTGGCTTTCCAAAATATGGAATCCGGACAGTTCTTCATAGCCGTAAAATTTTATTTTTCCGATCTGCAGCCCCTTCCTATTAAGTTTGAATTCAATATTTTTCGGAAATTCTTTCGCCCACATGATAGTCATGGCTTCGGCAATGACAATAAACATCGCGAAAAGCAGGTTTCTTTGCCAGAGGGCGATTAGAAATATAATCCCGGCTGCTATGAGAGTCAGCCAATACCACCCTACGTCTTTGTGAACGTATCTAAATTCCGGAGCGGTCCAGGATATTTCTTTTTTTTCATCGAGTGTCGGGTCCATGTTTTTGGAGGGCGGATCTGATTATTAATTCCAATAATTGAGGGAATTCAATCCCCATTGCTTTAGTTTGCTGCGGCAAAAGACTTGCTTCAGTCATGCCCGGGATAGTGTTCACCTCCAGGATATGAAGATTATCTCCTTGTAATATCATATCAGTTCGGGACATGCCGGAACAGTTAAGGAGTTTATGGGCTTTAAGCGCTGCCATTTGAATTTGGCGGATAGTTCTGTCTGGAAGTCT
The DNA here is from genome assembly GCA_016214655.1 of Candidatus Harrisonbacteria bacterium. Lineage (GTDB taxonomy): Bacteria > Patescibacteriota > Minisyncoccia > UBA6257 > 02-FULL-45-10c > JACROC01. The sequence continues at coordinate 193,566 of JACROC010000007.1, forward strand.
GGGCGGGGTTATTTCTTCGGAGCCATTTGTGTTATATTTCGCGTAATAATCAAAGTATTCGCTGGTTTTCGGTGTTATTTCCGTCGGTACCAGCGGGATCGGATTTCCATTAATTTCTAAAACTCCACAAGTCAGTTCTTTCCCTTGAATATAGTTTTGCGCGATCGCGGTGTTTGAATATTGAAAGGCGTTGGTCAACGCTTTTTTAAGCTCCTGATTTTTTCGGACAATACTGATTCCGACGCTGGATCCCCGGTCAGCCGGTTTTATTACGAAAGGGGTTTTGAAATTTTTATTAATAACCCAATCAAGATAAGGATCGGTTTTTGATAGGGAGATGGATTTTGGAGTTAGAAGGCCGTTCTTGGTTAAAAGCAGCGCAGTTTTTTGTTTATTCATCGCCAGGGCGCTGGCAATCGGATCAGATCCGGTATAGGGAATTTGAAAAGTTTCTAAGGTTCCTTGTAATTGCCCGTCTTCGCCGTATTCCCCGTGCATGGCTATAAAAGCGACACCGCATTTTTCTTTGAGATCTGCCAAGGATATCGGCCAGGTTCCATCTTTTTCTATTTTTATCGGAAAGGCAGTAAACTTCCGCTTATCTAAATTTTTTATTACCATTTCTCCGGTTTTCAAAGAAACCTCATACTCGGAGGATGGTCCGCCCATTAAGACCGCAACTCTTATTTTCTTATTCTTAACCATTACCTTCATTATAGCTTTTTAGAACTTATTTCAATAATGATTTTGTGATAAAAACGCCCAAGTGATTTTGGGCGTAAATTAATACTCAGTTTCTTTTCTTAATTTCTTTTTTTTCGACTGGCGGTGCTTTTCTCCGAGTCTTTGCTCTTTGGCGGATTTCGGAACTTTGGTCGGCCTTCTTTCCGGGACGACTTCTAGAGAGTTATCCACCAGATCGTGCAGGATTTCAACGGCCGTGGTGCGATTAGCGGCTTGAGTTCTCTCGGTTTGCGAATAAACCATCAGGTCGCCTTCATCGTTAATGCGATTCTTTAATTTTTCACGGAGTAGTGTCCTTTGATCGTTAGTAAGAGCCGGAGAGTTTTCAAAATTCCATCGCACAGTGACTTTGGTTTCCACCTTATTGACGTTTTGGCCGCCGGCTCCGCCGGCGCGGCTAAAGCTGAATTTCAGCTCTGATTCCGGGATATTGAATTTTGTAGCTGATTCTCTGGAGTTCATTTCAAATGATTCTTTCATACACTAATTAAAGTATAGCTCGCAGATTTATTTTTAAAATACCGCATAGTAACTTTTTGCTGTTTCCAGGCAAGTTGGTTTTAGATCATCGGAAAGCTGATCGCAAAGATCTTTGGCCTGAACATCGGAGTGATGATAGGAAATAAAATCTTTTACTGCGCCGATAACACAATTTTTCTGCTGTTCAAAATTTTTACCGAGATAGCAGGTTGCTTTAGTTATTTGTATGTCGCTGACGCTTCTTCCGGAGGCGTCACGGCCCAGGCTTTGATAGCAGATCGGCTGGTATTCCGGCTCCGCTTGTTCGCATAAATTGAAGACTTTTGTAAAATCTCCGCTGGCAACTTTCAGCATATAAGAGGTCTGCATTAAATAGCAGGTACTCTTATATGGCTTGTCTACGCCATTGCAGGGATACAGCGGATCTGTTGGCTTGAGATATCTGGTAAAATGATTTTTATTATCAATAATGATGTTTTCCATGAAAACGCCGCTCCAGCAGGAAGTTCGTTCCCAGTTATCGGAGAGAAGGTCGCACAATTTCAAGGATTTGAAGAGTTCATCATTGGTATTGGCCATTACGCCGTGTCCGAGTCCGTGGACGCAGTTATAGTGATTGAAAGAATATCTTTCTTTTGGGGCTAGATCTGCGCAGATATTTGGAAGTTCCTTTTCTAGATTTTCGGAACCGATGCGGCCGATAACGCCTTCCAAAATGCCATGGTAATAGCCAGACCAGGCAAAGCTGTCTCCCTGGGTATAGGCCTCAGAAACATTCTTGAATTTTTCAGCAGCTGTTTGGCCAATAATATGGGCCAGGGGATGCGCCCGGGATTTAACATAAGAATTAACATTGTATAAGGACTTTAATTCGGCAAAGGCCCGCGGAATCCCATTTTTTTCCACGACGTTTCTGAAATAAGATTCATAGCACTCAAATTTATTGAATTCCGCGCCGGCGCAGATTGACGGCGGGTTTACGGCTGGAGTTGTTTTTTGCTCTATCTGGGTATTTGGCTGGATTTCTAGCATTGCTTTGCTGATAAATTTATCAATCGGCGGCGGTTGGGTGGCAGAAATTGATTCGGTAGTCGTGCCTGGTTTTGTCATCAAGATTTGAGTCGCCGATCTTTCCGTGAAGGTACCCGGTTTTTGGGGTGGATATAAATATTTGATACTTAATCCTCCGCTTAAAATAATTGCGGCACCAATGACTAGCCACAGTGCTATAGTACCCTTCTGATTCATGAATTTATTTTATCACTAAAATAAAAATCCGCTAAAGCGGATTTTTAAAACTTGGCGGTGAGGGAGAGATTTGAACTCTCGATACGGATTTAAACCCGTATAACAGGTTAGCAACCTGCCGGTTTCAGCCGCTCACCCACCTCACCAATTTATACCTGATAGTAATTTTATCTTAGTTTGAATGCCTATTCAAGTGGTTTTAGTATATAAAAACGGCTTGTGAGCCGTCTTGGTTTTGATTTAGGCAAAAAGTTCTTTAATTGCAAGTATCTGGATGAGTGATGAAACTACATATCCCCCATGTTCTTCTTGCCTCCCTTTCCTATTGAGCCAAATAGATTTCATGCCCGCGTCTTGTGAGCCTTTTACGTCACGATCAAGCGAATCGCCAGTGTATACGGCCTCATGCGCTTTTACTCCCAAGTTTCGGAGTGATGCTCGGAAAATATCCGGACTAGGTTTTCTTTTTCCGAAATCCGCGCTAAAAATAAGGTCGTCAAAATATTGAAGTAAGTCGAATCGGTCCAGGTCTTTCATAAATAAGAATCCGGGTAAGGGGGTATTGGATATAATGCCAGTTTTCATTCCCCGTTCTTTTAGGGCCTTCATTAATCCAATTCCGCCCTCAATAGGAACCGCAAGTCGGCCGAATCCATAATGATAAATTTCTTCCACTAATTCTAAAATTTCTAAATCGCTAACCTCGCGGCCGCTTTCTTGCAGAGCTTCGGTCAAAGCCGTTTCCACCGTAGCTTCGCGAAAACTTTCAAAGCCTTCGCGCCTATTTTTCATATATAATTCATGCATTCGGTTGAGTATTTCTCCGCTTATTTTCATCTGATGAGCAAATTCGGCGCAATTCTCTTTTAATTTTTCCGGGGCTGGATATTCAATAAGAGTATTGCCTAAGTCAAAAATGAATGCTTTTACCATTTAATCCTTAATTTTAAAGCACTGAACATATATTAAGAGATAAAAGATATTGAAGTCAAATTTATATTTTTATTGCCCTATGTTTATATTTATGGTATTTTTAATAAGTCTATGAGTAGCGAAGATGAAAAAAAACTAAAACGGCCGCCGGTGGTGGTAGTAGTGGGGCACGTGGATCATGGTAAAACCAGCTTGCTTGATTATATCCGGAAGACTAATGTAGCCGCTAAAGAAGCGGGTGGAATTACGCAGTCTATCGGTGCTTACGAAATCGAGCATCCCTCGACTAGCTCAGGACAAGGGCGAAAGATTACTTTTATAGATACTCCTGGACATGAAGCGTTTTCCAAGATGCGGGTGCGCGGGGCGCATGCGGCTGATGTCGGTATTTTAGTGGTGGCCGGAGACGAGGGAGTGAAGCCGCAGACTAAGGAAGCGCTTAAGGCATTGCAGGATTCCAAAACTCCTTTTGTAGTGGCAATTACTAAAATTGATAAGCCGAACGCGGATTTGGAGCGGGTGAAAAATGATTTGACCGCCAATAATGTTTTATTGGAAGGATATGGCGGCAATATCAGTTATCAGGGGGTTTCATCAAAAACCGGTGACGGAATTAATGAACTTCTAGATCTGATTTTACTGACTGCCGATTTGGAGGAATTAGAATATAATGCGGACGCAACTGCCAGTGGCATAATTTTAGAAGCTAAGTTGGATAATCGCCGTGGAAATACGGTTACGGTTATTTTGACAGGTGGCCGATTAAGGAGGGGTGATTTAATTGCAACCGCAACCGTCAAGGGCAAGGTTAAGAATTTAGAAAATTTCTTAGGAAAATCTGTTGATGAATTGTCGCCTTCCAGTCCGGCAGTAGTTTTGGGATTTGAGAGCTTGCCGGAAGTGGGCGAAGAATTTGTAGCCGGTAAACTATTCGAAGAAGATTTAGCAAAAGTTAAGAAGACAATTGTCCGCAGGCTGGAGACTTCCGATACTACTAATAAAGAATCACAGACTGTCCGGATTATTTTGAAAGCTGATGTGGCCGGATCCTTGGAAGCCCTGCACGACCTATTGAGGGGGGTCCCTATTAAAGAAAATCAAACTTTGGATATTATCGGCCAATCGGTCGGGGAAATCACTGACGGTGATGTGAAGGATGCGGTGGCTACCGGCGCCATGATTTTGGGATTCCGGGTCCAGCTGAATAAGGCCGCCGAAAATTTAGCTAGAGCGCAAGAAGTAACCGTTTTGACTAATGATATTATTTATAAATTGGTTGAGGAAATTGAAAAATTGTTTTTGGAAATGGGAAAGAGCAAATACAGCGGCGAGCTGGAAATCTTGGCTGTTTTCAGCGCCAAAGGAAACAGGCAGACAATCGGCGGGCGAGTTAATCGCGGTCAAATTAGGATAAAATCTTGGCTGGATATTCAGCGGGCAGATGAGATTATTGGTAAAGGAAAGGTTATAAATTTGCAGCAACAGAAGCGGGATGTGAATGCGGTGGATGCGGGGAATGAATGCGGTTTGATATTTGAGTCAGAAGTTAAGATGGTGGTAGGAGATAAACTTTTGAGTAAATAATGGCGTATCAAAGGTATCAGCGAGTGGAAAGTTTAATACGGGAGGAGTTAAATAAGCTTATTATCAAGGAGCTGGAGTTTTCGGGTGCGTTAGTGACGGTGACCGGAGTTGAAGTTCAGAAAGATTTGGATTACGCGATAGTCAATGTTTCGGTTATACCTAGTGGTAAAGGAAATGAAGTCTTAAAAAATTTGGAACAAAACTGGAAACAGTTGCAGCATTTGCTTCTTAGAAAAATTAATATAAGGCCAATGCCGGAAATCAGATTCAGGTTAGATGTCGGGTTGGAAAAAGCGGCAGATATTGAAAAGACCTTTTTAGAGATTGAAAAAGACCTAGATAAGCTGTAAAATTTTTCCATGGCCTAGTAGCCAAGAGGTAAGGCAGCTCTCTGCAAAAGAGCTATACGCCGGTTCGAGTCCGGCCTAGGCCTCAGTTGCCCGAGTGGTGAAATTGGCAGACACAAGGGACTTAAGATCCCTCGCCCTCAAAGGCGTGCCGGTTCGAGTCCGGCCTCGGGCACCAGTATTAAACTTTCAGGAATTTTGCCAACGGATTTTGCCGCGCGAAGCGCGGAAAGGTATGGAAACACTGGCTCGCCGCGCAGAGCGCGGCTCGCCAAGCGCAGGTTCGAGCCAAAGATTTCTTTGGAAGCAACCTTCTTCTCTTGAAGGTTGCTATCCCTTGCGATTTTGAAGAGGGTTGTAGCGACTTTTATCCATTCTTTCATCGGTTCGAGCCAATCATTCTGCTTTTGTTCAATCCGCGCCATTTTCTCGTCCAGCGACTTCTTTTCCAAAAGGAGTTTTGTTTTTTGTTCACGATAGATTTCCCTCTCAATATCTTGCTCTAAATAGCCGTCTAAAAGTCGCTGGAGCTTGGTTTGTATGGCGCGGATTTTGTTTTGACTTTCTTGAACAAAAGCAGAAACGGATTGGGCGGACTTATCTTTATTGGTTTCCGCCATTTCTAAAAGTTTGTCCGCCCAATCCGCACGCAAAGAAAATTTTTGAAGTAGAGAGGAAATTTGCTCATCTAAACTTTCTTGGCGAATACAGGGTTCGGGGCATTTGATTGATTTGTTTTTCTTGGTGCAATGATAATAAATATAGTCGTGAGTGTTGCCATTCTTTTGCCTCTTAACCCTGTATTCGCCAGTTATGGACATACCGCAAGTGCCGCACCTCAATAATCCGCAAAAATCTTGCGGCTCATACTTGGTTTTATGGTGCGGCCGTCCTCTCTGCTTCAAAACTTCTTGGACTTTATCAAAAATTTTCTTTGCGATGATTGGCTCGTACTTTCCTTCGTGGAGCTCATCTCCATATTTGAATAATCCAGTATAGAACGGATTTGAGAGGATAAAAGTCGCCCTCGTCTTGTGGATTCTCTTTCCGCCGCGGGACATAATCCCGCGTTGCGCCAAAAAGTCAGAAATATCCTCTAGCCGCGAATTGCCCTCGGCGTACAGCTCAAAGGCCCCGCGAATGACTTTTGCTTTCTTTCTATCCACAACCACTGTTTTAGTGCGGCTGTCGTTGATATAGCCGATTGGAGCGGGGCCGGGATATTCTCCGCGTTTCACTTTTTGGCGCAAACCACGCTTGGTGTTTTCGGAAAGAGAATCCACATAGTATTTGCTTTGCCCAAAGGCGATATTCAACATAAATTTTCCTTGCGGCGTATTTTCAAACCACAGCGTTGGAAACTTCAAGCCCGCAAGTTTTCCGGTATCCAAAAGATAGATGATACGCCCGCCGTCCACCGAATTGCGCGCCAGTCTGTCCGCGTGCCAAGCCAAAATTCCGCTTGCCTCACCTTGCTCAATTCTTTTCAACATTTCGCCAAATATCGGTCGG
>JACROC010000008.1 GCA_016214655.1 Candidatus Harrisonbacteria bacterium
GTCAATTACTGCTTAATTTTAAGACTAATACAAATTATCTGTTATCACATCATTTAGCGCCTAACGGCGCTGGTAGCGGGCTAACGCCCGCTTCCTACGATGTTTTACTGGGATAAGTGATTAAAAAGACTGGGGGCGAAAACACCTCTTTTATTTACAATTGATTTTATGTTATTTTGAGAGTGTCGTCTCACAACTTTTACATCCCCAAGGGGTTTATTTTTAAGTAGTCCAATCGCGAGCAATAAGGGGCAACCCGAATCCGCTCACGATTGGAACCCTTCGGGGCAACAGTTGTGGGACGACCGGACCTAGGGTTGTCCCTTTTTGTTTCCATGAATTTTTCTAATCGTGTTCTAAAAGGCAGAATTGCCGAAACAATTGTAAGTGAAATGCTCCAAGAAGCGGGGTATTTTGTTTATCGCTTTGGTTATGAGGGTATTCTGCAGAGCCTTGTTCAAAAAGGCTTACCAAAGATGAAGTCAGGCAGTATTGTGGCTGAAAAAATCCGTACTATGCCAGACTTTATTGTTATGGCTAAAAGTAGCGAGGTCTTTTTTGTAGAGGTTAAATATCGCACTTCACAAGAAATTGATCAGGCATTAAAGGATTGGCTACAGAAGGCAAATAAATATTGGCCGGAAGCAAAACTTCTTCTAATACACCCATCTCAACCTCACTTCCTAATTTCTACTATTAAGGACTTGGTAAGAACAGAAAAATTCTACGCATTAGAACGAGATAAGTTTCTGAAAGTTGATAAAAAATTAATAACGTCTTATACGGAATTAGTTAAAAAATATTTAATTTAATAATTAAATAACCCCGTGGATAAACTCTATTTGACAACTTATACGAAAGGTATAAGCTAAATATGACAGTACTTTGAAATCAGTTAAAATAAATTGGTCATTAATCCGTTGATTTGAGACGCGAAAGCGTCTGAACTTCTCTTCATGCTGTCGAAGAGAAATGTTATTGTGCCGGACATGTATAGATATACTCTCAGCTTGCACCACTTAATAGTGCAATAGTGTTGATATATATTTTCTTGGTTTAGGTTACTTACTAACTTATTACAAGTTATTGGCTTAAAGGCAAGAGAGAATATATTACAAATACAAATTGATAGGGGCATAGCAAGATAGTTTACATGTAAGACACGTGGTTACTTAACGCCATACCCATGGCTGTTAGTTTCTAGCGGAACGCTATTTTCGGAATAAATGGCCATGGGGAAGTGGTAGGTAATCACTAGTTCATTAAAAAAGTCGTTAGCATTAACCCTATAAAATTATGAACAACCTTGTTACTTGCATTCGTCTCAGTTTTAACTGGAGCGTTCCGTTTGTAGGGGCGGCCAAAAATGGTAAAGCGAATCTTACGGATACTCTTAAAAAGTATTCAGATTGTGCTAGATATCATCGAGTAGCCGCCCTTTAGTCCACCATGCATACTTTTCCAGAACTATTAAAAAATATTAGAGAACAAGGAAATTTGACGCAGGAAGAATTAGCGAGGGCTCTTGGAGTTTCTACAATTTTAATTTCTATGGTTGAAACTGGACAAAAAGAGGTTTCAAAAAACCTTGTGATAAAACTTGCGGATAGATTGGGCGTACATCCAAGTTCTATTATGCCGTTTGTTTTTATTGGCGAAAATGACAACCTACCAAATTTATCCGGTATAGAAAAAACGTTCGTTGAGTGGGGTGAAAAACTACAGAACTATCTTATAAAAGTAAAATCCAAGAAACTCAAAAAATATGCGTAAGGAAGCAAGGTATCCTAAGATCAACATACTGAGTAAGAATGAGTTAGCTAAACATATTTCGGGCAGTAAATTACGGTTCTCGGATGCCCTAAAACTTATAAATAATGCAGCGGATAATTTTAATAATCAGTGGTATGACAGCGAACATTCCGAGCCGGAAAAAGAGAAGTTTGTGCGAAGCGCGGTTGGAACTTGTCTCGGAAAACTACTTGAACTTATAGATAAAAAAGTGCTTGCTCCACACGATAATTTAGTTCCTGATTTCATATTTGGAGGAGTTTCGAGCAAAAACCATATTCAAGCCGCGCACCATCTTCTTGGGAATAAGCGTGAGAGAGTTTTATTACGTTTAGATATAAAAAGATTCTTTGAGCAAATTCATGAGGATAGAGTATTTAATTTCTTCTATGCCAAATGTCGGTGTAGCGCAAGAGCGTCAAGGCTCATTGCGCGGCTTTGCTGTGTACCTTTAGGCCCAAAGGGACAAGGGTCTGCTACAAAAAGCTTAGCGCGTGGGTTTGCTACTTCCCCCCGGCTTTCACTCTGGTGCAACCTCGACCTGTTTTTAAGATTGAGTTGGATGGTGAAAAAAGAACTTCGCGGGCACGATCCAAAGATTGCTATTTATGTTGATGATATTGGCGTTACGGCTAGTAGAGTAAGTCTGGAGCGTATGGAAGAAATTTCCCGTATCGCAGAAAATATACTGGAAAATTTTGATTCTAATCAGAAACTACCGATCAATCCCAGTAAGAAAGAGATACTATCAAACGTTGATGGAATGGAGCACTTGGGACTGAGATTTGGTAGAAATAAATTATCTTTCGGTGGCAAGACGCGATTTAATTTGAATAAAATTTATAGCAAACTAAAAAGTCCACTATCAAAATCAGAAAAACTCCGCCTCCTAAATCAACTTCGTTCGTATCAAAGGTATAAACAGCAGATAGTAAAAACGAGTAATGCTATCTAGACGCGATTTCTTCCTCTAAGTAGGTTCTAATGTGCTCTAACCCCCTCCGCAAAAAATAAAAAGCTAGACAGTGACCATTTTTACAAGGAAAGTTCGGTGGGACTATAATTAAGTTTATGAAGCGAGTTATTGTAATTACCGTTTTATCTGCAGCGTTAATTATCGGTGCGCGCGTTAACGCGCAAGATTTTGACTCTGAAAAAGTGAAGGCAGAAGCTGGCACAACTCCGAACTCTGAATTTTTATATAATCTCGATATTTTTGCTGAAAATGCGTGGCAGAATATAATTGGTATTTTTAGTCGGCGAGCGCAATTATCATATTTAGAAAAACGTATTCAAGAACGTGAAGCTGAAGCATTGCAGATAGCATCAGAGAAGGGGCCGCTTTCCGATGAAACGCTTAATATCTTAGGCCGGAAGCAAGATTACCGGCTTAAAATCGCAGATATTGCTCTTCAAGATCAAGATTACGGAAAAATTAAAGAGATTCAGGAAAGGGGTTGGAAATTTGATTTTGAGTATGCGAAATATATTGTTAAGGAATTAGACAATTCTGAATCTTTAAAAAAACGCTTACGCGATGAAATTGCTGTAGCGCGTAAAGAGCGTAATGCCGAGAAACTTGCCGATATAGTCCGGCAAATGGAAGAAGCTAGAAAAAAGGAAGATGATATCTTAATCCGCAACAAGCAGGTTGTTGAAGCTAGCGAAATGGCTTCTGAAAAATTAGAAAATATTATGACTCCCGCAGAAAGAGCCGAACTACTTTTTCAAAGAATCGCGGAAGAAAAGAAAGCTACGGATGTGCGATGGGAAAAACTTCTTAATGATCTTGATAAGGCAAAAGTTGAAAGGATGTGGAAAAAAATTTTTGCTGATCTTGACGCGGCAAAGAAGATGAAAACTGACGATGAAGCCAAGGCATTCGATGATTCTGCTAAAAATATACAAAAGTCTCTCCATGATGCACGGATGGCAGCAGAAAAAGGAGTTGCGGCTAAGCTTGCTAAAGAGGATCGCGAAGATAAAAAAGTCGCTGAATTACCTGAGCCGCCGGCGCCGCCTAAGCCACCTGCGCCTAAACCAGAACTGAAGTTAATTCCGTCGGAGACCGTGGTTACCGAACCATTAAATTTAACTTATTATCAGCTTCTGACTGGTGAAGTTGGTAAATATTTCAGTGCTTATTATAGCGCCACAGGCGGTCTGCCGCCATATCATTTTCAGCTTGAATCGGGTACTGGGTTTCCTCCGATTGGCATTGTTCTTGCTCCAAACGGCCTCCTTTCCGGATATCCGAAATCTGTAGGAGGTTCAAAATTCAGCGTCTGCGTGGTTGATATGACTGGCGTATCTGTTTGCGGAGTCACAATTATGACAATTGAACCCAAGGAAGAAGAATGGGTGCCGCCAGCGCCTGAACCGCAGCCAGCACCGCAGCCAACACCACCGCCGCCATCTAACTGTGGCGCTGAGCCAGTCTCGACATGTGGCGCTGAGCCTACTTCCGGTTGCTATGAGAAGTGCGGAGGGGGTACTGCGCCTGGTAGTATATTTTTTGATTGTCAGAACGCCTGCCTCGATGCATATCAGCCTATACATGATGCTTGGCAAAGCTGTAAATTAGATTGGTCTAAGGCGCATAATGCCTATATTAAGTGTAAATCCCAATAGAGCCTATGCCAGAAAAAATAAAACAAATTATTAGAAAAGTCGGCATTTTAGCAATGTTCGTTGCGGCTTCTTACATTCTTACACTTGCCCCGAATTTTTATTGGTACAGTTCTTCTGGTTTATGGAATGGCCGGCAGGCAGTATGCGGCACGGCTGAGGAAATAGATTATTTTTATGATAAAAATCTCCGGGAGGTTATTTTGAATACAGGTACCGAATATGATTACCTTCAAGTCTATGATAATAAATGGCCAGTCAAAGTTTCTGGAAAACTTTCATACTCCCCTGGCCAGGAAATTTTTTATTTACGCGATGGCATATTTTCCCTTCCTCTGAATGTTTCTAATTGCCAAAATATTCAAAGTTTCGAAAAAGGCGAAAAACTTATTGCTGTTAAGGGAATTGTTTCAGAGGATGGTGATAAGTTGCTTATTTCGGTAACCGAGTTACGCGAAACGGTTCCGGGTTGGGTTCAGATTATATATAACGCCGGTATATGGGGAGGTATTATACTAGTTAGTTTCGTAATATTCAGCGGATTTTCCGCGTTCTTCCGGCGGTTTTTAGTTCGTATTGGACTTATAAAATTGAAACCCGCCATCTTACCCGAGGCAATTCAGGAGAAAAACGCTGTTAATATGTTTGTCGCGGGCATTGCCGCAATATATATATGGGTTTTAAATCCGGTCATTGGCGCCGGTCTTCAAATTTTTTCTTTAATATTCTACCGAGATGGACTCCGGTCCAAAAAACGCAGTATAGCTATCGCTGGCGCTGTTCTTTGTGGAGCCGGCTTTATTGCGATGTTGATTGAGGGTATTAGTTTGGGCAGATTTGAAAAACCTTACGCAAACTTTTATTCTGATGACAAGTCTGGCGGCTCATTAGTAAAAACGATAGTGCCTACGAGAGAGTAATCAGCGGATTTTTTGTTTGCCAACCGGCTAAAATTTCCTTATACTCATTGAGGTTTCTTGAGATTGGAATAGGCAGAAAGTGAAAAGGCGGCGGATGGATAGGTTAGTGAGGTCTTATTTTAAATGTAAAGGTTTGCCGCTTCAGCCGGCGCTTACTTTCGCGGATGTGGTTATCCGCGATAATTTTTCGCGCATTGATAGCCGTTCGGACATTAAAAATCTGAAAGTAAAATTAGCCGGAGAAATTTATCTTAATGTTCCGGTTGTTTCTGCCAATATGGATACGGTTACGGATTGCCGGATGGCTATTGCTCTAGCGCGTCTCGGCGGACTAGGTTTTATTCATCAATTTTTTTCTTTAGAGGAGCGGATTGCCGAAGTAAAGAAAGTAAAGCGTGCCGATAATGCGCTGATTGAGGAGCCGATCACTGTTTTAAATACCGCGACTTTGGGTAATGCCAAGGCAGCAATGCAAAAGCACGGAGTTTCCAATGTATTGGTAGTTGATGCGGATGGAAAGCTGGTTGGTATTTTAACTCATCGAGATTATCGTTTTAAGGAAGACGACGGTTTGTCGGTTGCGCAAGTTATGAAAAGCGGTCTGATCTGCGGTTGGGAGGGAATGGATCGTAAGAAAGCTTTTGAGATTATTGATAGCCGGCGATTGGAAAAATTACCCTTGGTTGGCAAAGATTTCAAGTTAACAGGATTAATTACTGCCAAAGATCTACTTAAAGAAAAAGAATTCCCAAATGCAGCCCGCGACCAAAAAGGACGATTGATGGTTGGTGTCGGCATCCGCTTAAACGCGGATTATCTGGAAGAGGTGGCACAATTAATGAAAGCAGGAGCAGATGTTATTTTATTGGATACTGCCCGGGCAAATTCCAAACGGGTTTGTGATGCAACGTCAGTAATTAAAAAGAAATTTCCAAAAGTTCCTCTGGTCGTCGGCAATATTGATACTCCGGAAGCGGCTTTAATGCTGATTAAAGCTGGAGCGGATTGTTTGAAAGTCGGGATTGGGCCTGGATCAGCGTGTAAAACTCGGGAAGCAACCGGGGTTGGCATTCCGCAAGTTACTGCGGTAGCTTCTTGCGCTGCGGTTGCCCGTAAATATGGCATCCCGATTATCGCTGATGGCGGGATTCGGGGCGGCAATGATTTAAGCAAGGCATTAGTGGCCGGCGCGAGTGCGGTAATGATCGGCAGTTTGTTCGCCGGTACAGACGAGTCTCCCGGCGAAATGTTCCACGATGAAGGGCGGAGATGGAAAATGTATCGTGGTTCTGCTTCAGCCGAACATCAGTTTGATCGCACAAAATCAGGAAGTCTGGATGGTATGCGGGCTCCAGAAGGGGTGCCGCGCAGAGTTCTTTATACCGGACCGGTTAATGCGATTATCTGGGAATTGCTAGGCGGACTCCGTTCTTCTATGAGTTATGCCGGCGCGACGGATATTCAGCTTTTTCAGAAATTAGGAAAGTTTGTCTGGCAGACCCGTTCGGGCCATGAAGAGGGTAAGCCGCAGAGTTAAGATTAAATCTGCCATCATTGGCAGATTTTATATTCCGGAAATATATTTATTCAAGATTTTGACGCTTTAACGCGTTAAAGCGGCATTTGTTTACAGATGACAATCTTTCTGCTAATTTCTAAGTAGTTTTTAAACAAGGAGATATAATGATTTATTACCAAGTTTTGCGCGGAGAATTTTCCGAAAGCGAGATTGAGGATATTTGGGAACTTTTGAATCAGTTATCAGATTCCCCGAGATCATTAGCATATGAAGATTTTGATAGGATATTGAATCGCCCCGGATTTAATTTGCTGGTTGCTAGAGATGGTGAAAGAATTGTAGGTATGGCCAGTCTTTGGTCGGCGGAAATTTTGATGGGTAGGAAAGCGTTTATAGATGATGTAGTAGTTTTGGATTCATACAGGGGTCGAGGTATCGGCGAGGAGTTAATAAAACACCTGATTGAGACCGCAAAGAGTGTTGGAGCCAAATCCGTGGAACTTACCAGTAATCCCAGTCGAGTTGCCGCAAATAATCTTTATCAGAAATTAGGATTTCAGAAACGCGATACGAATGTTTATCGGTTAAATTTTTGATATTGAAAAGCCCCGCTTGCGGGGCTATAATTTTTTTACTGGGCCTATAGCATAATGGTAGTGCACCCGGTTTGCATCCGGGGTGCGGGAGTTCGATTCTCCCTAGGTCCACAAAAACAACGAGTCCGCTTTTGCGGACGACTATGTTTTTGTAGGATGCCGCAGGTCTCGCCTGCGGCGCCACAAAGATTTTGACTTATAGAAATTTTCTGTTAAAATTTTCAGAATAGTACATTACAAAAATAAAATAATGCAACCAAATTATTATACAGTAGAGCAGATGCTGGAGATGGTTGATGAGCCGAACCACTCCGCGTGCTTCAGGATACTGGCTGATAACCGGAAGCTTTTTCAAACCGTTCAGGGATCTTCAAATAATCATCAGGCCTGGCCAGGCGGATATTTTGATCACGTCCAGGAAATTATGAACATTGCTTTAGTTCTCTATCAGCAACTGAATTCGCTCCGTCAATTGCCATTTTCTTTATCCGATGCGCTGTTAGTAGTTTTTCTTCATGATATTGAGAAGCCGTGGAAGTATGAAATTAGTCCCGATGGAAAATTCCAATATATTGAGGCGCTGAAAACCAAGCAGGCACAGCACGAATTCAGAAATAGGAAACTCAGAGAATATGGCATTGCCCTAACTTCTGATCAGGAAAATGGAATGAAGTATGTGGAGGGCGAATCTAATGATTACACTAATAAACGGAGAGTCATGGGTCCACTGGCGGCGCTTTGCCACCTAGCTGACGTAACCAGTGCCCGAATTTGGTTTGATCATCCGATGGTTGGTAGTGATCCGTGGACAGGCGCAAGGAGAAATAGGTCTTAAGAATGATAATAAAAATCCCTTAATCTAAGAGGGATTTTTTGTTTGACAGTTACCTTATTTAAATATATATTATCTACAGACTTGTTTTTGATAAATAAACAGAGGGTGAATGAAGAGATTACGATGTATCAGTATTTTATTGGCATTAATAATCAGTGCGTCTTCTTATCTTCCGGCGTATGCAGGGGAAAAGAAGGCTCAAAAAGAATTACCCTTTTATTTTCCGGAAGGAGTTGTGCAGGCGTTGTCGCCGCTGCAGCAAATGCAGGAATATCTTCGTTTGCTTGCCGCGACCAACGATCGTTTCCAGGGCAGGGAGCATTCCGGAGTTCTTATTCCGGGAAGTGACAGCATAAGCGTGGAAACTGATTTGGAGACTACCAGCACTGATGGTCCTCCGCTTAAGATGAAATTGGTGTTGGATCATTATGTGCGTTTGCCTGACGGCCGTATCCGGGTGACTTTACTCGATGGTCAGTTGATTATCACTGAACATCAGCTGAAGGCTGTAGTAGATGATTTGCTGGAAATGGTGAATCTCGCCGCAGACTATAATTTCGCTTATTACAAGCCGCTGGTTGATAAGGCAATCAGCGTGCGGGCGGCTAAACTGGGAGTTTCCGAAGAGGAGCTCCGTTCGCGGCTCGATGAAAAAGTCCGCGGAACTAACGTCACTATTCGTGAATTGAACAGTTTACCCAGAATCACTAAGCGTTCCGATTTCGTTCCCAGAGAATTGCATCTCGGTTATAATACCGAACTTCCGGGAATCTTCGGAGTTGCTTGGCTGAATACCGGGATAGTTTATTACAATCCTCAAGCGAGGATCCGTGATTTTCTTTCCGGCAGGCCGCTGGTGATTCAGCATGAGATGATCCATAACAACAGCAATCTTCAGGAATTTCCAATGTCCGAAGGCGCTGACATGGAGTTGATCGCCAGCATTCCGGAAATGCTTTATCCGGAAAACCGGATTGACTTTTTTTATCACGGCTACTCCCGGGATCTGAGGGAGCTGATGTGGATTTACTTCGGACTGAATCCTAAACAGGTTCGGAAAGAAGTCATCCGTTATGACCACGCAGGAAATCTGGTTATTGATGAGCAAAAATATAATGAGTATTTCCAGAAGCTGGAACTGATTAAATCGGAATTAATGGTTTTTCTTCAGGATGTGGCGGTGCCGGAATTTTATTCTGACCCGGTCTTTTGGTCGGCGATGAATGAAAAACTGGCAGATAAAAATTCGGTCTTCCGGGTTATGATGGCTGCTAATTATGAGCCGACTATTCTTGGCGGGCTGGCAGAAACCAGAAAGTGGCGCGAGCCGCGCCGGGATGAGTTTGAAGATATGGCCAGAGAATCTTACGAAATCAGTGGCAAAAAAAACGGCGTCGGGGCTCAGCCTCAGCCGCCGGAATTTTTGGTAAGCCAATATAATAATTTATTTTCCGAATTGGAAAGAGAGCGGCTGCAGAATTATTTTGAAACTCATCCGGACGTTCTGGAAAAAATGCCTAAGATGAGCGCTGCGGATCTGATCCAGTTTTTGCGAAACTTTAAAACTGGTTCTATCGGAGGCGTGCGATGAAAAGAGTAATTCTCGCGATTCTGTTTTTTGGCGGCACGATCGGGTTTACCGGATGCGCGCCGGCTTTCAGGAATGAAGTGCTTAGGCGGGGCAAGGCAAAAGGCTGGTCGGAAGAGCAGCAGATGCTGGCGCTCGGCGAAAGTTACAAATATTTCCTTAAGAAAAATCCGAAGACCGGAAAGTATGAAGTTAATTACTCAAAATTGAGCAAGACTCATGTCCGGGAAAAGCTGGATGAGCTTCTGGATAATATTGACGGCATCCTTAGCTATAAGGACGAGGAAAATATTAATTACGTGGAACTGTTCGGATTGCGGAATTCTTTAGAGCATAAAGAAGAAGTTCTTAAGGAAATCCGGGATCGGGTCCGCCTTGCGGAGCTTTATGACCAGTTTCGGGCTCTGATCGGAGCCTTGCCGATGGAATACGGAAGTTATCATGCCCGCGAGCGGATTAGCGGTTATGACGTGAAGCAAATCTTCTTGTCTACCGAGCCGGCCAGCGCATTTAACTTTAATGTTGCGCAGATTGAGGAGGCTAAGCGCAGGAACGTATTGGTGCCGATTGAGAAAGTCCAGTTTTCTTTAAACCGATTGCTGGACCGGAAAGAACAGAACCCGGCTAATCTGGACGATCCAAATAATTTTATCTGGAAATCCAAAACCTGGGATATTGAGCTGACTAATTATAAGATTTTGGATGCTGAAAAACCGGACAATAATTACGGAAATTACATGGAAGGTTATCGGGTGATTAACGGCAAGCGGGAATCTAAGCCGGCACTCCGCGTCTTCTTCTTGGAAGAGGGCGGTGAAGGAGTGATGCTGCTGGATACCGACAAAGAAGGCGATACTGGATTTGGTCTTCCGGATATGGTTGAAAAGGTTACAGATTTGCTGAGTGTAAATGAAATTTTAGGCAGTGACCAGCTGATGAACCTTCTTTTCCAGGAGAAAAGAAAACAACAGCGCATTCCGCCTAAGCGAA
Organism: Candidatus Harrisonbacteria bacterium; assembly: GCA_016214655.1. Classification (GTDB taxonomy): domain Bacteria; phylum Patescibacteriota; class Minisyncoccia; order UBA6257; family 02-FULL-45-10c; genus JACROC01. Next base: position 10,868 of record JACROC010000008.1, read on the forward strand.
AGCCGATTTTCGTGGAGATTGTCCGCTTAGGAGATTCTTCAGCAGAAAATTGGGAGGCAGCTCCGACTGCCGATGGCTGGATTGTGCCGTTTAAGTATAGAAACGAGTTGCAGAGCAATTACAATATTAAAGTTGTTTTTGCTAAGCCGGATCCGAATAAGCCGCCAGGCATTCTTCAGGAAGTTAAATATATAAAGAAGGAATGGACACTGAATGGGCGTTATGGCGCATCGATAGGCAGAGTGGTTGAATATTACAGGTTGAAGCCGGCTTATGGAACTAAGAATTTTGTAGAAGTTACGGTTTCCCAGCAAAATACTAAGAGAGTATTGCTGGTTACCGATGACGGTACAGAAGAGACGGTGGTGGTAACTCCGCGCGCCAATAAGCTAATTGAAGATCAGCCGGTAATGGTTGATTACAGCGAAGGGCAGAAGCGCTGGCGGATTATGAGAGAAGGAGACAGCAAGGTCTTTAATAAGAGAAAGGTGATTTCGCCTTCATCCGGCAAAGACACCGGAAATTATGATGATCGGGAATTTGAATAAAGTTCCCATCCGTCCCACTGGGGCGGATTTTTTTATCGATTACAGTTATAATGAATACTATGCAGAAAATAATTTTAATGGTTGTCGGGTTAGCTGTGCTGATTGGCGTGGGATATTTTTTGTTTTTTAAGGAAGTTGCGCCTCCGCCGCAAGAAGTGGGCGGGGTAATGACGACTTTTGAAAAGCCAAAAAAGAGCGCTCATTACGAAACTAATACTCCGGAGCATGGCTCGGTGCTGGCGGCGGTGCCGATTAATGTTGTAATTGATTTTAATTTTGATTTGGCCTTTCCTTCGGAAATTAAAATTTTGAAAGACGGCAAAGATTATGGCAGCGGCGGAACTGTTATTGATGATAATAAATTAGCCATGAGAAGGCCGATGGATCAATCTGCTCCGGATGGTCTTTACCGGGTGGAATATAATGCCTGCTGGCCGGACAGCAGCTGCCATACCGGACATTTTCAGTTCGCAATTGATCAAGGCAAAATTTCTTCTTACTTAGATTTGCGTGATGAAAAAGAAGTGACGGTTAAACTTTCGGAAATTAAATTTCAGCCGGCTAATATTTTAATCAGCAGGGGCACAAAAGTTAACTGGATAAACGATGATAAAGCTCCTCATTATGTAAATACCGATTCGCATCCGGCGCATACTTATTTCACAAAACAGAATTCCAGAGAATTGAAAAAAGGCGATAGTTTCTCATTGGTTTTTGATGAGGAAGGAATATATCCTTATCACTGCAGTGCTCATGCAAAAACTATGCATGGCTCAATTGTAGTGGGGGATGGCGAAGTAATGCCTAAGACAGCTATTTCGTTTGAGTCAAAGTTTGCGGGCCAAGTAATTGCCGGCAAATCTGCGCCGCTGCTGGATTTTAATAAATCTGATTATGATCAAGCTTTGCGATCGGATAAATTAGTGGTTCTTTATTTTTATGCGACTTGGTGTCCGATTTGTAAATATGAAACTATTTCCGCCCTTTACCCTGCGTTCAATGAATTGAAGTCCGATAAGATTGTTGGTTTTCGGGTTAATTATAATGACAGCGACACTGATCAAGATGAGACTAATTTAGCCCGTGAATTTGGGGTTGCTTATCAGCATACGAAAGTTTTTGTAAAAAACGGCCAACGGATTTTAAAATCTCCAGAAAGCTGGAATAAGGAACGTTATTTAAGTGAAATAAATAAATTTTCAGCAAAACAATAGTTTATGACCTCCGAACTTACTATTACGGTAGCATTCATCGCGGGATTAGTTTCATTTTTGTCTCCGTGCGTGTTGCCGATTATTCCTGGCTTCCTCTCTTATCTGGCCGGATCTTCCCTGTCAGAATCCAGTTCCCACCGTCGCGAGATTTTTATGAACAGTTTTTTCTTTGTTCTCGGTTTTTCAGCGGTCTTTTCCGTTCTGGGAGTGCTTTTAAATACTATTTTAGAGGCAGTGGCTTATGATGTTCAGCTTTGGCTGGCCAGAATCGGCGGGGCAATAATTATTTTTTTCGGATTATATCTGACAAGATTATTAAAATTTGAATTTTTAGAACGGGAATATAAATTTGCGGTTGCGCAGAAATTCAACTCCCGGTATTTAACTTCTTTTGTGTTTGGATCGGCTTTTGCGGCCGGCTGGACTCCTTGCGTTGGAGCGGTGCTGGGAGGAATTTTGGGACTAGCCGCTGCCCAGCCGGGATCTGCTTTAACTCTTTTATTTTCTTATTCTCTTGGGCTGGGCTTGCCATTCTTAGTGGTTGGCTTATTTGCTTCTCGGTCGGCTGATCTGATTAATCGCTATGCCGGCTGGCTGAAATATATAAATATCGCTTTCGGAATCATTTTAATTATTTTGGGCATTCTGGCTTTCACTCAGAATCTGAACCGCATAGCCAATCTGGAAATTCTTAATAGATTTTTGCTGAAATGAACCTTCCGTTGCGAGCTATCATTCTAGCGGCGGTTCTCGCTTTAATCGCAGAATTGATTTTTTCTTTGGAAAATGAAAAGCCCAAGCGGGCTGCGGTTGAAGGAGGAGAAATCAATATCGCCGCTGTTCCAAGCCAGGCTTCTTTGAATAAATCCAGCTTGTATCCGCGGGCGGTAGAAATTACTACGCCGGACGGCTTTGTAAATACAGATAAAATTACAATTTCCGAATTAATCGGCAAAAAAGTTATTTTAGTTGATTTTTGGACTTATAGCTGTATAAATTGCCAGCGCACGATTCCTTATTTAAATTCGTGGCAGGAAAGATATGGAGATAAGGGGCTGGTTATTATAGGAGTGCATACGCCGGAATTTGAATTTGAAAAAAAATATGAAAATGTCCTGGCGGCGGTAAAGAAATTCGGAATTAAATATCCGGTTGTTTTGGATAATGATTATTCAACCTGGCTCGGATATCAGAATCAATATTGGCCGAGAAAATATTTAATTGATATTGACGACTTTGTGGTTTATGACCATATCGGTGAAGGCGCTTATGCGGAAACTGAAAAGAAAATCCAGGAGGCCTTGATGGAGCGGATGGCGGTTTTAAAAGAAAATAGAGGAATGGCGGAAAAAATCAGCAAGCTGGAAGTTGTGCCGGACAAAGATTTGACCCGGCCAGGCAGTCCGGAAATATATTTTGGCGCTTTTCGCAATAAATATTTTGCCAATGGAGTTCGCGGGGAAATTGGCGTTCAAAGTTTATCCGTTTCCGCAGAGATTAAAGCTAACAATCTTTATCTGTCCGGCGATTGGGATATTCAAAGAGAATATGCCGAGAATAAGTCTAAGAACGCAAAAATAATTTTCCGTTATCAGGCCAAAGATGTTTATTTCGTGGCTTCTGCAAAGACGCTGGTTGGAGTGAGGCTTTTGTTAGACGGCCAGCCGCTTGGGAAAGCTGCCGGAGAAGATGTGGCAGTAATAAATGGAGAAAGCTATTTAACTGTTCAGCCAGACCGGCTTTATAAGCTGGTTCAGGACTCGGAAGGTTACGGAGAGCATGCTTTGGAAATGATTATTGAAGATCCGGGATTACGGGCCTTTACTTTTACTTTTGGATAGAATAGTATTTTCCAGCTCGGATATGAGCCTCATAAATACTTTTCTGCCATCGCCTCCACACTATAAAACCGGAGAGTATCCTTCGTGCGGCAACTACGGAATCCCGATTTGCTTGGTTCCGTAAGGAAAATCGGGATGAGGCGTAGGCAAGTCGATTCGCTGGAAATCGGCTATGCCGGTGCCGTCAGGAGGATACTCCCCGGTTTAATTGCTAAATGATCCCACTGCCAGCCCGAATGGCGAAAAAGTATTTATGGGCCACCCAAAACTTTTGGGTAATTGCATTAGTTATAAAAGTGATGACACCTAAATCAACTTTAGTAACTGGTTGCGCCGGATTTATCGGAAGTAATTTTGTCAGGCAGTTTAGGAAAGAATTCCCGAAAGCTAAGATTATCGGGATTGACGATTTTTCTACCGGCAGGCGGGAGGTGTTAGATAAAACAATTAAGTTTTATGAAGGCTCGATTTTGGACGAGTCTTTGCTCGAGAAAATTTTTAGCCGGCATAAGCCGGAATTTGTATTTCATTTTGCCGCTTTGCCGCGAGTTTCTTATTCAGTTGAACATCCGCGGCGCACCAGCGAAGTGAATATTTTGGGCACGGTTTCCTTGCTGGAACATTCCAAGAATTACGGCGTAAAGCGGTTTATTTATTCTTCCTCTTCTTCGGTTTACGGAGGCGCTAAGAAATTGCCGACTAAAGAATCGGAAAATCCGATTGATCCCAAGTCGCCGTATGCGGTTCAAAAATATGTCGGAGAACCATTTTGCAAAATTTTCAGCGAACTTTTCGGGTTAGATACGGTTTGTCTGAGGTATTTTAATGTATTCGGTCCAGGCCAATATGGCGACTCCCCTTATTCTACGGTGGTTTCGGCCTGGCTGGAGGCCTTATATTTTTCAAAAAGAAAAAAGGCTTTCATCGAGGGCGACGGCAAGCAAACCAGGGATTTTTGTTATGTGGATAATGTGGTGTCGGCTAACATATTAGCCATGAAGGCAAAAAAGAATTTTCACGGAGAAGCGTTTAATATTGCCCACGGCGAGAGGACAACTCTTAACGAAATTAAAAAATTAATAGAAAAATATACCGGTAAGAAATTATCGCTTGAGCAGAGACCGCCGAGACTGGGTGATGTCCGCCATACTCATGCCGATATAGGAAAAGCTAAAAAATGGTTCGGCTATGTCCCGTTATTGGATTTTGAAACCGGCCTGCGGGAAACCATTAAGTGGTTTGAACGGAGATTATGAAGACGATTTTAGTTACTGGTGGTGCGGGTTTTCTTGGCAGCCACCTTTGCCAATTTCTTTTGGATAAAGGGGATTATGTTGTTGCTCTTGATAATTTTTTAACCAGCAGCGGAGGAAATATCAGCCATTTGCTGCCAAATAAAAATTTTGAATTTATCCAGCACGATATTATCAGCCCCTTTTATCATGAGAAAAAGAAAGTCGATCAGATCTATAATTTAGCTTGTCCAGCTTCGCCGGTACATTATCAGAAGAATGCGATCCGGACTGTTAAGGCCAATACTATCGGTATGATTAATGTGCTGGGACTTGCAAAGAAACATGGAGCCCGGATATTCCAGGCCTCCACCTCCGAGATTTACGGGGATCCGCTGGAACATCCGCAGCGGGAAGACTATCGCGGCAATGTCAGTACTATCGGGCCGCGGGCTTGTTATGATGAAGGCAAGCGGGTGGCGGAAACTTTATGCTTTGACTATCGCCGCCAGCACAGCATGGAAATCCGCATCGCCAGAATTTTTAACACTTATGGGCCGCGGATGGCTTTTAATGACGGCCGGGTGGTTTCCAACTTTATAATTCAGGCATTAAAGAATCAAGATTTAACAATTTATGGAGATGGCCGGCAAACCAGGTCATTTTGTTATGTTTCCGATTTGATCGGTGGTTTTTATAAATTAATGAATGCGGATAATTTTTCCGGCCCGGTTAATCTCGGCAATCCTCTGGAGAAAACCATTTTGGAAATTGCCGAACTGGTAATTAAAATTTCCGGATCTTCGTCAAAAATTATCCGGAAATCTTTGCCGGAAGACGATCCGCGCCGCCGCCAGCCGGATATTAGTTTGGCAAAAGCCAGATTGGGCTGGGAGCCAAAAATTAGTTTAGAAGATGGTCTGCAAAAAACTATCAGCTGGTTTCAAGATCATTTAAGCTAACTTTATCTGGCTTTAGCTACTACCATGGCAATAATTTTTCTGGCGCCGCTTTCTTTTAACAATCTTATTGCTTCGTTGATAGTCGCTCCGGAAGTATAAACATCGTCTACCAGCAAGATATTTTTTCCCTGAATTGTCTTAGGATCGGTGACTTGAAAAGCGTCTTTCACATTATTTTTTCTTTGCTGCCAATCTTTAAGTTCAGCTTGATTTTTAGTTTCTTTGATGCGCAGCAATAGATCGCCGCGGATTGGCAACTTAAGATTAGCGGCAATAATCTTGCCGATTAACTCTGCTTGATTGAAGCCGCGGTTTCGCTCCCGATTTTTATGAAGAGGTACTGGTAAAACTGTCCAATTTTTTATTTGCCGGCTGGTCAGTTTTAAGTTTCCGAGATAAATTTTAATAATATCAGCAATTGGCAATTCAGCCCTTTTCCAATGACGGTATTTAAATTGATGTATTAGATTTCTGATTGGATCGTTAAAATTAGTCGCAGCTCCCAGGAGGTAAGGGAAATTTTTATGACAGATTTTTTTATTCTCCGGGAGGCGGGCCTGGCATTGTCCGCAAAATAAAGTTGTATTAATGGCAATCTTTTTCAGGCAATCTTGGCAGAGAAGATTGTTCTGTTTTTCGTCGCTGAAGTCCTTTTTACAATTTACGCAGACTGACGGAAAGAGGATGTCTAGCAGTAATTTCTTAAATTTAATAAGAGTAGACATGTCTGATATAATAAAGTTAAAAGATTCTTATGGCAATCCCATTTCTTAAAAGTTTATTCCCAACTAAATCATTTCTGGGCGTGGATATCGGCACCACTACTATTAAGATTGTGGAGCTCAAAAGGTCTCAAGGATTGCCGGAGCTGTTGAATTACGGGCTTTTGGAAAGCTATGGTCATTTAGAACGGATTAATAATGCCATTCAGACCAGCACGTTGAAATTGGCAGATAGGGAAACGACGGAATTTCTGAAAATTCTTTTGAAATACGGAGGATTCAAATCCAGGGAAGCGGTTGCCTCTATTCCAGCTTTTGCTTCTTTTACGGCGATGATGGAGTTACCGCTGATGTCAGAAAAAGAAACATCGCAGGCAATGCAGTTTCAGGCAAAGCAATACATACCATTACCAGTATCTTCTGTGACTATTGATTGGATTAAGGTTGACGAGCGGTTGGATCAGAAGGGCAATGCTTTTCAAAAAATCCTTTTGGTGTCTGTGCCAAATGAACAAATTCAAAAATATAAAACTATATTTGATGGAGCCGGTCTAAATCTGACTACTTTAGAAATTGAGGGGTTGAGCAGTGCCAGATCCATTACTAATCGCAGTGACAAAACTTCATTAATAGTTGATATCGGCGCCCGTTCTACGGGTATTTCAGTTGCCAGAAACGGGCTTTTAAAGTTTTCCGGACAGACTGATTTTGCCGGAGGTTCTTTAACTCAAACTTTAGCGACCGGATTGAATATCCGGGCTAGGAGAGCGGAAGATTTGAAAAAACAGCGCGGTCTAAAGGGCATCGGCGGCGAGTATGAGTTATCAACTTTAATGCTCCCTATTTTAGATGTTATAATTAATGAAGTGAGGCGAGTGCGCGATGATTATGAGAGGGGATATACAGATAAGATCCAGCAGGTGATTTTATCGGGCGGCGGAGCTAATTTGCTCGGGGTTGGCGAATATTTTCAGGGAGAATTGGGTTTGCCGACTATGAAAGCTGGCCCGTTCTCGCAAGTTAGTTATTCTTCAGAAATTGAGCCTTTAATCAGTGATTTATCGTCTGAATTTCCGGTTGCAATCGGATTAGCGATGCGCGGATTTCAATAGATTGGCGTATAGCGTATAGCGTATAGCGTATAGGGAATTAAAGAATCTATTAACCCTAATCGCTTAACGCTGACCGCTAAGCGCTTTAATGAATGGCACAGCAATTTTCTCAAAATCCTTTAAATCAATATCAGTCAGAAGACCTGGCTATCGGTTGGCCTTGGAGATTTTTTGCCATATCTTTCGGGATATTAGTACTATCAATTGGCATTTATTTTGCAATGACCTTGTATTACGAACCGTTACTAAATAGAAGAACTGAAGAAGCGGCCGCAGAATTCCAAAAGGTTTCCGCGGGTGTGTCTAAAGAAGATCAGGAAAAATTTACCCTTTTTTATTCCCAGATTACGAATTTAAAAAATCTTTTGGCTAATCACGTGATTGGCTCAAGAGTTTTCGTATTTTTAGAAAAAGTCACCCACCCGGAAGTTTATTATAGGGATGTCAATATTAGAATTTCAGAAAGGGAGTTGGAGTTAAACGGCGTGTCCAATTCTTTCACGGTTTTAGGCGAACAGCTGGAGGCTTTTAATCAGGCGGAAGAAGTAGATCATTATTTAGTGAGACAATCGCAGGTGGAGGAAGGAAAAGTGCAGTTCAAGGTGCTGTTAACTTTAAAAAATAATTTATTAAAATAATCAATGCGGGCATCTACAAAAAGAGCGCTTAGTTTACTAGCATCATCCGGATTTGTTGTGTTTGCGTTGATAGTCTATATAACCCTCATTCAACCGGAATACGAGATGATTAAGGAACTGCGAGGCGGCCTTGATTCCAATATTAAAATTTTAGCGGATACCCGGACTGCATTATTGGGTGTTGATAAATTAAAAATTGAATATAAGCAAAATGAAAAAAAGATAGATACTTTATCTTTAGCTTTGCCGTCTGAAGAATCGGTCTCTTCTATAGTGGCGCAGATTAATAACCGGTCTGAAGCCAATAGTTTGATAATCCAATCTATCGGGATTAATTATTTACCGATAAAATCTCCGATAGGATCAGTTTCTCTTATTCGTGGCATTGGTACATTGCAGTTGGATTTGCGAATATTTGGTTCCTACTCTTCTTTTAAAAGATTTTTACAAGATCTAGAAAGAAATGTCAGAATTATGGATGTTCGTAATTTGCGTTTGGAATCGGCTGGTAAGCCGGACCAAGATTTGTATGCATTTAATTTAACTGTCGACACCTATTATCAACCAAAATAAATTTATGGCGATAGTTTTAGAAGAACAAAAGAAATTTAATTGGAAAGCGGCATTGACGGTTATTTTAATATTGGCTGCGATGGGCGGAGCTCTTTACTTTTTTCGCGGGGAATTTTTTGCCGTCGAAGAGGTGATTTTGCCGGCAGTTAAATCTCCGGCTACTGAAATTTCTGGATTAAAATTTCAGCCAGATCTGGATAATTTGATTAAAGAATTACCGCCGCAGGGAAAGTTTAAATTATATATTGGTCAGCCAGTAGTGGGACGGTTGGGAAGAGAGAATCCTTTCATTAAATTCTAAGCGATACGAAACTACAAATGCATCCGAATCAACAAATAAATTATTAGTAGATTCGCATAAATTTGTAGTTTCGAATCGGTTACATGGACGATAAACAACTATTAGAAAATTTGGTCTCCGGAGGTTTTCTTACTAAGGAAGCGGCAGATAAGGTTTTGAAAGATGCTTCGGTGGTGGGAAAGACCGCGGAAGATTTAATAAATGAGAGGAATTTAGTTCCGGATATTGAGGTTGCAAATATCAAGAGTAAGCTGCTGAAGATTCCTTATAAGAAAGTCAATGTTGAGGAGTTGACCAAGGAGTTGCTTTTGAATATTCCGGAAGAGGTTGCCAGAAATTATAAAGTTATACCGCTTGGCAAATCCAAGGATCTTTTGGTGGTCGGCATGGTCCATCCCTCTGATCCGCAAGCTCAGCAGGCACTCCGGTTTGTGGCAAAGCAGCAAAAAATTAATCTAGGCGTGTATTTAGTGTCAACCGGAGATTTTGATTTGGCCATAAACAGATATTCTCCATATAAAGACGTGGTGGAGGAAGCTATCCGCGCGCTTAGTATCAAGCCGGGAAAAGGAGCCGAGGCGGCTCAAAGATTGGTTCAATTAGAAGCCGGCTTTGCCGTTTCCGAAGAAGCTCCGATTATCCGTTTAGTGGCCTCCACATTGAAAGAGGCTCTGAATCGTCGGGCATCTGACATACATATTGAGCCGCAAAAAACTGAGACCAGAATAAGATTCAGGATAGATGGCGAACTTCATGAAGTAAGCCGGATGCCGGTAGAATTGCATCAGCCGATAGTGTCTCGCATTAAGGTGTTATCTAATCTGAAATTAGATGAAACCAGAATTCCGCAAGACGGAAGATTCCGGTCAGTAATTTTTGGCAGGGATATTGATTTTCGAGTGGCGACTTTCCCGACTCCGGCAGGGGAGAAGGCGGCGATTCGTGTTCTGGATTCGTCAGTCGGACTTAAAAGTTTGGAAGACCTTGGTTTAAGGGGGCGGAGCGCTGAGTTTGTGAAAGAGGCGATTGAAAAACCGTTCGGCCTGATTTTGATTACCGGCCCGACCGGATCTGGAAAAAGCACTTCGCTTTATGCCTTACTTCATATTTTAAGCAGTGAAGATACTAACGTAGTCAGCTTGGAAGATCCGGTAGAATATTACATTGAGGGAATTAACCAATCACAGGTGCATCCGGAAATTGGTTATGACTTTGCCTCTGGCTTGCGGCAAATTTTGAGGCAAGACCCGGACGTAATTATGGTTGGTGAAGTTCGTGACGTGGAAACTGCTCAGCTTACGATTCACGCCGCCTTAACCGGCCACATTGTACTTTCTACTCTCCATACTAATAATTCTATCGGAGTTATACCGAGATTGATCGATATGAAGATTGACAGTTTTTTACTCCCTTCGTCGTTAAATTTAATGATGGCTCAGCGGCTGGTCGGCAAGCTGTGCCAGAGTTGTAAAAAAGCTGAAGCCCCCGCCGGCCAGGTAGCAGAAATTATTAAAAAAGAAATAGAGAAACTCCCGGCGGATATGAGGGAAAAAGCAAAAACTAAATATAAAGAAATTAAAATTTACCACTCTCCCGGATGTAAGGACTGCCACGACAAGGGTTTTGTGGGGAGATTGGCCATTTTTGAAGCTTTGAAAATGACCCCGGAACTTCAAAATATCATAAGTACCGGCGCAACCGAAGCGAGAATTGTTGAAGAAGCGCGCCGGCAGGGAATGGTTAATTTAAGGCAAGATGGAATTTTGAAAGCTCTGGATGGCTTGGTCAGCATTGAAGAAATTCTCAGAGAAACAGAAGAACTCTAATATAAAATCCTAAGCACTAAGCACGAAATTCTAAACAATAACTAAACTCAAATTTTTAAAATTCAAAATTTTTAGTCATTTGAATTTAAGATTTTGAATTTGTTTAGGATTTAGATATTCGAATTTAGGATTTAATTATCATATAATGATGTTATGGCCAATGCATTTAAGGAAAAATTAGACGAGTTATTGTTGGCGGCGGCTAAGCAGAGCGCTTCGGATTTGCATCTTTCGGTAGGGCGAAGGCCAACGCTTCGGATTGACGGCACGTTGGTGAGTTTACAGCGTGAACAAATTTTGACTCCGGAGGCGGTGGAGGGATTAGTTAGCGCTTTATTAACTCCTGAGCAATTGGATTATTTTTTGAAAACTAAGCAATTAGATTTCGCTTATGCTTTTGAGGATAAGGCTCGCTTTCGGATTAATGTCTTTTTTCAGAGGGGTTATATGGCCGCGGCCTTGCGTTTAGTTCCCGCGAAAATCCAATCTATGGAAGAACTCCGCCTGCCATCAATTCTTCATGATTTCGCGCGGCTTTCACAGGGTTTTATTTTAGTGGTTGGTCCAGCTGGTCAGGGAAAATCAACTACGGTAGCCGCTATACTGGATGAAATCAATCATACCCGCAATGATCATATTATCACAGTTGAAGATCCGATTGAGTATTTGTTTGCCCAAGATCGTTGTATTGTTTCTCAGCGGGAAGTTAACTATGATACTTTAAGTTTTCATGACGCGCTCCGTACCCTGCTTCGCCAGGATCCAGACGTAGTGATGATCGGTGAGATGAGAGATCGGGAGTCAATATCTATTGCGATGACTGCCGCGGAAACCGGACATTTGGTTTTCTCCACTCTCCATACTAATTCTGCGTCTCAAACTATCGATAGAATCATTGATAGTTTCCCGTCTGATCAGCAGAATCAGGTTGTTTCTCAGCTGGCATCTACCCTAGTTGGCATTGTGTCAGAGAGATTGATACCCAGAGTTGATGGCGGCAGGGTTCCTGCTTTTGAAATAATGTTGGTAAATTCCGCAATCCGTAATTTGATTCGTGAAAGGAAGATTTACCAGATTGATTTAGTCATTGAGACCGGCATGCAGGAAGGCATGATGACCTTAAACCGGTCTTTGGCTAACTTAGTGCATAAAAAAGAAATTTCTGTTGAAAATGCGGAACTATACTCGCTTAATCCATCAGAACTTAGAATTTTACTAGAAAGGGGATAATCGCGATACCAATATACTAATGCATGCGAATGATACCAATCATACGAATATATTAAATAAAGATAATTAATATTATTCGTATCATTAGTACAATTCGTATATTAGTATCGTAGTTAGTTTAACCGTATGAAATATAAGTACGCCGCCAGAACTAAACAAGGGGAATTGCAAACTGGTTTTGTGGAATCAGTCAGCCGGGAATCTGCTTATAATACCCTTACCGGGCACGATCTTTTCATCTTAAGCTTGGAAGAAACAGAAGCGAGGGTATTTTATCAGCAAATTATTGACTTTTTTAACCGGGTAAAATCCAATGACGTGATGATCTTTACCAGGCAGTTCGCGACTTTGCTGGATGCGGAAATTTCTTTAGGTGATTCGCTTAAAAATCTTTTCCAGCAAACTCGGAATGTGGTTTTAAAGGAAGCTATTTCAGAAATTTCCAGCGATATTGATTCTGGTTTGGCGCTTTCTCAGGCAATGGAGAAGCATTCCAATATTTTTTCCAGTTTTTATGTGAGTATGATCCGTTCCGCGGAAGTCACCGGCCGATTGGAAGAAGTTATGGGTTTTTTGGCTGACTACCTGGAAAAAGAAGGCAGTCTTTTATCGCGAGTTCGTAACGCTTTGATTTATCCGGCGGTAGTCATTGTTTTGTTTTTCGTTGTTGTCGGCATTATGCTGGTTTTTGTTTTCCCCCAATTGGCGCCTATTTTTGCTGAATCAAATGTCCCCTTGCCGTTGGTGACTCGGATATTATTGGGTACTGCTAATTTTCTCGCTAAGTGGTGGATAGCGGTTTTAGCCGGAATTGGAATAATCTTCTTTTTAATCACTGATTATTTCCGTTCTGCTGAAGGCAAAATAGTTCTAGACGAGATCCAGATACGCCTGCCGGTTATTGGGAATCTTTATAAAAAAATGTATGTGGCCCGGTTTGCGGAGTCAACCGGAGTTTTGATTAAGGGCGGCATACCAGTCGCTCAAGCTTTAGAAATTTCTGGCTATGCCATTGGCAGTATAATTTATCAGGATATTTTGCGCGAAGTGGCTGGTTCAGTGCGCGGCGGCCAATTGCTCTCGCAAGCGCTGGCCGAACGGGAGAACTATTTTCCGCCATTGGTGCATCAGATGGTGGCAGTCGGAGAGGCCACCGGCAAGCTGGAATCATTATTCACCCGCATTTCCGATTTTTATACCAGAGAAATCGACGATATCGTGTCTAATCTGGTAGAACTTATTCAGCCGGCTTTGATGGTAGTTATTGGTGTTATGGTTGCTGCTCTTTTTGCGGCAGTGCTTCTGCCGATCTTTAATTTAACTAAGGCATTTTAGTAAAAAGGGTTTAGGGTTTAGGGTTTAGGTTGGTTATTTTAAAGTTATCCACAGATGTTTATTTGATCGAGATCGAGATATGATATACTAAATTAAGATATAATTAATCAATAAAATTTTATGTTGAATAGCAAAAAAGGTTTCACATTAGTGGAAATTTTGGTCGTGGTCGCAATTATCGGGCTTTTGTCTTCGGTTTTCGTTATTGGTCTGGCCGGTGTTCGTTCCCGCGGCCGGGACACCAAGCGCATAGCTGATCTTAAGCAGGTTCAGAATGCCATGGAGCTTTATTATGCAAAATGCGGTTATTATCCCGGCAGCCAAAGCTCTGGCGCTTGCAGCAATACTGGCGATCCTGGCACCTGGGGCCCAGAGACTACAGCTGGCACGGTACAGAATGTATTAGTGAATGGCGGAATCGGCATTCCTAAAATTCCACAAGATCCATTGGCTGGCGGAAATTATGGATACGCGGTAGATCCAACTAGGCAAAGTTATGTGCTAGCCGCGATTTTAGAAAATGATAAAGACCCGGCATTAGTTGCCAGCACCTATAATGTCGATATCACCTGGACTGCTAAAACTACTGGCTTCCCGGCTTGTTCCGGAACCAAGGCTTATTGCGTGAAGTTCTAGCCGCTTACGCTATACGATACCAATATACGAATTTTACTAATGATACGAATCAATACTAATTAGATTTGTATTATTAGTATCATTCGCATGTATTAGCATATTAGTATCGCATTATGACTATTTTCTTGCTTTTTCTTTTCGGCCTGATTACTGGCAGTTTTTTAAATGTGGTTTCTTTCCGTTATGATCCGGAGAAGAGTGTTTTTAATTTCAGGAATTTGTTGGGCCGCTCTCATTGTCCGTTCTGCCGCAAAACCCTGCGTTGGTATGAATTAATTCCGGTTTTAAGTTTCGTGGTTCAGTTAGGCAAGTGCCGATCTTGCGGCGCTAAACTTTCCTGGCAATATCCATTAGTGGAACTAACCAGCGGCTTAATTTTTCTACTCCCGCTTTATTTTTCAAACTATACCCTAACCCCTAAACCCTATACCCTCATTGAAAGTATTATTTGGATTTTAGTATTTCTAACCTTTCTTTTAATCTGGACAATTGATTATCGTTTATATCTGATTCCGGACGAATTAAATTGGGCGCTGGTTATTTTAGGATTAGTTTTAATTTTAAGTTCAGCAGGAAACTTTGGAGAATTCCAGGGATCATTTATCGGCCCCTACGCTTCTTTATTTGGCCTTCGCCAGAATATTTGGCTAAATCATTTATTTGGAGCCGGTTTCGGGATTTTACTTACGGGCGCAATTATTTTTCTGACGCGTGGCAAAGGAATGGGTATGGGCGACCTGAAGTTATTAGGAGCGCTTGGTTTTCTTTATGGTTGGCCGGATGTCTTATTTATTTTTATGTTTGGATCGTTGGTTGGCGGAGTCGTGAGCGCTGTTTTGTTGCTTATTCGCAGGTGGGGGATGAAGAGTCAAGTTCCATTCGGGCCATTTTTGATATTAGGGGCAATGCTAGTGTTCTTTTTTGGAGAATTTTTACTAAGGCAATATTTTACTTTATTTGAAATATTATAAAGGAAGCACCAAACTTTAAATCCTAATATCTAAGCTCTAAATCCTAAATTTTAAATAATATCAAAATTCAAATTATCAAAATCTAAAAATTTTTGAATTTAGTATTTTAGATATTTAAATTTGTTTAGGATTTTGGATTTCGTGCTTGGGATTTCATTTCTTAGGGATCCACGCTCGGGATTCTGACGCTGACGCTGGTCTGGAGATTATTTATAGATGACCCGCTGGGGGTGCCTATTTGAAGGGTTACGGTAATTTTAGGATCAAATTTATCTCCGGAACTGATTCCGGTGACCCGGAAAGTTAATTTTTTAACGTCCACATTATCCGCAGTAAGGTAGGAAGGGAATCCATTATTTACGGTTCTTCGGATTGATTTTATATTCAGGCCAGGAGGGCTTTCGGTATCATAAGTTATTTTGTCTTCTTCTTTGGTAAAGGTCAGTCTGGAGATGGGGTCTCCGGATAGCGGTTGCGACGGTATACAATCACCCTGATCTTTACAGAAATCTTTTCCGATTCTCAGCTCTCTAACTATTTGTTCTATTGCCAGCGCGGCATTGCTGTTGGTAGCCATTTGGCTGACGGCTATTCTCTGAGTGCGGAGAGATCTTATAAAAACCGCGGTGGCAATATCAATAAAAGTTAAAAACAAAGCCATGGTTACCAGCAGTTCCATGATCGTCGTACCTTTTTGTTTCTTTGTTCTTTTGTTTCTTTGTTCTTTGGTC
Source organism: Candidatus Harrisonbacteria bacterium (assembly GCA_016214655.1). Classification (GTDB taxonomy): domain Bacteria; phylum Patescibacteriota; class Minisyncoccia; order UBA6257; family 02-FULL-45-10c; genus JACROC01. The sequence continues at coordinate 26,740 of JACROC010000008.1, forward strand.
ATAAGTTTTTATGTCTATCCCTCAAATGGATCATTGGGGGCGCTGCAGTTGTCGTCTTGTTGATCGAATTTATTGTCGCCGTCATTATCCAGTCCGTCATTGCATTGGGTCAGCCAATTAAAAAAGTGGTCTTCTAGATTAATCTCGTATTTGGCGCCGCCGATTCCATCCCAGCGGACAATGACATTCACCCTGATTTCATTTTCATTTTCTGGCGGGCCGGGCCAGGAAACGGTTATTTCGCGTTTGTACTTGCTGGGGTCCCCATTATCATAACTATAGAGTCCGGTAGCCGAATCAAATTTCAAAAATTTACCATTTGGACTTTCGTATGTGCATTGCGAATTTTCTCCGTCTTCATTCCAGTCCATTTCATGAGATCCTTCCAGAAGGCATTCGCCCGCATTCCATGGATAAGTCAGAATAGCATTGTGCCTAAGCAGATTTTTTACGATTTCTAAACCCTCGGTTGCCAGATTAACCGCGATAAATTTGTCGTTGACATCTCGGTTCAGCCGCAAAGAAGAGGAAAGCAGGGCAAAAGCTCCAAGCAGCCCGACGGTCGCAATAGACATCGCCACCATGGCTTCAATGAGTACCTGGCCTTTATTAGGGTTTAGGGTAGAGGGTTTAGGGTTTAGCTTTTTAATAAGAGTAATTAGCATTTTTTGAACTTCTTCCAATAAAGAGAATGTTCGCGAAAAATTGATATTATTATATAAATCTTTAGAAATAATTAACTGAGTTTCCAATTCCGCAGCAGAAGCGTCTGCAATGCTTAAAAATTGCACATATTCTCCGAGATTTTTCCTTTTATATCCTTCAGCGATATTAGAAGGAATTGAAATACTGGCTCGTCTCATCTGGCTAACCAATCCATAAAGTTCCGATTTGGGA